>NZ_JBHGAQ010000017.1:0-105450 GCF_042610505.1 Chryseobacterium sp. sg2396 | reverse complement strand
AGGGACAAAAAAAAGACTTCATTGCTGAAGTCTTTTTAGATATATCAAATACAATTAAGCATCGATCTTGGCATACTTGGCATTTTTCTCAATGAAATCCCTTCTTGGCGGAACTTCATCTCCCATCAGCATAGAGAAAACGTTGTCCGCTTCTACGGCATTATCGATAGTGACCTGTTTCAGTATCCTGTGTTCAGGGTTAAGCGTAGTTTCCCACAGCTGCTCAGGATTCATTTCCCCAAGACCTTTATAACGCTGAATTTCAACTCCTCTTCCATCCGGAGACATTTCCAGCGTAAATTCTTCACGTTCTTTTTCATTATAGGCATACTGCTTCTTGTTACCTCTTTTCAATAGATATAAAGGAGGCTGTGCAATATAAATATATCCGTTTTCAATCAGTTCCTTCATATACCTGAAGAAGAAGGTAAGGATAAGGGTCGAAATGTGGGAACCGTCGATATCGGCATCGGTCATAATAACGATCTTATGGTATCTCAGCTTAGACATATTCAATGCTTTACTGTCCTCTTCCGTTCCTACGGAAACACCTAAAGCCGTATAGATATTCTTAATCTCCTCGTTATCGTAAACCTTGTGCAACATCGCTTTTTCAACGTTCAGGATTTTACCTCTTAATGGAAGGATTGCCTGGAAGTGTCTGTCGCGACCTTGCTTAGCCGTTCCACCCGCAGAATCTCCCTCCACCAGAAATAATTCTGATTCGGCAGGATCTTTAGAAGAGCAGTCTGAAAGTTTACCCGGCAGCCCGGAACCTCCCATCGGAGATTTTCGCTGAACCATTTCACGGGCTTTTTTTGCAGCCTGTCTGGCTTTTGCGGCCAATACGACTTTCTGTACGATGATCTTGGCCTCGTTAGGATTTTCTTCAAGGAAGTTCGTCAGCATTTCCCCTACGATTTTATCCACCGCACCGGAAACTTCGGAGTTCCCAAGTTTTGTTTTGGTTTGCCCTTCAAACTGAGGCTCCATTACTTTTACGGAGATTACAGCCGTTAATCCTTCACGGAAATCATCTCCTGTAATTTCAACTTTTTCCTTGGCAGGAAGCCCTAATTCGTCAGCATATTTTTTCAGTGTTCTCGTTAAAGCACGTCTGAAACCGGCAAGGTGGGTTCCTCCTTCATGGGTATTGATGTTATTTACATAAGAGTGAAGATTTTCTGTAAACGAGGTGTTGTAACGCATGGCTACTTCCACCGGAATATCGTCTCTTTCCCCTTCCATGAAGATTACGTTTTCCATGATCGATTCACGGTTTCCGTCGATATAGGCTACAAACTCCTTCAACCCTCCTTCGGAGTGGAAAACTTCCGTTCTGAAAGATCCGTCTTCCAGTTTTTCCCTTTCGTCGGTCAGGGTAATGGTAATGCCTTTATTTAAATAGGAAAGCTCGCGCAGACGGCTTGCCAATGTATCGTAATTATAAACGAGTTCGGTAAAAATCGTATCGTCTGGCTGGAAAAACTGCTTGGTCCCTCTCTGGTCGCTGTGGCCGATCTCTTCGACACCCGTTTGTGCTTTTCCTCTGGAATAGATTTGCTGATAAACGTTTCCGTCTCTATAAACGGTAGTCACCATTTCGTTGGAAAGGGCATTCACACAAGATACACCCACCCCGTGAAGACCTCCGGAAACTTTATAGGAATCTTTATCGAATTTACCTCCGGCCCCGATTTTGGTCATTACAACTTCAAGCGCAGATTTTTGCTCCTTTTCATGGAAATCTACCGGGATTCCTCTACCGTTATCGCTAACCTCAATCCCGTTTCCTTCTTTGATGCTGACGAAAATCGTGTCGCAGTACCCTGCCAACGCTTCATCAATAGAGTTATCTACTACTTCATAAACCAAATGATGGAGACCTCTTACTCCCACATCACCAATGTACATCGAAGGACGCATACGTACATGCTCCATTCCTTCTAATGCCTGAATACTACTCGCTGTATATTGTTTCTGACTCATATAAATATTAAAAAATTCTGCTGTACGCAGAGACCTACAAATATCGTGATTTTTTTCGAGTTGTGAAAGTTAAAATATGTCAAAAAAGACAGCATTTTCCGATAAATAAAAAGGAGTATTTTACTTAAAAAATATCAAAGTTAAGATCTATTTCTCAAATGATTGCTGTTGTAAATCATACGGTGCTTCTCCAATTTATACGTACCTTTAATTACCCAAAAATTCAATTCATGGACGACTTTCTTGCAGCCCGCGCCCAGATGGCCATGTCACTGGGATTTCATATCATTTTTTCCTGTGTCGGTATGGTGATGCCTTTTCTTATGGCTTTTGCGCACTGGAAGTATTTAAAAACAAAAGATGAAGTCTACAAGGGATTAACGAAAGCATGGAGCAAAGGCGTAGCGATTCTCTTTGCAACAGGTGCGGTTTCCGGAACCATGCTTTCTTTTGAGCTCGGACTTCTCTGGCCTCAATTCATGAAACACGCCGGGCCGATTTTCGGAATGCCTTTTTCGCTAGAAGGAACCGCTTTCTTCATAGAAGCCATAGCTATTGGCTTTTTCCTGTATGGATGGGACAGGTTCAATAAATGGTTCCACTGGTTCTGTGGATTTTTGGTAGGGCTGAGCGGACTGGTTTCGGGTATTCTCGTGGTTGCAGCCAATGCCTGGATGAATTCTCCCGCAGGATTCGATTACATCAATGGGGAATATGTAAATATAGATCCTATAAAAGCGATGTTTAATGAGGCGTGGTTCTCACAGGCACTGCACATGACGGTAGCTGCCTTTTGTGCCACAGGGTTTGCCGTTGCGGGGGTTCACGCTTTTATGATCCTGAAAAAAAAGAATGTGGAATTCCATATGAAAGCATTTAAAATTGCAGCAGGATTTGCCCTGATCGGAGCATTCGGAGCACCTTTAAGCGGCGATACCGCAGCTAAGTCAGTGGCTGAACGGCAGCCAATCAAATTAGCGGCGATGGAAGCTCATTTTGAAACAGAAAAAGGAGCGGCTTTCGTCATCGGCGGAATTCCCGATGAAAAGAAAGAAGAAATAAAATATGCCCTCAAAATCCCGAAGCTCTTAAGCTTCCTTGTAAGCAGCGATTTCAACAGCGAAGTAAAAGGCCTTAAGGACTTCCCAAAAAACGAATGGCCACCGGTAGCGGTAGTGCATTATGCCTTTCAGACCATGATTTTCTTTGGGGGTATTATGATCATCATCGGAGCTCTTTTTTTATATGCAACGTTTTTCAAAAAAGAATGGCTGACCAAAAGCTGGCTGCTGAAAACCTTTTTAATCGCGACACCTTTTGGATATATTGCCCTGGAAGCCGGCTGGACGGTAACCGAAGTGGGACGGCAACCGTGGATTATCTACGGAATCATGCGCACGGTGGACGCTGTAACACCAATGCCGGGCATCCAGTATTCGTTTTATTTCTTTACAGCAGTTTTCGCTTCTCTCTCCCTTCTGATGGCCTTTCTATTAAGTCGTCAGATCAAAATGGTCCCGAAATTATATGATCCGAATGATCCTAATTTTAACCCTAAAAGCAAATAATCATGATATATGTAGTAATAGGTTTTCTCTGGCTTTCCATCTGCCTCTATGTTATTCTGGGCGGGGCTGACTTTGGTGCTGGAATTGTGGAACTGATGACCAGGAAAAAAAACCGTCCGAAAACACAGGTAATCATGTACGAATCCATTGCTCCGGTATGGGAAGCCAATCACATGTGGCTGATTATTGCGGTCGTCATTTTATTTGTCGGGTTTCCTGAAGTCTATACTACTCTTTCCACATACCTTCATATTCCGCTGGTGATGATGCTTATCGGTATCATCGCACGGGGAACCTCTTTCACGTTCCGGCATTATGATGCGATAAAAGATGAATGGCAGAAGGTATACATACAGATTTTCTATTTCTCAAGCCTGTTCACACCGTTTTTCCTCGGGCTGATTGCTGCGGCTACAATTTCACGTTCCATTCAGCCTGACGCGAATAATTTCCTTGACCTGTATATCTTCAGCTGGCTGAACTGGTTCGGTGTGGCTGTGGGATTATTCACCATCTCGATCTGTGCTTATCTGGCCTCTGTTTTTGCATTAAGGGAGACCTGCGACCGCATGGAACTCAAACTGATGATCAAAAAATCGAAACAGACCATGGTTTTCGTAGTCATTACCGGGATTTTGGTTTTTGTAACCGCCTATATTTCAGGAATCCCTCTCGTTATGTGGGTATTTTCCAAGCCATTGGGAATTATGGCAACCGGTTTTGCAACCATCTGCCTGTTGCTGATTCTGAGAGCGATACATACCGGAAAAATGCTCCCTGTTCGTGCCCTGGCAGGCTTTCAGGTGATTATGATTCTTGTAGCTGCAACATATCAGCACAATCCCAACATCATTTTGTTTGGAAACGGGCAGCACCTTTCTCTGCTGGAGCATGTCGCCGCCCCGAAGACTATTAATGCTCTGGCATGGGCACTGATGCTGGGTTCGCTATTTATTCTTCCCTTTCTGTTTTACTTAATGGTTTCTTTCAGTAAACAGAGAAGACAGCTTAAAGAAACAGCAAAACCTGAAACGCCGATTAAGCCGTAATTAATGTCTGGCAGATAAGAATGCCGCGAAATATCAGCTTAAAGATTCAACGTTTTGTCTGTAGAACCCAAACATAGTATTAGAAGAGAACAGATGGGAGAGATACCCCAAATGACGCTGATTCTCACAGACTTTTGCAGGCTGCTTTATCAGATTCATTTACAAAAATATCAATCCGTTACTATTTTAAATTCAAAACCATCAACAGTAAATACGATATAAAACTTCCAGCATGCGGATTTCCTCTTCCAGCCTCCTACTTTTTAAGTAGGACAATTTCTACCCTCCGGTTTTTGCTGAAATCGTCTTCCGTTCTTTCGGGATAAACAACTGGATTAAGATGTCCCTGGCCGGTAGCTTTTATCCGTGATGCGTTAATTCCCTGCAATTTCAGGAATTCTTTGATCGCATTAGCCCTAGTGAATGACAGATTAAATGTTTTCAGATCAAGGTCCTGACCGTCAAAATTATCATAGTCACAGCAGATATGCCCCTGTAATTCCACTTCAAGAGACGGATTATTCTTTAAAAGATCCGCAAGCTGGGCGAGAACTTTATTTGCTTTGGGAAGCCAGACGTGACGTCCTCCGATAAAATTCACCTGGGGTAAGGAAAACGTATCTTTTACTTTCATCTCAGAAATCTTTTTACTGAAGAAACTCGCATATATTTTTCCGGATCTAATTTCCCCAGATGCCATCACGCGATCAATGAATATGTCGACCCTTCTGTTTCTGCTGCGCAGCTCCTCCGTACTGTTGTCGTTGATCTGTTTTTCCTTTCCCAGCCCTTTTACACTCTGCAGTTCGATATTACGTCCGATTTTTTTCTGAAGATAGGCACTGACACTGCGCGCACGGTTTTCCGACAATATTTGATTATAATATGAAGTTCCGGAAACATCACAATTTCCGAAAATCCTGAATTTCAACTCCGTGTTTAAACGGCTTAGGCTGTCGAGTTTTTTTTCTGAATCTTTGCTGAGTTTCGTACTGTTATAATCAAAATATACCGAAGTGAGCATCTGCGCCTTACTGTTAAGACATAAGAAAATCAATATGATAAGAATTCTCATCTTATTTGTTTTTCATTAAACGGGAAATTGAGGAAAATAGTTTGTTGGCAGTCTTTATAAATTTTTAATTCAGTGAAATCAGATATTACTTTTCACAGACAAATGTAAAATCTGATATGAAAGTCATGACATGCCAGAAATAAAGAAACCGGCGAAAGCTTGCTTTCACCGGCACTGAAATACATTATTAATCTACCCCCCTACTAATTAAGCATTCCAGATGAAAATATTATTCTGCTTTGATTAATTTGCAACTGCTTTCTTGAACTTTTTTTCGGATACCGTAATGATTTTCACAAAGGGTCCCTTTTAAAAGTGATGATGGATCAAGCTTGCAGAAAACATACTTTTTAATTCACACAAATGTACAATATTTTTTTAATCCCAATATGGGCATTTTAAAAAATATTTTATGAAAAGTAAATTAAAAAAGGTCGTCTGACGACGACCTTCCAGTATTTTTACCTGATAAAACTTACATCAGTTTCATCAAAATATTCTCATCTGTTTTCTCGACCTTTACGAGATTATTCTTTGTTAATACTTTGGAGGCTTTATCCCATTTTTTACCGGACAACTGACTTCTTTCTTTTACCTCAGCCAATGAAAACGGCTCTTCACGGGAGTTTAAAATTTCCAGAATCACTTTTTCATCCTCTCCAAGTTCGATCTGCGGCACTGCTTTTTCCGGTCTCATCTGCGGGAAAAACAATACTTCCTGAATGGAAGCGTTGTTGGTAAGGAACATGATAAGTCTGTCCATACCGATTCCCAATCCTGAGGTCGGCGGCATTCCGTATTCCAATGCTCTCAGGAAGTCCTCGTCGATAAACTGCCCTGCTTCATCATCTCCTTTCTCAGATAACTTAAGCTGATCTTCAAAACGTTCTCTCTGGTCGATCGGGTCATTAAGCTCGGAATAGGCATTCGCGATTTCCTTTCCGCAGACCATCAATTCGAAACGCTCCGTAAGGCCTTCTTTGCTTCGGTGCTTTTTGGTTAAAGGTGACATTTCAACCGGATAATCGGTAATAAACGTCGGCTGGATGAAGTTTCCTTCACATTTCTCACCGAATATTTCATCGATCAGTTTTCCTTTCCCCATCGTTTCATTCACTTCAATACCGATTGATTTGGCAAAGTCGAATAACTCCTGTTCCGTTTTACCGGTAATATCGAAACCTGTGAATTTAAGAATCGCATCTGTCATTGAAATTCTCTGGTAAGGTGCCTTGAAATCTACCTCGTGCTCACCGAAAGTCGCTTTGGTCGTTCCATTTACCTGAACAGCACAGAATTCCAATAACTTCTCCGTGAAATCCATCATCCAGTTATAATCTTTATACGCCACATAGATTTCCATAGCGGTGAATTCCGGGTTATGGGTACGGTCCATCCCTTCATTCCTGAAGTTTTTGGAGAATTCATACACCCCGTCGAAACCTCCTACGATCAGTCTTTTCAGATATAATTCGTTGGCAATTCTTAAATATAACGGAATATCCAAGGCATTGTGATGCGTAATAAACGGCCTTGCTGCCGCTCCGCCAGGGATGGCCTGCAGAATCGGCGTCTCTACTTCAAAATATCCGGCATCATTGAAGAATGTCCTCATCGCGTTGAAAAGTTTTGTTCTTTTCACAAAAACCTCCTTTACCTGAGGGTTTACCGTCAGGTCTACATAACGCTGTCTGTATCTCATTTCCGGATCGTTGAAGGCATCATAAACGACTCCATTTTCATCGGTTCGCGGTTGAGGGAGCGGCCGCAAAGATTTGGTAAGAAGCGTAAAGTTCTTTACCAGAACCGTCTTTTCGCCTACCTGTGTAGTGAAAAGTTCGCCTTCTACCCCGATGATGTCGCCTATATCCAAAAGGTGCTTATACACTTCATTGTACAATGTTTTATCTTCCCCGGTACAGATTTCATCCCGGTTAAAGTACACCTGGATGCGTCCGGTAGAATCCTGCAATTCAGCAAAAGAAGCTTTCCCCTGAATTCTTCTGGACATCAATCTTCCAGCGATTTTTACCTGTTTACTTTCTGCGAAATCCTGTTTTATCGATTCTGTAGTATCTGTAATGACATATTCATTCGCCGGGAATGCATTAATTCCCATTTCAACAAGCTTATTCAGCTTTTCTCTTCTAATGATTTCCTGTTCTGATAATTGCATTTCTTATTTTTCTAAAAGCGTACAAATTTAGTGATTATTTATAATAATTAAGTTTAAAAGTTGGATCAAATATGATATCCATTAAATCAAAAATATTTAAAAAAGTAATTAATCAGATATCAAATGGTATAAAAAATTTAAAATTAAATTTAAAATTTCACTAAATAATGAATTAAAAATCACTATCTTTGGATTACACCACGAATCAAAAATAAATAAAGTATGAAAAAATGATGACTTTGTTTCCCCGTATTTTTATTATGTCCTAGCTGAATATGCCGGAATTGATTGATACGGGCGGGTTAGAGAAAAAAAATACAAAAACCCGATTTTTCAGGATGATTCTAGAAACACAATGCTCTAAGCACCTTACCATCCGTAAGGTGTTTGCTTTTGGTTAACATTCAGCCAGTTCTTCTGCTTTTGCTGCGGAACAAATGTCCATGCAAGCGCCCGGCTTATCTTCTGGCCCTGCGCCATTTCAATTACCCTGAATTCTACAGCTTTTACCTTCTTCAGCAGAGAAGTGAGTTTAAAGAGGTTGTCTTTTTTGGAAACCAGACAGGTAAACCATAGGACCTGTGAAGGATACAGCCTGCTTTCCAGTATCATTTTCGTGATAAATGCCAACTCACCGCCTTCACACCACAGTTCGGACTGCTGTCCTCCAAAATTCAGGACGGGTTTACGGACTTTTGATTTGCTCAGATTCTTTGTTTTTCTCAGGTTTCCTTTCAAGGCCGAAACTTCGGAATCGTGGAACGGCGGGTTACATATGGAAAAGGCAAACCGGTCTTCAGGTTCAATGATATTTTTAAAAATATGATCCGGTTCCTGCTGTTTCTTCAGACGGATAACCGGTAACAGATCCGGATTGTAATCCAGAATTTTTGCTGCATTATTTAAAGAGTATTCATTAATATCGGTTCCGAGCATGGTCCAGCCGTATGACCGGTGCGCAATTAAAGGATATACCAGATTGGCACCCGTCCCAATGTCAAGACCTTGTATCTTTTGGCTTTCCGGAAGTTCACCGAAAGATTCCGCCAGCAGATCGGCAATGTAATGAATGTAATCTGCCCGGCCGGGAATCGGCGGACATAGATTGGTATCGGGAATATCCCAGTGCTGAACCTTATAAAAGTGTAACAACAAAGCTTTGTTCAGGAGCTTAACGGCCTGCGGAAGGCTGAAATTAATCGTTACACTTTGATAAGCGTTCACAAAAACATATGGTTTCAGTTCGGGTACACCGGCAATCAGCTGATAGAAATCGTACGGATCCCGGTGGAGATTCCTGGGGTGCAGGTTAGACTTTTCAGCCATTCCTTANTATGGTTTCAGTTCGGGTACACCGGCAATCAGCTGATAGAAATCGTACGGATCCCGGTGGAGATTCCTGGGGTGCAGGTTAGACTTTTCAGCCATTCCTTATTTTTTCAGGCTTAAAATATACTTCACCATTTTTTTGGCATGTTCTTTAGAAACCTGAGGATGAGGAGACATCGGTACCCCGCCCCAGACTCCGCTGCCACCTTCAATGATCTTGGAGGCCAGCAGTTCCGTATCTTTTTCAGAATATTTGTCTGCAATCTGCTGATACGACGGGCCGATCATCTTTTCGTTTACGGCGTGGCATCCGGAACAGTCCAGCGTCTCGATGATCTGGTCCCCGGAAAGATTGCTTTTTCCGGGATCCGGAGCCTGTGCTGTTTCTGCACCTGAATCAGCAGAAGAGGTTTCTTTTTTAGAACAGGAAAACATCAGCATGGCCATACCTCCTGCTAAAAACAGATTTCTCACCATTCCCGTAATTATTTTTTGGCAGCCGTAGCCGTATCTGGTTTTGCCTGGCTGGCCGGTAAAGATTCCGCTGCATTCACCTGGGAATTTTCTGTTTTTCTGGCGGTGGAATCCACTACCGTAGGGGCATCCGGTTCAGGCAACATCGTGTTGCTGTCCTGTAAGTCATGATTTGGCTTCTTTGAGCAGCTTGCTGCTACCAAGCCACCGATAAACGCGATTGCTAATACTTTTTTCATTATTTTTTCCTATAAAAATTTAGACAAAAATATAAAAAATAAACGTTCAAACTCATGATAAATGTCCATTTAAAGATATTTACGCAAGAATAAATTCAGGAATGATTATCTTTAATATTGTTTTTTAAAATTAAAACATGGTTTTCATTTCAAAAATTCTCTTTTTCATGAGCCATCACGGTTTTCTGACGGTGGTGTTTTTATTTATCATTTTCGGGGGGGGTATCCGCTCTTACCAAAAAATGGTACTTGTTGGGCATTGCCTTTATTTTGTCCATTGGAAATGTGATAGGAGGACAGTTCCTGAACGCATGGTTTTTAAATAAATACGGCACAGAAAGCACGGCTGTTATTACCTCCGATGTGGAGACCAGCTCTACCCTTAATGATCGGTATATCCATGATTACGAAGCCATTGTGAAGAAACAGAACGGCAGCTATGTTACGACTTTCTTTTCTACGACAACAGCAGCCATTTACCCTATTAAGAATGCGATCAGGATTCCCCGTAAAGAAACACGGTTTCCCGTAAAATTCATTCCAGGCTATGAAAAAAACATCGTGATCCTTTATGACAGATCCGATGAAGGAAAGATGCTGCTGAAATACGAAAAACGTAAACCGTTGAAAAAGCAAGGATACAATACGAAGCCGATCCCGGGAATCCTGAATTTATCAGCCACTACCGCTCTGCCCTCCAAAACTATTTGAAAGAATACGATGATCCTGAATATCGGGAAAGGCTTAATCAGCTTGAAAACAGATCTTTCTAGAGCTTTAATTTAAATTTTTTAGCTTAAAAACTGATTTGAATTCCAACATTAAGCAGTTAAGATATTTTAGCTTAAAAAAGTCAACTTTAATGCATACCGTTTTTAACCATTAAAATTGAGTTTTTCAGGCAAAGATTCTGCAGCGGTAAAAGTTAAGGATAAACAAAGTTTATTTTAATTCAGAAAATTAAGATGAAGAGAGAGAACGAAAAATTTCTGAGTTAAAATTTAAACGGGCTTTGAGATCAAGAGGCAGGAAATTTTAACAAACTACAAAAAAGGAACGGGATTTGTTGTAAGGTTTGAGATTTATTTTAATCATTTTGTTTTTCGTATTAAAAAAATATATACATTTGTACCATGTTTAGTAACAGCAACAATATTTGGTGGTGGCTTTCAAACTCTTCGTCGGGTCTGAGGCTGTTGTCGTGCTGTTAATCCATCTTAACGCATCAATAATAAAACAATATACAAAGAGACTTTGACGGATACCGTTGAAGTCTTTTTTATTTAATCCCAATTAAAAATAAACTGCAGATGTTCAGTAAAAAAATAAAAGTAAAAACCGTTTCAAGAAAAACCTTGGGCGATCTCCGGACGCCAATGACCATTTATCTCCAGATCCGCGATCAGTTCAGGGATACGATCCTGCTGGAAAGCTCGGATTCCAAGAATATCGACAACAATTTTTCATTTATTGCCGTTAATGCCATTGCCGGAATCGAGATTAAAACCTTAACGGATTTTGAAGTGAAACTTCCCGGTCAGGAACCGGTAAAGCAATCCATCGGCGGACAGAACATTACTCAGATCCTGCAGGATTTTGCCCATGTATTTGAATGTGGAAGCACAAGTGATCCGATTGAAAAAACGGCACAGAGCCTTTTCGGATATACCAGTTTTGAAGCCGTCCAGTTTTTTGAAAACCTGAGTTTCAAACCCCAGAGTCCTGAGGTGGAAATTCCTGTGCTACGGTACCGGCTGTATCAGTATGTTATTGCCATTAACCATTACAATGATGAAATGCACATCATCGAAAACCAGATGGAAGGGGTAAAACCTGAACTGTATGTGCTGGAAAGTCTGATCAAAAACCACAATTCCGTTATTTATCCTTTTGAAAAGGACGGCGGGGAAACTTCAAACATCACCGATGAAGAATACACCGATCTGGTAAAGACCGCCCAGAAGCACTGCATGCGGGGCGATGTCTTCCAGCTGGTTTTAAGCAGAAGGTTTGAACAGAAATTCAAAGGGGATGAATTCAATGTATACCGGTCTTTGAGAAACATCAATCCCTCACCTTACCTCTTCTTCTTCGATTATGGAAGTTATAAACTCTTCGGATCCAGTCCGGAAAGCCAGCTGATCATCAAAAACAACAAAGCCATTATTCACCCGATTGCCGGAACCTTTAAAAGAACCGGACATCTCGAAACCGATCTTCAGTCGATTGAAGCCCTGAAAAATGATGAAAAAGAAAATGCAGAACACACCATGCTGGTAGATCTGGCCAGAAACGATCTTGGAAAACTCGGAAAAAACGTTACGGTAACTAAATTAAAGGAAATCCAGCTTTTTTCCCACGTTATCCACATGGTGAGCGAAGTAACGGCTGATCTGGCAGAACAGACCAATCCCTTTGAAATGGTGGCAACCACTTTCCCACAGGGAACGTTGAGCGGAGCCCCGAAGCATAAAGCCTTACAGCTGATTGATAAATACGAAAAGGATTCCCGCGGCTATTACGGCGGCTGCATCGGAATGATCGGTCTCGACGGCGAATGCAACCAGGCCATTATGATCCGTACTTTTTTAAGCAAAAACAACACTTTATATTACCAGGCCGGTGCCGGACTGGTAGCGAAATCCAATCCCGAAAGTGAGCTTCAGGAAGTAAACAATAAGCTGAATGCGCTGAAAAAGGCTGTAGAGAAAGCAGAAAGACTGGTAGAAAAATACTAATAAAGAAGAACAAAATGACACATACCGAACCATCAACCGTTAATCAACTGTCAACCGCCAGAATCCTTGTATTCGATAACTACGACAGCTTTACCTATAACCTCGTTCAGATGATCGAAAGAATTCTTGATACCAAAGTGGACGTAGTGAAGAATGACCAGATTACTCTGGCTGAGATTGACCAATATGATAAGATCGTGCTTTCGCCCGGTCCTGGAATTCCTGAAGAAGCGGGAATTTTACTGGACGTAATCAGAGAATACGCACCAACTAAAAGTATCCTGGGTGTATGCCTTGGTCAACAGGCGATTGCAGAGGCTTTCGGTGGGAGTCTGATCAACCTTACCGAAATTTATCATGGGGTCGCTACACCCGCAGATTTTGTAAAGGATGATACAAAAATTTTCAGGAACCTTTCCAGCGGGATTGAAGTCGGACGATACCACAGCTGGGTGGTAAACCGTGAGGATCTACCGGAAGAACTGGAAATCACCGCTGTAGACAAAGACGGCATGATCATGGCCCTGCAGCATAAAACTTACGATGTGCACGGGGTCCAGTTTCACCCGGAAAGCATTCTTACCCCAGAAGGGGAAGTGATTATCCGAAATTTTTTAAATAATTAAATGACCAGAATAGAATTTGACGAAATATTCAGTTCAAATGTAAATAACAAAACAAAAAGTAAAGATTCTGAGTTGTTGGAAATTTATGCTTATCTGCTTGAACATGAGAATTTTGACAGCGACTGGTGGAATGATCATCATGGTACTAATGATCTAATGTATATCATAAGAAATTGCAGTACTAATATTTTTGAAAAGATAAAGACCGATATTTTTAACTGGACTGCCTATCAAATTGAATTGTTTGCCCAAACCTTAAATTCAAATGATTTAAAAGATTTTAAAGTAAATGAAAGAATCGAACTTTATCTTCATTTATTTGAAATACAAAGAACAGATTTTGATTTATATGATGCTTTTTATTACGGCAGAAATATAAATTTAAGTTTAGGAAGTAATGATCTTTTAATCCGATTAGCAGATCGATTACATTATGAATCAATAGAATGTCTATTAAATTCGAAGTAAAAAAATGACACCTAAAACAATAAAAAGAAACCTCAGATGAAAGAAATTCTTCAATATCTTTTCAATCACCATACGCTTTCCAAATCGCAGGCGAAGGCCATCATGATTGAAATTGCACAAAATAAATTCAACGCAACGGAAGTAACGGCTTTCGTAACCGTTTTTCTGATGCGGAATATTACCCTGCCGGAACTGGAAGGTTTCCGTGAAGCCCTTCTGCAAATGGCCGTTCCGGTGAATGTTGATGCAGAAGATACCATCGATATCGTAGGAACCGGAGGTGACGGCAAAAACACCATTAATATCTCTACCCTGGCGAGCTTCGTGGTAGCCGGCACCGGACAGAAAGTAACGAAACACGGAAATTACGGAGCTTCTACCATCACGGGATCATCCAATGTACTCGAAGCGCTGGGTTATGAATTTAAAAACAGTCCCGAACAGCTTCAGGAAGAACTGGATAAAGCCAATATCTGCTTTTTGCACGCTCCGTATTTTCATCCGGCCCTGCAATCCGTCGGTGCGCTGAGGAAATCATTGGGACTGAGAACTTTTTTCAATCTCCTCGGCCCGCTGGTAAATCCGGTGAAGCCGCAGTTTTCGGTGATTGGCGTTTATAATCTTGAGATTGCACGGATTTACCAGTACCTTCTCCAAAAAGACAGCCGCCAGTTTACTTTGGTTCACGGCATGGACGGCTATGATGAAATCAGTCTGACAAGTGACAGCAAGATCATCAGCAAAGAAGGCGAAGCGGTATACACAACCGAAGATTTAAGTTTTTCAGCTGTAACACCCGAAAGCATCCTGGCTGCCGATACGCCAGAGGAAACGGCAAAGATTTTCAGGAATATCCTTGAAGGCAAAGGAACGGACGAACAAAATTCCGTGGTATTGGCCAATGCAGCCGTTGCCTTATTTTACACCGCTAAATTCGGAAGTTATGAAGACTGCCTTTCCATGGCGAAAGAGAGTTTATACGGCGGAAAAGCTTTGCAAAGCCTGAAATTGTTGTTGAATGAATAAATGACCGGTTATGAATATTTTAGATAAAATCATCCAAAAGAAAAAAGAAGAAGTAGCCTTATCGAAATCGAAAGTTCCGGTTCAGCAGCTTAAAGATTCGGAATTTTTCGGGAGAAAGGGTTTTTCGTTAAAGGAAACCTTAAAAACCAAAAGCGGAATCATTGCTGAATTTAAAAGGCAATCTCCTTCCAAAGGAATCATCAATGACAAAGTTTCACCGCTGGAAGTGGCCTCTGCTTACGAAAATTCCGGGGCCAGCGCAGTTTCGGTTCTGACAGACCGGGAGTTTTTCGGCGGAAGTTTTGATGATATTTTAAGCATCAGAAACCATATCGATATTCCTGTTTTGCGAAAGGATTTTATGGTAGACGAATACCAGTTCTATGAAGCCAAATCTATCGGTGCAGATGTTATTTTACTCATCGCCGCCTGTCTTTCCCCTCAGCAGGTGCAGGAATTTACGGCTCTCTCTCATGAACTCGGACTGGAGGTACTACTTGAAATCCATTCGCAGGAAGAATTGAAACATATTAGCAATGACATTGATTTTGCAGGCATTAACAACAGGAACCTGAAAGATTTCAAAGTGGACCTCCAGCATTCCGTTGATCTTAAAAACAAACTACCTGAAGGAATTCTATCTGTGGCCGAAAGCGGCATTTACAGCGAAAAAGATTTTAAATACCTGAAAGAAAAAGGCTTTGACGGATTTTTAATGGGCGAATACTTTATGAAAGACGAAAACCCGGGAAATAAATTCACAGCATTTATTTCCAATGTAACAATATAACAGTTTATTAATATCACAATGATGGAAAGCCAGAAACCATTAGCCAAAAGCCATCAGCTAAAACTTAAAGTTTGTGGATTGACTCAGATCGAACAAATTCAGGAACTGATTTTGATGGAAACCGATTTCCTTGGTTTCATTTTCTATAAAAAATCACCGCGGTATGTACTGAATCATCTGACGTTGGAAGAAATTTCAAGGATTAGGCATCAGGCAAAAGTCGGGGTTTTTGTAAACGAAAGCCTGGAAAAAATTACAGAAACAGCAGAAACGGCAAAACTGGATTTTATTCAGCTGCATGGTGATGAGGATGAATATTTTATTGCTGAACTAAGAAAATTAATCCATCCCAAAACCGGAATTATTAAAGCCATCCGGGTAGGAGATCAGAGCCGGGATGAATTACAGGAAATCATCGACAGCATTTTGCCGACGGTCAACTATCTGCTGTTTGATACCGATTCCAAAGCATTCGGCGGGACCGGGAAAACATTCGACTGGAATGTATTGAATACAATAGATATTGCCCTTCCCTATTTTTTAAGCGGCGGGATTTCAGATGAAAATTTTGATAACATAAAGACATTGCATCAGCAACCTTTTGCTTTGGATATAAATTCAAAATTTGAAATTGAACCGGGTAGTAAGGATTTGGAGAAAATAAAAAAATTTAAAAAAGAAATAAGAACAAAATGAATTATAAAAACCCGGATGAAAACGGATATTACGGAGAATTCGGAGGGGCATTCATCCCCGAGATGCTGTATCCGAATGTAGAAGAATTGCAGAAAAGCTATATTGATATTATTGAATCGGAAGATTTTCAGCAGGAATACCAGGAACTGCTGAAAAATTATGTCGGCCGTGCAACACCACTGTACTTTTCCAGGAATTTAAGCAAGAAGTACAACACCAAAATATACCTGAAACGGGAAGACCTCAACCATACCGGAGCACATAAAATCAACAATGCTTTGGGGCAGGTTTTATTGGCCAAACGGCTCGGGAAAAACAGGATTATTGCAGAAACCGGTGCCGGACAGCACGGCGTGGCCACCGCAACGGCCTGCGCGTTGCTGGGACTGGAATGCATCGTTTATATGGGAGAAGTGGATATCCAGCGGCAGGCCCCGAATGTAGCGCGGATGAAAATGCTTGGGGCAAAAGTCGTTCCCGCCACTTCAGGTTCGAAAACCCTGAAAGACGCGGTGAATGAAGCCCTGCGAGACTGGATCAATAATCCCGTAACTACCCATTACGTGATCGGGAGCGTGGTTGGTCCCCATCCTTTTCCGGACTTGGTGGCAAGGTTTCAGAGCATTATTTCAAAGGAAATCAAAGAACAGCTTCTGGAGCAGGCCGGGCGGGAAAATCCGGATTATGTGATTGCCTGTGTCGGCGGCGGAAGCAACGCAGCGGGAACCTTTTACCATTTCGTCAACGAGGCAGATGTCAGAATCATTGCGGCTGAAGCCGGAGGTTTCGGCGTGGACTCCGGGAAATCGGCCGCGACGACCTTTCTTGGAACATTAGGCGTTTTACATGGCAGCAAAAGCCTGGTGATGCAGACACCGGACGGACAGGTGATCGAACCGCACTCCATTTCCGCAGGACTGGATTATCCGGGAATCGGACCCTTCCATGCCAATCTGTTCATGGAAAAACGCGCGGAATTTTTCAGCATTACGGATGACGAAGCATTACAGTCGGCCTTTGAACTCACTAAACTGGAAGGTATTATCCCTGCACTGGAAAGCGCCCATGCCCTGGCTGTCTTGGATAAAAAGGAATTTGACGAGAACGATATTGTGGTCATCTGCCTGAGCGGCCGCGGCGATAAGGATATGGAAACGTATTTGAAAAAGCTGGATGAAGGAAGCAGGAAGATGGAGGATTAATCCACAATAAAAATAAATCAATTTAAGCTAAACTAACTTTATGAATGATAATAACATCCAGCACCCGGCCTCCGGCTTCCAGCTTCAAAAAAAACTAAACATCTACTTCACCGCAGGAGTTCCGCAACTGGAAGATACTGCCGATATTGTAAGACTGATCCAGGCTTCGGGAGCCGACATGATGGAAATCGGGATGCCATATTCGGATCCGGTAGCGGACGGCCCGGTGATCCAGCAGGCCCATGAACGCGCCCTGCAAAACGGAATGACGATCGAAAAACTGTTTGCCCAGCTAAAATCCGTTAAAGACGAAATTACTGTTCCCGTGATTTTAATGGGATACATCAATCCCGTTCTGAGTTTCGGATTTGAGAATTTCTGCCGGGAATGTTCGGAAAGCGGGGTGTCAGGACTGATTATTCCCGATTTACCGCCGATCGAATTTGAGAAAAAATACCGTGACGTTTTACAACAGTACCAGCTGAACTTCACCTTCCTGGTCACTCCGGAAACTTCGGATGAAAGGATCCTGTACCTGGATTCTTTAAGCTCGGGATTTCTGTACGCCGTCAGTTCCTCATCCACCACAGGAAATGAAAATACGGTTCTGAAAAATGAAAGTTACCTCTCAAGGCTGGCTGCTCTTCCGCTGAAAAATCCGGTGATGATCGGTTTTGGCATCAAATCCAGGGAAGATTTTGAAAACGTGACCGAAAAAGCGGACGGCGGAATTATCGGAACTGCGTTTGTAAACGTCCTTTTACAGCATGAAGACTGGAAGAACAAAGCCGCTGATTTCATCCGTTCCATTAACGGGTAAAAATCACTAAATTTGTACAGTCAAAAAACGATATGAATACCATTCAGAATAAAACCGTCGCATTTGAAGATTTAGGAACCCGCGAATACCAGTCAGCCTGGGATTACCAGGAATCGCTGATGAAGAACATCATTGATCTTAAAATCAAAAACCGTTATCTTCCTGCCGAGCAGCATCTGGCAACGCCCAACCATTTTTTACTGGTGGAGCATCCGCACGTTTATACGCTGGGGAAAAGCGGCCACGAAGAAAATATGCTTGCCGGAATCGATAAGCTGAAGGAAATCGATGCCACTTTTGTGAAAGTCAACCGCGGCGGCGATATTACCTATCACGGTTACGGACAGATTGTCGGCTATCCGATCCTGGACCTGGAAAATTTCTTTACCGATATCCACAAATACATGCGGAACCTGGAGGAAGTCATCATCCGCACCATCGCCGAATACGGTCTGAAAGGAGAACGTTCCCCGGGTGAAACCGGTGTATGGCTGGATGTGGGAAAACCGTACGCCCGGAAAATCTGTGCAATGGGCGTAAAAGCGTCCCGCTGGGTAACACTGCATGGTTTTGCCTTAAACGTAAACACCGATATGCGGTATTTTGAATACATCATTCCGTGCGGGATCAAAGACAAGCAGGTGACTTCGCTGAAAAGGGAGCTTGAAAGGGCACTTGAGCCTGAGGAAATGGAAGGGATCAAAGCGAAAATCCGGAAACATTTTGAAGAGGTTTTTGAAGCGGAACTGCAATTCAATAATTTGTAACGATAACAGTAAAACATCAGGTGGTTTTTTAAACCGCTTTTGTTTCATCAATAACTTATCCCGTCATCTGTATGGCGGGATATTTTTTTATCCGTTCCCTGATTTTTAAGGCAGGATTGAATTATTAATTTTATTTTTGCCGCTTAAATAAAAACTTAATGACACGGACTTTTAAATGCATCTGCCTTCTCCTGTTTTTGTCGTTCATCAACTCATTTGCGCAAGATCAATATGTTTTTGAGATCGACAGCCTGATCGGTACTAAAAATCCCAGAAACTTTAACGGCGTTGTCCTGATTACCAAAAAAGGGAAAGTACAATATTCCAGAGCTTACGGGATTAAGGACATCTACAATCCGGTCCCGCTGAAGATGGATGATCAGTTCGAAATTATGTCGAATACAAAACAGATAACAGCCGTCTTGGTGTTGCAGGAAGCAGAGAAAGGAAAAGTCGATCTGCAGGCACCTGTCGGAAGGTATCTGGATGACCTTACCCAGCCCTGGGCAAATTCTGTTACCGTCCATCAACTGCTAAACCACACCCATGGAATTACGGATCTTAACAAACCGCTGGCGTTTAAGCCCGGATCGGATTTCAAATATGGCAATCTTTCCAATATTCTTTTAGGAAAAATCCTAGAAAAAGTGTCGGGGCAGTCCTATAAATCTGCAGCTGAAAATTTATTCCTGAAACTGGGCATGAATGATACTTTTTGCTACTCCAAAGAAGATAAAAGAAAACTGGTAACCGGACACATGGCAGACCGTAATGTGTTCAGTGCGGTTGAAGAATCTTTTATTACGGACGAAAACCTGCCGGCAGACGGCATCATCACGACCGTAAAAGACCTCTCGATATGGAATGATGCCCTTCACAAAGGAAAAATCCTGACTCCTGAAATGTACCGGTTGATGACCACTCCATCTGCAAAATCCCAACATGATGTATTCGGAAAAGATAAAGTGGGTTATGGTTACAATATCAGAATAGTAGACGATCAGGAAATTCCATACTTCGGGCATACGGGTTTGGGTGACGGTTTTGCTTCGCTCAATGTTTACTTTCCCAAAAGTGAAGTAAGCCTTATTATCCTGGAAAACCAGATGAATGAAAACAGTGATCTGTATTATTACTTTGAAAAAGAAATCAAAAACATCATTTTAAGCAGCAATCTGGTGAAAGAATAAACCATTCGCACATTTTAAAAACCGGTGTCCCACAGAATTTTCTGCCTTCCGTATCTCTTGTTATTCCTTTAAATAACAGGAATTTACCTGTATTCCTGTAAATATTCAGCATCCGGTTATTTTTTTAATAAAAATCTTTTTTGTATTCTTTTTTTTGCTACATTTAATATCACAATGCAGTGAACTAATACTCACTAAATACTAACCAAACAAAATAAAACTATGAAACAACTTCTGTTATCCATGATGGCATTTGTGACCATTGCGTCCTTCAATGCCTGTGCAGATTCCAATGCGGGCCAGGATCCTGTGCTTGCAAAAGAATTCAGTGAAAATGTCCAAAACTTCGGAAGAACGGTTCCGGTAACCATGGAAAAAGAAAACGGCAAATACCGGGTGAACTTTATCATTACCGCCCAGAATTTTGAAATCCGGGACAGCAAAGAAAATGCAGTCTACATTTCCATGATTGGGGAAGCCGTAAAAAATGAAACCCCAATCCAAATTTTCCTGAAAGCCAATACTAATGAAATTGTAAAAGTAGGCCAACCGACGGAAGAAGATATACGTTATTTTAAATCGCTGCTTATCAGGGAAACAAGTACGGAAGCACAGAAAGCCGTAAGCGTGATTCCGAACCAGGCGACGCTGAACAGCCTTTTCACCCAGATTAAGAACCAGTCCTGCGGAACATCTACCGCATCTTCTCCCTGCATCACCTTCAGATATGCCGTCGACGGATGTTATGCCAGGGCTCATAAAATGAGACAGATCCTTCTTAACGCCGGTTACGACTGTGAAAAACAATTCGTCTACGGAAACCTGAAAGCTTCTACCGGCACCTGCTGTGTATCCTGGGGATACCATGTGGCCATATTGGTCAGCTTCAAAAATTCTTCAGGTACAGTTGAAAAAAGAATCATCGATCCTTCCCTTTTCACCAGCGGACCGGTAACGGATACGGCGTGGAGAAATGCTTGTGTAAATACCAGCTGCGGCTCTGCCTCGGCTTCCTCTTACGCCAACACGGCAGGAAATGTGTACTACAGAAGCCCATCGGGATCTTTACTGTATGACAACAATTATGTGAATACCAATTGTGTACTGACTACTTTCGCGTCTCTTTCCGGATGCTCTCCAAGCCCGGCACCAAGCGTGGCCAGTTGTGGATTTTAAGTTAAAATGATTACGATACAGCTCTTGCCTTTTTACGTAAGCTTAACTGATATAAAATGAAATTGTTAATCCCTACAATCTGTTTCCTCATGATAACAGCTTCCTGTTCTGGAAATTCGTCCCCTCAGAATTTAACCTGGTATAATGATTCTTCCATCACAAACATTATCGAAGATCCCGAACACCCGGAAGAGCAGATGCGGATTTCCATCGGGATAAGTGCACAGGTATTTTATATTTCAAAAAAATCTCCCGATTATAAAAGCCTGATGGAAAAGGCTGATCTGAGTCTTAAAAAAAACATATCTTTTGACATCAGGATTGAAAATAAAACCAATATTATTAAAAGGATTAAATAACCAATCAATAAGAATTTGTACTCAATTGTATTTCAATGTCCGGCCTTGGCTTATTGCCATGGCTGGTTTTTTTTACCGTTGAAAAGCTTTTCCAAATTTAATTTAAATAAAATTTAACAAAATTAAATTGCACACAATTTAATTTGGCAATATCTTTGCAGTATAAAATTCACTAAAAATTTAAAACAATGTCATTAATAGAAGATTTAAACTGGAGACACGCGGTAAAAGCTTATGATCCGACTAAAAAAGTATCGGAAGAAGATGTAAATAAAATTTTAGAAGCAGCAAGGTTAGCTCCCACTTCATCGGGCTTGCAGCCGTTCCGTGTCATCGTAGTGGAAAATCAGGCGCTGAAGGAGGAAATGGTAAAAGGGGCTTTAAACCCGGAAGTGATGAGAGACTGCTCCCAGGTATTGGTTTTTGCAGCATGGGACAGCTATTCTGATGAAAAGATCGATAAGGTGTACGATTATCACACGGACGTTAGGGATTTACCGAGAGGACGTTTTTCAAGCTACACTGATAAAATCAAAGAAATCTACGGAGCGCAGACCCCGGATGAGCATTTTGCACATACGGCCAGACAAACCTATATCGCTTTAGGACTGGCCATGGCACAGGCAGCGGAACTGAAAATCGACAGTACGCCGGCAGAAGGGTTCAGCAATGAGGTGGTGGATGAAATTTTAGGATTAAGAGATTTAGGACTAAAAAGTGTGAGCCTGCTGTATCTGGGTTACAGAGACGAGAAAAATGACTGGCTGTCCCACATGAAGAAAGTAAGAATTCCAATGGAGGAATTTATCATCAGAAAATAACAGTAAACTTTTCATTTTCAAAACATGGAAAAACAGGAACCTTTAAAACTGGAAAATCAGCTCTGCTTTCCGCTGTATGTGATTGCCAAAGAAATTACGGGCATGTACCGCCCGTTTCTGGAAGAGCTTGATATGACCTATCCGCAGTATCTCGTTATGATGGTACTCTGGGAGAACGACGGGCTTCCTGTAAACCATATCGGCGAAAAGCTGTACCTGGACAGTGGCACTTTGACGCCGCTCCTTAAAAGACTGGAAAACAAAGGCTTCATCCGCAGGGAACGAAAGAAAGAAGATGAACGGGTGGTTGAAGTTTATATTACTGATTCCGGGAAAGCCCTGAAGCAGAAAGCCTGTGAGATTCCCGGGAAAATCCATAAAAAAGTGGACGCTTCGCCTGAAGACTGGATGGCACTGAAGGAAAGCGTACAAAAAATATTAAGCAAATTAGAAAAATAAATGAAAACCTTATACACAACAAAAGTTACCGCCACAGGAGGCAGAAACGGAAAAGTAAAGAGCGAGAACGGAGTCCTTGACCTGGAAGTAAAGATGCCAAAGGCACTGGGCGGTGCCACCGACGATTTCACCAACCCTGAAATGCTGTTTGCCGCAGGCTATGCCGCCTGTTTCGACAGTGCCCTGAACAGGATTATTTCCCTTTCAAAGATAAAAACCGGAGAAACCACCGTAACCGCAGAAGTAAGCATCGGCCAGATTGACAATGGTGGCTTCGGACTTGCCGTTCAGCTGGATGTGAATATTCCTGAAGTTTCTATTGAAGAAGCCCGGTCGCTGACGGAAAAGGCACACGAGATTTGTCCGTATTCCAATGCGACAAGAAATAACATCGAAGTTAAACTTTCGGTAACGAATAATTAAGAGTATATCTTTTGAATAATAGGAAATCTGCTTTTTAGGAAGCAGATTTTTTTATTAGGATTCTGATAGTGATTGCTGAATGGTAATTTAATGAAGATATTATTTGGTAAGTGGTGAAAAAAATACGTTGGTGAGTCCAGCCGATAAACACCATACATACCGAACTTAGCAGGAAACCTTTAGAGAATAATCGGGAATATTATCGACAATTCCTGCAAAAATATCAGTATGTTTGACAATCAAAATTTTCAACACTTTAAGCATCACTCTTGAAACCTATCCTTTTCCTTATCATTTTTGTCATAAGCTTATCTAAAGCTCATGCTCAGCACACATATGCCTTCTTCGGGTCCTTCAACCGCGCTCAAGATACGGAAGGACTTTATGTGTACGAACTGGATACGCTCAGCGGGAAATTGTCGAAAGTAACTTCTTTTGCCGGAATTTTAAATCCTTCTTTTCTTATAGTTTCTCCCAATGGCAAATATATTTTTGCCTGCACGGAAAGCAAGACAAAAAACGGAGGAAGTGTCAGCAGTTTTGCATTCGATCCTGAAAAAAAGTCGCTTGCGTTTATCAGTAAACAGAAAAGCGGCGGCGAAAATCCTGTTTATCTCACCCTCCATCAAAACGGGAAATGGCTGGTGAACGGAAATTATACAGAAGGCAGCGTATCGGTGTATCCTGTTTATGAAAATGGCCAGATCCAGCCATATGTCCAGAATTTTAAATTTACCGAAGGGAGTGTAGACCCAGGCAGGCAGGAACGGGCGCATATCCATTCCACCGTTTTTTCTCCGGACTTTAAATATGTCTTTCTTCCGGATCTGGGAGCGGATAAGATCAGGATCTACCGGTTTGAAAATGAAAAAGACCAGCCTTTACAGCCGGCAGAAATTCCTTTTACATTCACTGTTCCGGGAAGCGGACCGAGACATTTCACCTTTCATCCCAACGGGAAATTTGCTTATTGTATTGAAGAGATGGGTGGATCGGTAAGTGTTTATTCATATAATAATGGAAAACTAGACAGCCTCCAACGTATCAACACGCATTCCGCAAAATATAAAGAAGATTTTGAAAGTTCGGACATCCATATTTCGCCCGACGGCAAATTTTTGTATGCGTCCAACCGGGGAAATGAAAATAACATTGCCATTTTTTCAACTCATCATGACGGAACTTTAAAAACCGTCGGTTATCAATCCACCAAAGGAAAGCATCCGCGGGTTTTCAATCTTGATCCCACCGGAAAATTCCTGATTGCCACCAATGCCGGCACCGGTACTGTTGTCGTGTTCAAACGGAATCCGGAAACCGGATTGCTGAAAAAAGTGGGCAGGAAGATTAAAATTAAGGGGGTTTCGTGTGTGGAGATTAGGAGATATTGATTAAATATTATAATTTAGATTAAATCTTTTAACCATGGCGACTACCGAAAACCTTTACGTCCAATATCATAATGCAGATAAACTTGGATATTTCCCAACAGAAAATATTGATTTTGATTCTTTAGTTTCAGATCTTACTCTTGATGACACTGAAAAAACAAAAGAACCTTGGATCTACACAACAAAGAAAACAATATCAAAAGCTAAAGGAAGCAGATGTTTTTTAATTGTAGGAAAAACTGAAAATAAAATTAAAAATTACTATTTGTGGTACTCCTTTAAAATTGAAAGTATAGAAGAAGCAGCTGCGGATTTAATTGCCATAGGAACAGGTAAAAATTTAAAGCATCCTGTACTGCTCAATAATTTAGAAGATTTTGAAAGTTTTAAAAAATTCTGCGGAAACTTTGGAATTGGTTTTCAGAAGATTGATAAACATAAATTCTCTGAAACATTGCAGTCATATATCAATGAAACTACAGTAAATGACACATTTTCTGACAGAAAGATATTTCTAGAGAATGAAATTCAGAAATTTAATGATAAAATGCTTTTAATTGAACCTGAAAGAAGAATACAAACTATAAATAAATTAATCCGAAAAGACAGTAAAATAGTTAAACTATTAAAAGAATATGTTGACTATAAATGTCAGTTTCCTGATTGCCATTCTGTTATTCCAGATAAGAAACGGAAAGTAAATTATGTTGAAGTAGCCCATATAAAAGCTGTTGCAGAAGGCGGAAAAAGCATCATCGGAAATTTGGTCGTACTATGTCCTAACCATCATAAAGAATTTGATTTGGGAGAAAGAAATATTTTTAATGTGATTAATAATCAGATTTCAGGAATACTGAATGATAAAAACTTACAGATCAATTTAATCAATAATTATAGTTACAAAATAAATGATAAATCGAACGAAATATAATTTTCTATAGCATCATTTTCCTAAAAGCATCCACCTTTTCATATCGGTCATTGAATTCCCTTTCCTTTTTATCTGAAATCAAAATTCCGGAAAGATGATCGATTTCATGCTGGAAAATCACAGCGGTAAATCCTTCGACAATTTCCGAATGTTTCTGTCCTTTCAGATCAACATACTCCAGTTGAATGACCTGGCTCCGGTAAAACTGATCCCTGAATTCGGGAATGGAGAGGTCGCCTTCCGGACCAAAGTTCTGGATTTCCGATTTCCAGGTAATCAAGGGGTTGATAAAATATTCCAGCGGTTCTCCCGGCTTGTCGAAACGCTGCACCCAGATCACTTTTCGGTTAATTCCCACTTGCGGCGCTGCGATGCCTACTCCTCCGTCCGTTGACATCAGGGACTTCTTCATTCTTTCTATCAGAACCGCCGTATTTTTATCCAGCGGATCGATTTCCGCAGAAAAGCTCAGTAAGGTTTTATGCTGATTTTCATCGGTCGTCTGGTAAATCGGCAAAGCAGTATTGATGTCGCCCTGGTTAATCAGCTTAACCTCATCGGCAGTCAGTTTTTGGGCATGGATGAATCCGACATAAAGGATCAATAGAAGAGAAAGTTTTTTCATGCTAAGGAATCTTGGACAAAGATAAACGATGTTTTTTAAGTTTTGACATAACAAGACACGATTTTCCAGATTCCCTATGGAATGTAATACTGAAAAGCTATACGCAAAGATTCGGATTGAAATTCCTACCGGAATGACAATAGGGCATTAAAGCTTACTTTATAAATTTAAAATACGAAATAAAAACGCATCAGGAATTATGCGCCATCATCTGTGAAAATCTGAGCAGATCTGTGGTTTAAACAATCACTCTACGCGAATCTCTAATACTACGTCCAGATTCCTGGAATGACAAAAGTGCGGAAAATTCATCGATGATCTTCATTAAAAATCAATCATACTATTCGCAGCCAAAAACACACTGTCATCCCGCAGGGATCCAGACCTGGTATTAGAGAGCAGCCCGGAAGGATTCGCAGAAGCTAAATTAACGTGAACCCGAAGTAAAAACTGAGTTTAAAGGCTGTAAGAAGGGAAGCTGAAGACTGAAAGTTTCTTCGATCACCATATCGATAACAGTCTCAAATATCAAATGATCGCAAAGAAAAAACGCTAATTAAAATTCCAGATCATTTCCTGTGTTTTTTATTTTAATAACTGAAAACAAATTAAGCATCATCGGATTCACGTTAAATTAGAAAATAATCTTCCCACTTAGAGCCTGTTTAAATTTACCTTTTTCTATTTTAACATTAAGAATTTAAGGCATTTTATAACTTAAAAAATCAATATGTCGGTTGCCCGGCAATATTCAATTAAATCAATTGAAATCATCGTATTAAAGTGAAGAATAAACAAAGTTTATTTAATTCAGAAAATTAAGAGAAATAACGGAAAGTTTGATGAATTAAAATTTTAAACATGCTCTTAAAAAACCTGGCTCCTTTTACTTTCTCCCTGGTTCTTCAATACGTTTTCGTCATATCCTCCGGGATCACCAGGTTAAAATCCGTGGGGATATAATCTTTCGCCGGGACTTTCAGTTCGGGGTCTGCGGATTCAAAGACGGAGATCACCGCTATTTTCAGATTAGGCTTTTGCTGTTTGATATACCAGTAAATACCGCCGAATTCTTTACTATGGTAATTGCCGTTGTAATGGATGAACGTCTTTCCTGGTTGCAGGTTTTTCAGGATCGATTCCGCCATGGTGGCATCCTTGATGGCCTGGGCGGAAACAAAATTCATCACCTTCATTTCTTCTGCGTGGTCGCCCATCATCTTTTTCATTTCGGAATAACCGGGCGTATCCAATGTTACTTTAACCGGAAGCCTGGCCATATAAGTTTTATCTTGCGCCGTTAAATTATTTAAAGATTCCAGTCCTTCTTTTGAAACCTGGGAAGCATATCTTCGGGGAACATTGGTCGCAATAAAAGGTATTTTTCGATCCTTCGCAAAATCAACCAGCGGTTTGTAATCCGTCGCAAAATTGTTCCATAATCTAGCTGAGTCCTTTAGGGTTTTGGCATCCATTTTTCCGGCCAGATATTTATTCAGCTGAGGCTGGTTGTCCCTTTCAAACATTTCCGCTCCCAATACAACTTGTCCGTTTTTCTTGGCGACCAAAGCTTCGGTTACTTTCAGCTGCAGCCAGTGGTTGATCGAACTGTTATGATTTTCCCCGAAGAACACTACATCATACTCCGCCAGTTCGTTGATTAGTTTCTCCGTTCCGGTTTCATTTCCTTTTTTATCATAAAACTGATAGGCTTTAAATTCCTGGGCTTTTAGCAAACAAAACCCTGATAATAATATGGCGATGAAGATATTTTTCATAATGATTTTTTTTACACAAATAAGGATTGCAAAGATCACAATATAATTTTAAAGTTAATACTCCCGAACGTTTAAAAACGCTCAATAACCTCAGCATCATTCTTGCAAATATGTGTGAAATTTGTGGTAAGAAAGATAAAAAAGCCGCTCTGCATAACACAAAACGGCCCTAAAAATAATCTAACTATTTATTTAGGTCTGCGACCAGGTCTTTCCATTCCTGCAGCTCAGGGATTCCCGGTTTTCTTTTTCCGAAAAACTGAACGATAAAATCCCCTTCCTTATTAAACACTTCAATCGCAGTAACCTCACCGTCTTCCGTCGGTTTTTTCACGATCCAGGCTTCTGCTATTTTTGTAACGTCAAGGTGTAAGTTGAAATCGGGATCCATCACGTTGAACCACTGCTGGTGCCATAAAGTTTTATGGACATTTCCGGTATGGATCTGGATGATTCCCCGGTTTCCGACGAAAATCATGATGGGCAGTTGTTTTTCAGATGCGTCTTCGAGGACATTCACCACTTTCGAGCTGTCGATTTTTTTGGTAAAACCTTCCGGCGCCAGTCTCAGGGCCTGTGTTCTGCTTACGCCGAATTTCCGGGTCATCATAAAGAAATCATGCGTATCTTTCAATGTTTTCCACGCATGCTGAAATCCTTCCACATCAATTTCGGAATCCGGTTTTTCTTCCGCTTTCGGAGCTACCGGTTCAAATTCAAAAGATGAATTCTGACCATCGGCTTTATATTTTTCCACGATGGCATCGAAAGCCGTTTCGTTGCTGTCTTTCGTCAGGTAAATTTTATGCAGGGCTAGTCCGTCCTTTCCAAAGAACTGCAGACTTTTTTTATCGCCTTCCGTTACAGCAAAAGCGAATTTCCAGTGGTTGAGGAAAATCCTCAGATCGATATCTTCACCCACGAATAGCTGGGCATGCGGACTGCTGAAATCACCGTTCAGGTAGGTTCCTTTTCTTTCGTGAACGCATTCGTCGTTGCGGGTAAGTGCCATTACTTTCCCCAGCTGCTCCGCTTCCGTTAAAATATGCTGAAATTCCGGTCTCAGAACCGTTACTCCTTCTCCAACGTTCGTCGAAAGCAGTTCCGCTTCGCTTACGCCCAATTCTGCCGCAGCATTTCTTATTCTAAGATGTGGATTTTCTGCTTTAAGAGCTTCCCATTTTTCTTTCAGGTCGTTTACTAATGTGCTCATTATTTTTATTTTTTTATGGTTAAAATCGTGTAATGTCTTGTCATGGTTTCGTCTCCCGTTTTGCTTTTCACTTCTTCCTGCTTTTCGAAAACCGTCATACTTTTGAAATAGCTTTTTGATACAACCTCCTCCATTTCATCCGTATTGTAAAGGGTAAAACCGAATTCGGTAAAAGGCAGCGTTTCCATAAAATCCCGCAGTCCGAACGTCAGAACAAATGTCCCTGTCCTTTTCAAAACCCGGTAAATTTCATTTAAGTATTCTACCGGCTGCTTCCAGAAATAGACGGTATTTACGGTGAATATCTTATCGAAAGTCTTATCCTCAAACGGCAGCTTCTCCCCGTCATACAACATAAAATCTGCCTGATCCCTGAAAGCTCCGTTCAGTTTTAAAGCTTCCCTGTGCATGGTTTCGGAAATATCAATTCCCGTATACTGTACGTCCTGGGCTCTGTTCAGGATACTTTTTACGTGGCCGGCGTTTCCGTGCCCGATCTCCAGAATATGTTCATGATCCTCAATCAGAAGGGCCTGAATGCTTTCTAAAGTCATTCCGATGTTGGTGGCATTCATCATTTCGCCGATCTCAATACCTTTTTCACCTTCTGGATGAGCAAGGTGCTGAGCTAATATTTTCAGTTTGTCTTTATCCATCATCCGAAAATTATCATAGGGTTATGGCTAACGGGATGTTCGCAGATCGTGCACGGAAAATTATAGGCATTGCTGATGTTTTCAGCCGTAAATACTTCTTCCGGTGTTCCGCAAGCGGCTGCCCTGCCTGATTTCATTAATAAGATCTTATCCGCATACTGGGCCGCCAGGTTCAGGTCGTGAAGAACTACGACTGCGGAATTGGCTTTTTGCGTAAACTCTTTAATGGTTTCGAGCACTTTGTACTGATGTTTTACGTCAAGATTATTTAAGGGTTCGTCAAGAAATAGAAGCTTGTGGGCAATCCTGTTCTGAAGCTGAGCCAACACCCGCGAAAGGTGAACCCGCTGTTTTTCTCCGCCCGATAAAGTGTTGTATTCACGGTCTTTCAAATAATAGACATCGGTTTCGTACATCATCTTGTTCATCGCTTCGAGGTCTTCCTGTTTCGGCTGTGCATCAAAATACGGGTAACGGCCCATCATCACGACATCCTTTACTTCAAGCGGAATATCGTTGCTGTTATGCTGGGAGAACTTTGCCTTGTGTCTGGACAATTCCTGCACCGGCCAGTCGCTGATGTTTTTATCTTTGAATACAATCTGCTGTCTGGATTTCACCTCATTCGCCAGCATACTCAGCAGGCTGGATTTTCCGGCTCCGTTCGGCCCGACAATCGCGAGGAATTCCCCGTATTCCAGATGAACATCTACCGCATCGAGGATATGGAAGTCTTTGTATTGGTAACTGATCTGATGCGCCCTGATCATGACAGTGATTTTTTAAATTTAATTAAAATTGAAATAAAGATCGGTCCTCCCATTAAAGCGGTCAGAATCCCGATCGGCAGTTCCGAAGGTTCAACAATGCTTCTGCTGAAGGTATCCGCAGTCAGCAGTAAAATACTTCCGAAAATAGCCGACAGTGGCAAAATGAAAGCATAATCGGATTTAAATAACAATCTTAAAATATAAGGAACGATAAGGCCTACAAAACCGATGGTTCCCGAAAAGGCCACGCAGCTCCCGATCATCAAAGCGGTAATGATGATGATCTGCTTTTTCAGCCGTTCTACATTGATTCCCAAATGCTGCGCATCTTTTTCGCCGAGCATCATGGCATTTAAGGCTTTTCCTTTCGGCAGCAAAATGAAATAGGAAATAAGCAGGACAATCGTCAGAATGATATTCTTCGTCCACGTTGCGGCAGCCAGGCTTCCCAGGTTCCAGAAAGTCAAGTCTCTCAGCTGGTCGTCTTTCGAAATATAGATCAGGAACCCGGTGATGGAAAAGCCGATCGCGGTAATGGCAACTCCGCTCAACAGCATCATGACGACATTGGTTTTCCCTCCGTTTGTCGAAATCCTGTATACCAAAAGCATAGATAAAAAAGAACCGATGAAAGCGGCTATGCCTACCAGTGAAAACTGTACCGCTTCAGGAAGGTACTGTCTGAAGTGCCCTCCTAAAACGATCGTAACAGCAGCAAGTAAAGTAGCTCCCGATGTAAGCCCGATTAAATCTCCCGTGGCCAAAGGATTTTTGAACAATCCCTGTAAACCGGTTCCCGAAACCGCAAGCATGCTTCCGATCAGGATCGCCATGATAATCCGGGCTGCCCGTACGTCCCAGATAACATACCGGTCGCTTAATGCCAGATCCGGATCATTTTTTATCATTTTTCCCAAAACTTCAAATGCAGATTTCCCACCGAAATCATAGACGCCAATGTTGAGAGACCATACTGCTATGATGGCTAGCAGTATGGCACTTATGGTTACGTAAACGTATAATTTACTTTGTGTTCTCAATGAGCAATTTGTTTAATCCTACGGCAGCTTCTCCCAGTCTCGGCCCGAACCCTGAAACCAGGCCTCCGTCCATGGCAATGATCTTCTTATTTTTCCCGGCATTGGTCTGGGAAACGCCCGGCATCTTTAAGGCCCCTTCATTTCCTCCTGCTCCCTGCAGTCCGCTGGTAAAGAAAAACAATATATCAGGGTTTGCTTTTACCACCGCTTCCGGGGTCAATGGTTTGAAATCTTCAAAATCATTTACCGCATTTTCTCCGCCTGCGATTTCAATCAGCGAGGCCATCGGGGTATTCTTCCCGGCAACCATCAGCATATTTCCTCTGGCATAAATGAATAATACTTTTGGCTTTTTGGCGATCGGCTGGATCTGTTTTAAATCGGCATCGATCTTATCGTTGAGCTTCTGGTAATCCGCATTTCCGATAGCTTTTGCCACTTCGGCGATTAACTTTTTAGTACCGTCTACCGTAAATTCCTGATCGAAAATTTCCGTTCTGATCCCGGAAGATTTTATTTTTCCCATCAAAGCAGGATTGATGTCTTTATCCGAAGCCAGAATTAAGGTCGGAGAAACCGCCATGATCGGCTCGATCGTCATTGATCTTACGTGTCCCAGATCTACCGCCGTGCTTTTCAACGATGCGGGATATGTACTGGTCACATCGGTTCCTACGATTTCTTTTTCGTGTCCCAAAGCGGCTACGATTTCCGTAATGCCTCCGTTAAGCGTTACGATTTTATTATTGGATTTTGGTGTTTCCGAATTGACTTCCGTAGCATTTCCGGTTTTGGTGTTTTCCTCTTTTTTACATGAGTACACGGCAACCAGCAATGAAGCGGCAAGAATGATTTTTTTCATGATCTATTTATTATTTGATTTATTATAAAGGTTTGTATTCGAACTGAGGAAAACCTCTTTCTCCCTGTACGCTGGTGAGCCTGGTAAATCTTAGTTTGAAATAATATCCGGTTGCATCTTTAATGATATAGAAACGGTTTCCGTATACTTCCAATCCATTGGCTCCTACAGGATTTCTCCAGTTTGCCCCGATAATCCTTTGGTCATTATAAACCAGTTTAGACGGATTAATATCAGAAGCTTTGAAATTATTATATGCTTCAACACCGGATCCTGAATTTACAACAACCTCATAAGCTCCCACTCCACCTATATTATTATGGGTAACAAAATCTGCATAAATGTAGCTTCCTGCGCCGGCAATGACATTGGTAAAGACGCTAAAACAGAGATCCCATTTTTTCTTTTCGGGCTGAATAAAAACTTCTTTATTGTTTTTCAGGCTAACAAAATTATAATTGTATGCAGCATTTTTGGCTACTGTGATTTCTTTATGGGTAGTGGCCCCAAGCTCAGCATATTTTATTTTATACCCTTCTCCGGATCTTACGATCTGAACCTTCATCCATCCTCTGGAATCACCGCCGGTAACTACCGAACCCTGCGCTACCGCTCCCTTATAAAGTTCTTTACCCATGTTAATCAGATAGACTGCATTTTCAGCATCATCAGCCTTAATTTCTTCTATCGCTGTATATCCCGTCGGGAAATTTCCTTTCACATCGTCAATATAAGCTTCATTGGATGGGTTGAAGTTGGCTACCTGTACTTGGTTCTTTAGTGCAGAAACACCGGATTCGGTCACCAGGTCTATATCAGAAGCATTGGGAATTTTTCCGGCTGCCATCATGATGGATGAATTAAGAATAACTTTAAAGGAACTCCCTGAGTAAAAGGCAAGATCCCAGTCGGTTCTTTTGGTAACAATTTCCTTATTTTCGCTCAGATCAAACCATACCTGATTGGGCTGCGTCGGCCCTCCTACCAGCGGATTTGCAACATTCCCTTCTATCGGAGAAACAGGAACCGGATCTTCATTATAATTGATGCAGGACTGGCTGATAAATAAAGTTGCCAACAAAAAACCAAATAGTATTTTCTTCATGGTAAATATTTTAAAAATTATAATTTAAACGGACAAAATAACTTCTGCCGTAGAAAAGATTCTGCTCAGATGCTGCCGCATTATGTACTCCACCGGACTGTATGGAATTCCTCACGCTGCTTACATCAAATATATTTTTCACACCGGCACCGAGTTCAAAATGGTTTTTGAAAAAAGGCTGGGTTACGGTGAAATTAAGCATGTTAAAACTGCCTACTTCCCCAAGAATAAAATTGGGAGTTGCAGAAATATTGGCTGTTGTCTCCTGTACAAACTGTTTTCTCTCTCCGGTATATTTGTAGTAAAGCGCAAATAAAGTTTTTGTTTGAGGAAGTGTATAATTTATTGCGAGGTTAGCTTCCGCGTAGAAATTATAGTCATCCGGCGAAGTGATGTTTCCGGCAACCAGTTCCTGGGAAATTCCCATCACGGAAATTCCGGCATTTAAAGAAAAATGATCACGTCTTGCAGAGAAACCGCCTCCAAAAAGAATTGAATTATATTTGTTGATATTAAGATAGGTATATCTCAAAGGGCTATTGCTGATAATAACACTTTCTATTCTGTCCTTTACATCAAGATATAAACCGGAAAGGCTGATATCGAATTTCCAGGCATTGGCAATATTGATTTTATAATCCCAGAACAATCCTGCAGAATAGCCTGTTTCCGGGCTCAGGTTTTCATTTCCGCGGATATCATGATTGGCATCTACGGTGTAAGTATAAAGTTCTTCGTAAGTCGGAAACCTGTTTGAAGAGCCGAACACGGCACGAAGATCCGATTTCTGTGAAGTACTGTATCTTGCCGTCAGTGAATAATTGCTCTGGGAATCGAACCTGTCGCTTAAGGCCAGCCTGTATCCAGGCCTTAGCGAGAATTGGTCTGACACCTTCCATTCTGCTGAGATAAAATTGGCATAGCTGAAAATAGCCCTGTTGACATCGTCTCTTTTTTCTATACTCTGAAACGTAGCGGAGTTGGCAAAACCGCTGGTCCTGTCCACCTCATAGCCCAACTGAAAATTGATCTTTTCACTGTCCAAAAAATTACTGAACATCCCTCTGGAATAAAAAACTTTGGAGTCATAATACGTATTTTTCGGATCACGGGACCTTTCCTGTCTGGCCGGGACATCGTACTGGTAATCCTGGGTTTGTCTTTCCTGAGTCTGATAAGAAAAATCTCCTAAATAATTGATTCTCCCCAACCTGGTCTGAATGTTGAACTGATGAATCCACCTGTTGGTAAAATAGTCCTTATCATTACCGATATAGGTTCTTTTTCCCCCACCCAGGGAAAGTTCATCTACATTCTGACTGTAGAAATTAATTTCTTCGCGAAGATAATTGACTTTATAAAACAATGAAGTATTGTTTTTTGCATATTTTATGGCAGCGTTGGTGACCAGAAGGTCTTTCGGAAGCCATTCATATCCCCTGAAACCGTTTGTGTTTTCGCTGAAATAGGTATAGCCGTTGTATTTTCCTTTGTATCCCTGAAAATCGTTGTGATTAATGTCAGCAGTTACCGTCCAGCGGTCATTGATCTTGTATCCGAGGTTCAAGGATTGCACATGTCTGCCGTTTCCTTTTTTGAACCAGTCATAATCCTTTCCTACCGTCTCTTCCTGTAATGAAATATTGGCGTTGAATTTTTTGGAATATGTTTTTTTCGTGATAATATTAATAACTCCGGTTACGGCATTATTACCGTATTCTACCCCCATTGCACCCTTCACGACCTCAATACGCTCAATATTATTCACGTTCATTTTACTGAGATCGGTCTGGTTTCCGCTTCCGCGGTCATTGACTACCGGAATATTATCAATAAGAATTTTAGTATAAGCACCGTTAAGACCAAGAATATTGGCACTGGAGTTTCCGTTTCCTGAATCGGGTACAATCTGAATATTGAGATTTTGATTAAGAACTTCTGCTGCTGTAGTCACTGCCATATTTTTAATCTGCTGTGCATCGATAACCTCAACCTTATAAATGGATTTGTTGATCGACTGCTGCATATATTGTCCGGTAATCACTACTTCTTCTATTTTCGTCTGATTAAGAGAATCCTTTTCCTGCGAATGTGCGTAGAACACAGCGGATAATGACAGAACGGAAAGCAGTTTCTTCTTCATAAAGCACAAAAATTTTCGGCAAATATAACATTTTATTTAGAATAATTAAAAATAAATATATAATTTTATATAATAATTCTAAATAAAAATAAAATGAAGTTAGGACTACTTTTAGGAGGTTTACTGCTTACGGCTGCAGCGAATGCACAGGTAGCGACGATTAATGAAAATTTCAACAACTTTACGGCAGAGAATACTACGTTCCCGCAAGGAGGCTGGTCTGCCGTTGTAGCTTCTCCCACTTCTACCCCACCACCCGTTTCCCCGAGAATGATTATAGCGGCTGATACCAATGATGCCAATAATAAAATGGTGCAGTCGTATGCCGGAAACAACGGTTCTACGCCATCTTATCTGATTACACCACAAATCGCAGCGCCAAGCGGTGATAAAACTTTAACCTTCCAGGCTATGCTGGTTTCACCGTCACCCGGTCCGGGAACCATCCAGATCGGTCTGGCTTCCAGTGCGACGGATATGAGCAGCTTTACGGCCGTAGGAAATCCGGTGACGCTGTCGGCGGTGGGCACCGTGCAGAATATCAGCGTTAACATTCCGGCTTCCGCTTTACATCAGATTTACCCCTTCCACGAGCCATGTTGCCGTACAGATGGATAACATGGTGTACAATAATTCTTCCATTCTTGCCGTTTCCCAACAGGTAAAATCAAAACAAGACGTCCGGTTTGCGGTGAATGCCAACAACACCGCTCTGGAATTTATTACTAAAAAAGACCCGAAAAGAATTCACATCTATTCTGCGAGAGGGCAGCAGGTTGCCGCCGGAAAGGTATCCGGAAGATCATTTGATATCAGCAGCCTTCAGACCGGCATTTATTACATCCTGATCGAAACGGTGGAAGGTGAAATAGTACAATCAAAGTTCATTAAGAAATAGATTTATTAAATCCCTTTTTACCCTAAACCAGTGTATGGATTTCATAGATCAGTTTTTTTGTTTTACAGATTTTTCAATCTGGATTTCTTTTAATCTTTAAAAAATGTTGATTGAGCTGCTCCCGGAAAAATCAAAAGTTTGAAGTTCAGTTTTGTCTTCACAGCGGATCAATATCCGTGTAGCAAGATTATCCGATATTTAAGAACATCGAAAGAAGAAGTTTCCAGTATTCGCTCCATATTATAAACATAAAGCTTACCTTTTAAATTTTAAAAAAACCAATAAATAAAATTTAATAAAGTGCTAAATAGCGTATTAAAGGACTTTCATATAAAAACCAATCTTAAAACATGATAAATATTATTTTATCTATTTAGAATAATTAAAAATAATTATTTAGTTTTGTAGAACAATTCTAAATAATAAATTTAATTATATCGTATGAAAACAAAGTTATTTTTTGCGACCATGCTCGCTCTTGGGATACAGCAGACGGTACTTTCCCAAACAGATCCCAATGGATATACCACAGTCAACATGTCGATGGGATCAGGCTACCAGAACCGGGTGTTTTTTGACCTGAGTGCAAATTCCATAGTTTCCCAACCTGCCAATACCTGGGACATCGCTTTTTACAGGAATTCGAGCATGAGTTTCGGAACCCGGATCAACGATGCGCAGAATATCGAAGTATACCAGGCTTCAAATAATCCGAACGACTGGAACAGCATTACCACCAATAGTGTTGCCGGCTATGGATCACCATTGTACAACCCTGATAACACAACGACCATCCAGAAAGGAGCTTTCGAGCTGGGAACTGCCACCTACGGCTGGGGAGAATACAATCCGGGAAACCACCACATCGAAGGAAAAGTGATTTTCATCCTGAAATATGCCTCCACTAATACGTATTATAAGTTTATGATCGACGATTATTTCGGAGGCTATACTTTTAAATATGCCAAATGGAATACCGCCACTTCTTCATGGGATGCTACCACTTCCAAAACAATCGCCAACGGAACCGACGATGCGTATTTCAATTATTTTTCTTTTGCAACAGGAGATAAAGTAAACGGTCTTGAACCGTCAAAAGCAAACTGGGACTTTATGTTTACGAGATACTGGACCGATTATCCGTACACCGATCCCAACACAGGACAACCTGCCACAATGAAGTACAGAATGGCGGGTGTGATCCAGAATACGAATATCACCGTGGCAAAGGTACAGCCTGAGACACAGGCTACTGCTACGTCTTCCGTACCTGCTTCCACAGCGTTCTCCAACAATATTACGGCTATCGGCCACAGCTGGAAGCCGACCCAGGGAGTATACAACGATGTGGTCTATTACATCAAGCAGGGCTCCGAATATTACCGGATGTATTTCATTTCCAATGAAGGATCCTCTACCGGAAACATGTATTTCAAATACAAAAACATCACCTCAACGTTAGGAACCACGGACATTGCCGCGAAAAAGGCATCTTTCGGAATTTATCCTAATCCGACGACTGCAGACAAACAGGTTACGGTTTTGTTTGACGTAAAAGAAAAAGCAAACAGCAAAGGCCAGGTTGAAGTCTATGACCTGTCCGGTAAAAGAGTGTATTCTGCTGAACTCACGAACCAGACCGGATTTTACAAGCAGGACCTGAATCTTTCCCATCTTTCTTCAGGAAGTTACCTAGTAAAGATCACTTTCGGCGGAAAAACGGAAACCAAAAAGCTGATCGTGAAATAAGTGAATAGTTAATGGTTAATGGTTAATGGTTAATGGTTAATGGTTAATTTACTAATTATAATTTAAAATTGATTATTCACCTTTAAAATAATACTTTCTATTTTTTCTAAGAAGGGAGTTGTCCAAATTTTGGGCAGCTTCTTTTTTTTGTATAAGGAAGAACGCCCCCAAAATTACGTAGCAGCAGAACCTGTGAATTGACGAATTCATTGGTGGTTCATGGCTATCATCCAGTTTGTTCTGGAATTAGAATGATTATCTTTGATCTATTCTATGGCCTGAAAAATTTAATCAAGTAAGATGTAACAAACCGGATTACGCTACAGGTTATTTGGAAGTCATCTGCCGCATTAACTAACTTATCAAAATTTAAAATGTACAGTCAATTAAAAAAATATATCAAAACCCGAACAGAAATTGACGATAAGACACTTTCTTATATCTGCTCGTATTTTCAATTAAAAAAAACCAAACGAAACGAACTTCTGCTGAAAGAAGGTGAGATCTGCAAGTATTATTATTTTGTAAATAAAGGATGTACAAGGCTTTTCAGCATTGCTGACGATGGAGAAGAAAGCACAAGGTATTTTCATTTTGAAGAGGCCTTCGGAACTGCGTTATCAAGCTTCATTAATCAAAGACCTGCTTTCGAATTTATGCAGACCATCGAGCCTTCGGAATTATTGGTGATTAACCGCGACGATTATTTTCATCTGGTAGATACCGTGCCACAGTTCAGTTTTATTTACCGACAGATTCTGGAATCGGCCTATATCAAATCCCAGGAACGGATCTATTGTTTTCAGAAGTTAGAGGCCATAGAAAAAGTCCGTTGGGTTTTAACCAATCAGTCAAAATTACTGACCAGACTTTCGAACAAAATGGTCGCGTCTTATCTGGGCCTGACTCCTCCAACGTTAAGCAGATTAAAATCAAAGCTCTGAAAACGTTAATCTAAGACAACGTTTATAAAAAATAGGCTCATCATCTTTGTACTTCATTAAACAATAAAAAAGTTCAATTATGATTTTGGTAACGACGCCGACAGGCAATACGGGTTCGCTGATTCTTCAACAGTTGGTAGAGCAAGGACAACAGGTTAAAATTTTTGTCAGGGATCCTGAAAAAATACCGGCCGCTATTTTAGAAAAAGTGGAAGTTACCACAGGCTCTTTACTGAACGAACATGCTTTTACAGAGGCCCTGCAAGGTTGTAAAACGGTTTATTTCTGTGTACCACAGAGCAACAACCAGAAAGATGTAAATGCCTATTACGAAGAATTTGCAAAAGTAGCTTCCAAAGCCATTAAAAATGCCGGGACAAAAAGGGTGGTTTATCTGTCCGGCGGCGGCAAAGGAAGTCATCTGCAGGCAGGTCTGATAACGGCACTTCACCGGAGCGAAGATATCATCAGCCGATCAGGCGCATCTGTAAGAGCACTGCGCTGCCCGGTATTTTTTGAAACGCTTCTGTATCAAAAGAATTCTCTAAAAGAAACGGGAACTTTCTCTTTACCCATGGACGGAAATTATAAATTTCCACAAATTGCCGTTAAAGACATCGCTTCTAAAGCTGTAGAATTTCTGGCGGATCAGAGCTGGACAGGGGTGGAAGGTTTTGCAGTTCATGGTCCAGAAGAACTGACTTATCATGAGATCGCATCACAATTGAGCGAATTAACAGGAAAGACTATTCGATTTCAGCAGGTTTCAGGAGAGGATTATATAAAGACGCTCTTGGAAAAGCATCATACAAGCGAAGCATTTGCCAACGCTCTGACAGATATGCTGACGGCAATCGGCAACGGCTTACATGACACCGAACTAAAAACAGAAACTTCTTTAAAACCAACCACCATCAAAGAGTGGATGAATGAAAATCTGGTTCCTGAACTAAAGTAAAACCAGACAATGTTATAAACGCTGATAAGATAAATGGAAACAAGGGTTTTGCGATAATGGAGCATCTGTTCAATCTGAACATTTTAGTTGAATACTTCACCACTGCAAAACCCTTAATATTACAATGCCTAACCTAAAAATAGTAATCTTTCAGGACAAGCATATGTTATTCCTTAATTACAGCGTTTTAAATCCTTTGTAAACCATTGTTGAGCTTTCCAGCATTTTGGAAACATCCCTTCTGAAATCCAGCAGATGGTCCTGCCCGTTATGGCGATTCAGGTGGTCCTCGCTTTCCCATAATTCGACCATGAAAAATGTTCCTTTGTTGTCTTTGTCTTCGATGAGGTCATACTGAAGACAGCCTTCTTCCTTGCGGGTTTCCCGAACCAACGTCTGAAACAGCTCTACTGCTTCCATCAGGTAGTTTTCATTAAATTTAAAAACAGCCACTACATGTATATTCATTGTTAATTTTTTAGCGGTGTAAATGTAGAATATTTTCAGGCCCGAAAAGATATTCCGGAACTTTATTTTTCAACATTTCATGGAATTTGCTCCTAAAAAACTGATTTATAAATGGTAATGGAACTCATGATGATGACCAAGGTTCCGATCACCACAAACATGCTTTTCACCGGAAGTTTTGCCGTCAGCATGGCAGAAAAAGGAGCCGTGACGATACCGCCGATCAGCAGGCCCAGAATGATGTTCCAGTGCTGGATGCCCAATGTGAAAATAAAGGTAATGGCTGCCGTAAGGGTTAAAATAAATTTGGCTACCGTAGAACTTCCCACCGCAAAACGTGGCGTAAAGGAATTTTTTATCAAAGTTCCGGTAACCAGAGGCCCCCAGCCGCCGCCGGCAAAAGAATCGATGAATCCACCAATGAGCCCGAGCTTGGTAAGATTGGTCTTTCTTTTAAGCTTCTTATCCTGCTTCTCTTTAAAGGCATTCGATAAGATCTGGATTCCCAGGTATAACGTATAAAACGAAATGATTGTTTTGGTAATTTTCGAGTAATATTCCCCGAGATAAGTGAGGGAAACCGCCCCGATAATGGCTCCGACCACTGCCGGAATAGCCATTCTTCTAACCAGGTTCTTGCTTACATTTTTCAGTTTGATATGGCTGATGCTTCCGGCCGCCGTGGTAAAGCTCTCCGCCGAATGAATGCTGGCACTTACCGCATGCGGAGGAATTCCTATAAATAAAAGCGTGGTGGTGCAGATTACCCCATAGCCCATGCCCATCGATCCGGCAACCATTTCCGCCAGAAACCCTACCAGAAGCATCCAGTAGAAAATATAGTTATCCTTTGCCAAAACGGTCAGCAGCTCGTCGAGGTAGCCCGCTTCATACATTGAAAAAACAACGATCAGCAGGACTGCAACCGTGGCAAAAAACACATTCAGCCGAAGCTGGATTTTCCTCGAGATTACCATTTTTACTTAATTTTTTAGATTGCAGAAATTTAATCAACGATCCATTGAGATTATAACATCATTACCGCGCCCACCGTTGAGTTGCTGGTTTCATCTATCAATATGGCATTGCCCGTGGATCTGCTGTCTTCAAAACGGTCAAAAACCAACGGTGAAGCGGTTTTCAGCCGAACTTTTACCACTTCGTTCAGCTTTACGCTTTCGGAAACCGGTATTTTTTCCAAGGTATTCACATCAATTTTATAATCGATTTCTTTGACAATGGCTTTCAGCAGCCGGCTTTTATGCTGTATGAAATATTTGTTGCCTTCATTCAGCTCTTTTTTATCCAGCCAGCAGACGATGGCCTCTATTTCATTTTCAACCTTCGGTATGGCTTCTGTTTTCACCAGGAAATCGCCGCGGCTGATGTCGATATCGTCTTCCGTATGGATAACGGCCGGCTGATGGGCAAAGACAGCATCCGTTTCTTTTCCGCCGGTTTCAATTTTTGAGATTCTGGTCCTGATGCTTTGAGGCAGAACGGTAATTTCATCTCCTTTTCGATAGACTCCTGAAATCACTTCCCCGGCATATCCTCTGTAGTCATGGAGTTCATCCGTCTGCGGACGGATAACATACTGTACCTGGAATCTTGGGCTTTCAAAATCTTCAGCGTTTACCTCAACCGTTTCCAGAAAATCCAGCAGCGCGGGGCCTTCATACCAAAGCATATTTCCGGATCTTTCTACAATATTGTCTCCGTGAAAAGCGGAAATCGGAAAATACTGTATATTTTCCAGTCCTAATTTATGGGCTACCAATTGGTACTGGGCTTTGATATCCTCATAAATTTCCTCGGAATAGTCTACCAGATCCATTTTGTTTATGGCTACCACTACATTTTTCATTTTTAACAAAGAAGCGATGATGGAATGCCTTCTGGTCTGCTCGATCACCCCTTGCCTGGCATCAATGAGAATGATGATGAGTTGTGAATTTGAAGCGCCGGTGATCATATTCCTGGTGTACTGGATATGTCCCGGTGCATCGGCAATAATGAACTTCCTTTTTGGGGTCGAAAAATAGCGGTAGGCTACATCAATCGTAATCCCCTGTTCCCTTTCGGCTCTCAGACCGTCCGTTAAAATGGCAAGGTCTACCCCGTTTTCATTCTTATTTTTCGATTGTTTTTCCAAGGCTTCCAGCTGGTCGATCAGTATATTTTTGCTGTCGTACAGAAGCCTTCCGATGAGTGTGCTTTTCCCGTCGTCCACGCTTCCTGCAGTTATAAATCTTAGTATGTCCATTGTTTATGGGTAATAAGTAATGGGTACTGAGTAATTTTCAATCACCAATGCCTCATTATTTTTGTTTAAATTTTCTAATTTATCCGAAGAATTTCAAATGATCCAATAAGCATATGATATTACCCATTACTTATTGCCCATCACTCATCAAAAATAGCCTCCTTTTTTCCGGTCTTCCATTGCGGCTTCCGTTACTTTATCGTCGATACGGGTTTCGCCGCGCTCGGAGATCCTGGATGCTGTGATTTCGTTGATCACTTCGTCCAAATTTTCTGCAGAACTTTCTACCGCGGCTGTGCAGGTCATGTCGCCTACGGTCCGGTACCGGACTTTTTTAGTCATTACCGTATCATTTTCATCAATCTGAATAAAATCCGATACGGCAATCAGCTGTCCTTCATGCCCGATAACTTCGCGGTCATGGGCAAAATAAATCGATGGCAGCCGAATATTTTCTTTTCTGATATAATTCCAGACATCCAGCTCCGTCCAGTTTGAAATCGGGAACACCCGTACATTTTCGCCTTTGCTGATCCTGCCATTATAAATATTCCACAACTCAGGGCGCTGTAACTTCGGATCCCACTGTCCGAATTCGTCGCGGACTGAGAAAAAACGTTCTTTCGCCCTGGCCTTCTCTTCATCCCTTCTTGCACCTCCGATGCAGGCATCAAACTGAAACTCTTCGATCGTATCCAGCAGCGTATGCGTCTGCAGCCAGTTCCGGGAAGCAAATTTACCTTTAGGTTCGGTCAGGTTTTTAGCTTTAATGGTATCTTCCACTTTTCTCACAATGAGCCTGGCACCGATGCTTTCAGCAAGATCATCCCTGAACTGAAGGGCTTCCGGGAAGTTATGCCCCGTATCGATATGCACCAGCGGAAACGGAATTTTCATCGGTGCAAAAGCTTTTTTTGCTAAATGAACCAAGGTAATAGAATCTTTTCCTCCACTGAACAGCAAAGCGGGCTTTTCAAACTGGGCCGCCACCTCACGCATAATGTAAATACTTTCGGCTTCCAGCTGTTCCAGGTAGTCTAATGTATATGTAGTCATTTCAAGTTTAAATTGGTTGAATTAATGCGAATGCAGTCCGCATTCCTTTTGTGAACTTTCCCACCACCAGCGTCCGGCGCGTGGGTTTTCCCCTTCTGTAATCGCTCTCGTGCAGGGTTGGCAGCCCACACTGATGAAGCCTCTTTTATGCAGGGACAATTCCTGAACCTGATTTTCAACAAGGTAATCCAGAACCTGCTGATAGCTCCAGTGCATCAGCGGATTGTACTTATAGAATTGCCTTTCTTCGTCCCATTCGATAACCGGCATATTTTCCCGGTTTTCAGACTGTTCCGCACGCAGGCCGGTAATCCAGACGTCCGCACCCTGCAAAGCACGATTTAGAGGTTTAACCTTCCGGATAAAACAACAGGCTTTCCGGTTTTCAACGGAATGATAAAAAGCATTGATCCCTTTTTCATTAACATATTGTTCCACATCATTGCTTTCGGGGAAATATACTTCTGTTTTTATTTTATATCTTGAATTGTTCTTCGCCAGCAGCTCGTAATGTTCCGGGAAAAGCCTTCCGGTATCCAGCGTAAATACTTTTACAGGAAGCCGGTTTCTGAAAATAATATCGGTAATCACCTGGTCCTCCTGGCCCAGCGATGTGGAAAATACAGCTCCTTCCAGAAATTTTGACGAGATGAATTTCAATCCCTCTTCCGCTGAAAGCTGTTTCAGAATATCTGCTTCTTCTTTTGAAATCATAGTTTATCCATTTGAAGTAATACAAATATCTGACAAAATAATTATCCTACCAAATAAGTAGACTGATTATTCAAAAAAAGGGCCCGGATTAATCCACCAGATCCATCAAAGTCCTTTTCTCCAGAATATTCAGGGAAGCATCACGAACTTCGATCAGGACGTCATGCAGGCCGCAGTGGTCTTCGCTGCAGTCGTCGCATTTTTCGTAAAAATTCAGGCTTACACAGGGTAAAAGTGCAATAGGGCCGTTTACCAGACGGATAATTTTTGCCAGCTTTACATTTTCGGGATTTTCCTTAAAAAAATATCCGCCCCCTTTTCCTTTTTTACTATCGAGGATATCCGCTTTTTTAAGTTCCAGCAGAATATTTTCCAAAAACTTCAAAGGAATTTTCTTGCGATCCGCAATTTCGGAAATAAGAACAGGACCGTCATTCCTTTTTTCTACGAGGTATGACAGTGCCTTAAACGCATATTGAGATTTTTTAGACAGCATTACAACAAAAATAAGAAAAAAAATGGATTATAAAAGAGCCAGGTAAAAAGGCAAAAGAATCAAGTATCGGAACTTTTCCAAACTGAGTATCAAAAGTCTTTTACTTTTACCCCAGGCTCTTTTACCTTGGCTCTTCGTTACTTTTTACCTGGCTCTTTATTTTTCCCTACCTTTGTCCTTATGTTCAGCAAACAGGAAGCACAGCAGTTAAAAAAGGAATTCTGGACGGCTTTCGGAAAGTCTTTCCCCAGAAAATGGATTTTGTACGATACCAAGATCAAAGATATGTCATTCAAATTTTACGCAGATAATAAAAAGGCGGAAGTTTCACTGGATATCGAAATGAAAGACGAGATTTTCCGGAATGCCTATTATGAAAAGATCTGGTCACTCGAAGATATCCTGAAAGATTTTATCGGCGATTTTTACAAAGATGAGTATTACACATTAGAAAACGGAAAAGTAATGGCGCGGATCTGGGTGGAAAAACATGGCGTTTCCATTTTCAATAAAAATACCTGGCAGGAAGTTTTTGAATTTTTTGTAGAGAAAATGGATGGTTTTGAAAGGTTCTATTACGAGTATGAGGACTTTATAAAAGATGTATGAGTTATAAAGTAATATGAATCATAAATCATAATTTCATATCCGAAATTCTGCTATGGTATCAAGAGATAAACACAGATTTTGAATTTTTACCAGATAATTAAGCTGGGAAACATATAATTCCTATTTAAAAGTATTGGTTTTACTGAAAATTTCGCGCAAAATTTATTTGTATATTAGTAAAAATTTAAACCATGAAAAAAATAATTTTACCATTACCAATCTTCTTTATATTATTTGCTAACGCCCAAACAAAAAAAGAAGAAAAATTTGTAGAAAGCAATAATTATATACTGACATCAAATACCGGTATTTTAATGCAGAAATATTATCTTGATACTAAAGCTGTAATTAACTCTCATGAAAAAGAATTAGGAGAAAATTTTAATAAATTGCTTATTCTTAATCAAAAAGAATACAGAAAAGCTATAAAGGATAATTTATGGAAAGATGATCTATCAAAGCAGGATAAAGAGACAGCAAAGGTGGTTTATCTTAATAATTTAACTTCAAAACTTGAAAACTACAAACTAGAAGTTTTAGAAAAATTAGATAATATTTTACAAAATAAAAAATAATATTATGAAGAGAAACTTTCGGGTTTCTCTTTTTAATTAGGACAGGATTCAGCATATTTGGCTTATCAAAATCTGATGTTATGAAAAAGTTTTCTTCCCTATCAGCCATTCTCTGCCTCATGTCTCTGCTGTTCTCGTGCAGCAAAGAAAGCAAGTCTGCTCCACAACCTGCCGGAACAGAGAAAACTACTGAAAAGCTAACTTCTGAAATTTCTTTACCAAAATTAAAAGGCGACTACTGTTTTGTAAAAGCAGAAAATAAGGACACGACCTCTGTACACCTCAGCATCTCTGCAACGGGCCAAATAAAAGGTGAAATGAGGTGGCAGCCATGGGAAAAAGACGGAGCTGTCGGTACACTGTCCGGAAAGCTGATTTCAGAAAATGAAATGGACCTTTTGTACGATTATACCATTGAAGGAAGCCAACAGACGGAGACGAAGATCATGAAGATCGAAAACGATAAACTGTACCTTAAAAACGGGGAACTGACCGATCCGAAAAACGATGGCCACCTGGTCTACAAAAATCCCTCAAAGGCCGCCTACAGCGAAGTGCTTGATAAGACTTCCTGCCCATAAGATCATAAACAGGCACAAATGTTGTGCTGGCTATCCTGAAAATCCATGCTATGAAAACAAAATCCCATTTTACCGCATTGCTGACCTACGATTCTACTGAAGCGGGCGGGCTTACTGCACCTGTATCTTCGGACCACAGGCCCATCATCAAATTTCCTTTTGATGAAAACCTTTTTATTGCCATTCAGAAATTCAGCGGCGAAGAAGACCTGGTATTTCCTGGAGATACCGTTAATTCGGAAGTTACCCTGCTTCAGCCGGAAAAGCTGACGGGAAGCCTGTACGAAGGGATGGATTTCGACTTTTTCGAGGGTGATAAACCGATAGGACACGGTACCATTACCGGAATTTTCAATAACTGTCAATAAAAAATACGCCCTTCAGTTATGAGGAGCGTATTTTTTAACTATATCTTCCGAAAGATTGCGGGACGGACCCGATCTTCCCGGCAGTCCTGAATTAGTTCGAAACTTTGGCTATATTAAAATTAGCCGTGCTTGCACCGAGTATAGTGGGATTTAAACTAGTGGAATTTGTAAGCCCGAAGGAAATTTTATCTCCTGCCTGAAACGGATACAGCCCGTTTAATGTCTCCTGTGCTATCGCCATCTCGGCAAATCCGAGATTTTGGCTCATGAAAGCACGTGCATCAATCAGTGTTGAAACACCATTTCTTGTGCGGACGATGCCTACTCCTGCAGTAACTAATTGTGCAAATAATCCCTGACCGTATCTGAAGGTATAATTGATTTCATATATACCGGTACTGGGAACGTTGTACGTATTATCATTATCGGTAAATACGGCTGAAGCACCTACCGTCCTTTCCGCATTCACAAAATTGACGGCCTGGAAACCGGTTGGAAATACGGTTGCCGACACTAACGTAACGCCTGCTGTTTTCCTGGCCGAATATACAGAAGCCGGAATACCGGTTACGCCCCCTTGTGTTGCCAGATCTGCGATAAGCTGCGGGTTGATTCTGGTAACTTCGAAATCCCCGCCCGTATTCTGGTTAACTGCCAGAATCTGGAATCCCGTGGTAGTGGCAGCAGTAGGCATCTGTCTGATTTTCATATTCCCGTTTACATCCAAAGTAGACTGGGGAGTGGTGGTATTAATGCCTACCTGAGCCAGCATTAGTGATGATGAAGAAAAAAGGCATAGTGCCGTGATAATCATTCTAGTTTTCATACGTACAATTTGGCGCAAATATATTGATATAAAGTCAGATATTCTTATATTATATTAAATAATTATCATCCTGCTGTCAGCCTTCATCTAAAGCTGGTCATTCACGATTCAGATACACTCTCCGCGGATCCGGTTACTTTTTTCATGTCTGATCTTCTGATCTTTTCCTATCAATTAAACAAATAGTTACAAAATGGAAACAAACAAAGTATGGTTCGTTACGGGAGCCTCAAAAGGATTTGAACTGGTAAAAAAACTACTGTCGGAAGGTTACCGGGTAGCGGCCACCAGCCGTACCGTTGAGTCGCTCGTGTCTTCTTTCGGGGAAGCTTCTGAAAACTTTCTGCCGCTGAACATGAATATTACGGACAATGACAACGTAAAATGGGTTTTTGCCCAAACGGGGGAACATTTTGGAAATATGGATGTCATCGTCAACAATGCGGGTTACGGCCAGATCGGAACGCTGGAGGAACTGACCGACCAGGAGGCCAGAGCCAATTTTGATGTGAATGTTTTCGGGAGCCTGAATGTGATACGGAATGCGATGCCTTACCTGCGGGAACAGCAATCGGGAAAAATCTTCAACATCTCATCCATCGGTGGTTATGCCGGGAATTTCCCTGGCTGGGGCGTTTATTGTTCTACCAAATTTGCCGTAGCCGGATTCACCGAAGCGCTTGCGGAAGAAGTAAAAGCGTTCGGAATTCATGCCACGGTGGTCTATCCCGGATATTTCCGGACGGATTTTCTGGCCAAGGATTCGGTGAAGATTCCGCAGAATCCCATTCCGGTTTATGAAGCGGCCAGGAGTTCGGAACAGGCACACCTCGACGAAATCAACGGCAACCAGCCGAATGATCCGGTAAAAGCCGCAGAAGCCCTGATCGAGAACAGAATCCACCGGTGCATTTCCTACTCGGTATCGAAACCAAAGCAATGACGAAGGATGCGGAGAACTGGAAAGAACTGACGGAATCCACTGCCCTTTAGTTTTTTATCTGAAACAAAAATTCAGGACTTGTGTCCCGGATGTTAAAAGCTGTTTGAATGATTTTGAATGAAGGCAAAAACGGATGCCTTGTTGAGTTTAATTCAGGCAGCCTTTTAATTATTTAGAGTTCCCACGTTTATCGGCACAAATTATGAAGTCTCACCGGAATAATTTCCGGCAGGAAGATGGCACCGATCGGTCATTCGCCAAACGGACTGAAAAAAGTTTAAAATAAAACTTCGTAAAAAAATGGAAGCAGTAGTTATTACAAAACCCGGAGGACCTGAGGTTCTGGCATTAAAAGAATATCCGACACCCGAAATCTCGGGAGATCAGGTACTGATAGAAGTAAAAGCAGCAGGACTTAACCGCCTGGATGTTTTCCAGCGTGAGGGCAATTATCCCGCTCCGGCCGGTGTCCCGTATGATATTTTAGGTTTGGAAGTCGCCGGAACGGTGACTGAATGCGGACCTGAGGTAACTGATCTTAAAGTCGGGGATAAAGTCTGCGCACTTTTGGAAGGCGGCGGATATGCGGAATTCGTGAGCGTTCGTGAAGGACAGTGCCTTCCGGTTCCTGATGGGCTGAGTTTTGCGGAAGCGGCCAGTCTGCCCGAAACGGTGTTTACCGTCTGGTCCAATATTTTCCAGAGGGGAAATCTTCAGCCCGGAGAGACGTTGCTGCTTCACGGCGGAAACAGCGGCATCGGCATCACCGGGATTCAGATCGCCCATGCTTTAGGCTCGAAAGTAATTGTCACCGTCGGTTCTGAAGAAAAAGGTAAGACCTGTCTCTATCTGGGAGCGGATTTATATATTAATTATAAAATTCAGAATTTTGAAGAGGAATTGCAAAACGAAGGAGTAAATGTTATTCTGGATATGGTTGGTGGCGGCTATTTAGCCAAAAACATCAATATCTTAAAACCTGACGGAAGACTTGTCCACATCAATGCAGTAGATGAAAGCGGGACCAGTCTCGACATCAGGAAAGTGATGACAAAACGTCTGACGATCACAGGAAGCACGCTCCGGAGCAGAGGATATAAATTCAAAAAACAACTGGCAAAAGAAGTTCAGAAATATGTCTGGCCGCTGATCGAATCGAAACAATTTAAACCTGTCATATTTCAGACCTTTCCTTTTTCAGAAGCTGCTGAGGCACATAGATTACTGGAAAACGGGACACATACCGGTAAAATCGTTCTGGTAAGATAACATAAATCTGAAGTAAAAAACTGAAAGAGTAAAGCAAATCAGAAAATTGCTAGAGATCTGATTAAAGGAATTATTGAGAAAACGAAAATGCTAGAATTTTAACTGGAAATTGGACTAAAAGAAAAATTTCATATATATGGTTTAAAAAACTATAAAATTACTTACTGGTTTAATCTGGAAAAAGCAGAATTGAAATAAATGATGTTTTCAATTCAAAACAGAACCCTGTGAAACTACAAGACAGACAATAAAAAAAGAGAAGCTTCCGAGCTTCTCTTTTTCAATATCATTTATCCAAATTTCTTCTTCCTCAGCCAGAAGAACAATCCTCCCAGAATTCCTATAATAAACAACGGCAGCAGCAGGTTGAACCATTGCCAGTTTGTTTTTTCTTCGGTAATCCGCTGACGGTCCAGAAGCCTTTCTTCAATGTTGCGGTTTCTTAATTCCATCAGGTTGCTGTCATCCAATAGATAGTCTAAGGCATTTCTCAGAAACTGCTCGTTTCCGAACTGCTCGTTGGTTAGCAGATCCACACCTAAAGGCAAAGGTTCGCCTTTCAGGACTTTGTTTCGGCCTACGTCTCCGTCGGCGATGACAATCATTTTATTTTCCGGGCTTGTCGTTTTGAAACCAGGATATGATTTCCTTTCGATCCTTGAAGCATAGGCCGAACTGAATTTTCCTTCCAGAGACACCGCATAAATTTTCGGAGTGCTCGGTTTTTCCATCTGCCCGAGGCTGTCGACACTGGAAATTTCTTTCAGGTCTACGTAATTCGGAACCTGTTTCAGCAAAGTACGTTCGCTGGATTCAAAAAGGACGCGGGTTTTAATGTTCTTTCTTCCGCCCAAGGTATCGATGGACGTTGGAAATTCAAACTTCACCGGGTTGATGTTTTTGGTGATCGGATTATCCTTTTCCGCAATTCCCAATGGAAAATACGGCCATGGAAGGCTTGTATACTGAGGGTTCCCGCTTACTTCTCCGGTCACCAGCCTCAACAAAGCGAACTTCTTCACATCCTTCACCAAAGCCGGATTGATTCTAACCCCGTAATTGAAGAAAAAGTCGGTCATGTTGATGTCAACCGGGAAAGGCATCACTTTCTGGGACCTCATCAGCGTATCCATTTCGGCATTTACGGCATCGATCATCCAGAGCGTTTTCCCACCGTTCATGATATACTGGTCCAGAATAACCTTTTCACCGTCGGTAAAAGCTTTTCTCGGTTTTGCAATCACCAGCGCATTCATTTGCTTTAAAGCAGGAACATCCGCCAACGTCAATTCAGTATTGTTTTTAGGAATGATCGGGCCGGCATCATAGCTTTCAGTAGCCAACTGCATAAAGCCCTGGAATTCTCTTGGATTCAGCTCATCCTGATTGATCAGAATTCCGATTTTCTTTCTTTTGTCTGCCGAAATATTCTTGATATTGGAAACGAGGTTGTATTCAAGATTCTCAATGGATTTCGTCAGCTGCTGATCGGCGTCGATTCCCGTCTGCTGCACTACCAAAGGAATAGAGACTCCCTTTTTATCATACTTGACTACGGCATAAGGGAAAAGATAAATCTGGGACACTTTCCCGTCTTTAATATCCGGAAGCACCGAAGGTTGCATTCCCATAGCCATCAGGGTATCTTTCGACATTTTCGCTTTTACCGGATCAATGAATTTAAAATCGATCTTCGGATTTATTTTCCGGAATTCTTCCAGCATGAATTTCGTTTCGCTCTGCAGCTGCTTGAAGCTTGCCGGGAAATCCCCTTCCAGGTAAACATCCACAACCAGCGGCTTATGTACCGATTCCAGCACCTTAATGGTGTTATCGGACAGCGTATATCTTTTTTCCTTGGTTAAATCCAGCCTGATTCCGGAAATGGCAAGGATAATCACCAAAGGCAATATAACGAAAAGTAAAATTCCCAACGGAGATTTAAACGGTATCTTCTTCATCATTTTACTTTTTTTTATTAATGAAATGGTTTGACAATACTAAAGTAATTCCAATAACGAGTACAAAATAGGCCACATCCTTAAAATCGATAAGCCCTCTCGTAAAGCCCAGGAAATGCTGATAAAAACCGACATTCTGCAAAATGAAATCGGCACCACCCAACAGTTTGTAGCTGGCCAGCTGCTCGATCCCGAAATACAGGATGAAGCACATAAACACACCCAGCAGATAAGCCATGATCTGGTTTTGAGACAGTGAAGAAGCCAGGATTCCCACACCGGAAAATGCGGCGATCAGGATGATCAGCCCTGCGTAACTTCCGAAAGTCATTCCAAGGTCTATGTTTCCTTCCGGCACACCCAACACATACACGGTATAAAGGTAGATTAACGAAGGAATAAGACATAAGATCCCGACAATCCATACCGAAAGGAACTTCCCGAATACAAGGTCCGAAACTTTTAAAGGCTGTGAAAAAAGCCAGTTCAGGGTACCGGTTTGCAGTTCTTCCGCAAAGGTTTTCATGGAAAGTGCCGGAATAATGAACATGAGCAGCCATGGAACCAGTACAAAATAGCTTTGTAAGGATGCCATCCCGATTTCAAAAATATTGGAATCGTTCTCGAAAAAAAACAGAAACAATGTCGTAATCAGACTGAAGGCCGCAATAATCACCCACGCGCTCCAGTTTCCGAAATAACTCCAGAGTTCTTTTTTTAAAATTGCAATCATAGTTTTTATCAAAAGGTTCAGGGAAGATGAGCATTCACAACTGAGTTCTCACCATTCACTATTATTTATTACTTTTTTTGTTTTTATTGACCAGCTTAACGGTCATCATGATCAAAAATACCAAAACGAAAAATCCGGCGATTAATTGCCACCAATATTCGATAACCTGCGATTTTAAGATTACGGTAAAAACGACCAGAAATAAAATAAAGGTTGCGATTTCGTTGGCCTGCCGAAGTTTGATGTTGGCCGTTTCAAGGGTATTCCCATTCAATTCTTTTAACCGAAGCACTTTTTTCCAGCACCAGTAATGGTAAATCGTCAGCCCGACAAGAAATGTCAGCTTCAGATGAAACCAGGGCGTTTTCATCAGTCCGGTATTCAGGAAGATCATCACCAACCCGCAGACTGCCATAATAATCCCTGCCGGAACTGTGATGATGTTCCACAGCCTGCGTGCCATGAAGGTGTATTGTTCTCTCAGGATCCGTTTTTTATCTTCCGCAAATTCATCGGTGTCTTTATAGTACACAAATATTCTTACCAGGTAAAAAATCCCTGCAAAATAGCTTACCATAAAGATAATGTGAAGCGCTTTGATGATGGTATAAAGCATTTTTACTAATTATTTAAGTGAAAAAATAGTGCATAGCTTATCTGAATTTTTTAAAAGCTGTAAAAATTCGTCTTTACAGCTGATCCATTGTATTCTTATAAACTGAATGTAAAGAGCATAAAAAATTAACATCAGTAACCAGAAATATTGCCAAATGAAAAGGGTGAGCACATAGGCAGCCAGAAAGAAAAAAACCGTAGCGATCAACAATCCGAGTAAATGGAAAGGTCCTGAAGAGATATCAAGCCATAATTTCTCTTTGTCATCTTCATCTTTTCTGAAATCTCCTGTAATTTCTGGCGAGGCATTCCAGCCGGCATATTTCACTTTAAAACCATTGGCTGTAACCCGTCCCTGAAAAGACTTATCCCAATCCAGAAGTTTTTTGGCCAACCGGCTTTCGATACCGGCTAAAACCTCTTGTTTCGGTTTATAAAATTCAATGATGTATCTAGAATTAAAAAACATTTAATTGAGATTATGTGCAAATATAACAATTGTATAAAGCATCTTAAAAATTTGTTTGCAAAGATAAGTTATTTCACAAAAAAAGAACGTTTTATACGAAAAAATGAAGGTGAAATAAGGATGATCAATATCAACTTAGAAACATAATGCAGAATATTCGGAATGGAAAAAACTTATTCTGTAAATAACATGGCTTTTTATGAGATTCCAAAGCCATAAATAATTCAGAGTATATCTGTTACCGTACCATTGAAATACTGTCTGTTTTCTGTCCTTGCCGGTATACTTTTATGTAGAGCAGCTTTCCGTTTTCATCATAATATCTCCAAGGGCCGAAATAGAACCAGTGCTGCTCATGATCTGAAATTTCAAGCCTGGACTTGCCTTTTTCCATGATGTTGCCATTGGGAAAATACTTTTGGGTTTTTGTCACCTCTTTCCTGATCACATCCTTCTGATATTTCCTGCCATTGAAAGAAGTTTTCCAGGTTCTTACTTTTTCCCCATTCTTATATCTTCCGGAAGCCACCAGAGTACCTTCATCTGCCGAATATTCTTCCACCCACTTCCCGTTCCGCCTGCTGACTTTCCGTTCGTCCTGGATATACTGATTTAGTTTTGTCTTACATGAAATAAGAGACAGCATCATTAAAAAGGATATATAAAGTTTGTTCATAAAAAAACAGGATTTCTACAAATATAAGAAATCCTGTTTTTATTCTACAAATGTAGAGCTATTTATTCTTTAAGAAATTACATTCAGCTCTTTTCCCACTTTTTCAAAAGCGGCAATGGCTTTATTCAGATGTTCCCTGGTATGAGCCGCAGAAAGCTGAACCCTGATTCTCGCTTTTCCTTTCGGTACGACAGGATAGAAGAATCCGATTACGTAAATTCCTTCATCCATCAGTTTTTCTGCCATTTTCTGGGCTAAAGGCGCATCGTAAAGCATTACCGGAACAATTGCTGCATCACCATCCGGAATATCAAAACCTTTGGCTTTCATTTCCGTCCTGAAATATTCGGCATTTTCCATTACCTTATCGCGAAGGGAAGTATCTTCGGAGATCATATCCAGCACCTTCAGTGCCGCTCCTACAATTCCCGGAGCTAAAGAGTTAGAGAATAAATACGGTCTGGAACGCTGTCTCAGCATATCGATGATTTCTTTCTTACCGGATGTAAATCCGCCCAGGGCACCACCCAACGCTTTTCCTAAAGTAGAGGTAATGATGTCTACCCTACCCATTACATCATTTGCTTCGTGGGTTCCGCGTCCCGTTTTCCCGATAAATCCTGTGGCGTGGGAATCGTCCACCATAACCAGCGCATCGTATTTATCGGCCAGGTCACAAACCCCTTTAAGGTCGGCTACAATTCCGTCCATGGAGAAAACCCCGTCGGTTACGATAATTTTAAACCGGTGATTTTTTTCGGAAGCAGCAATTAATTGTGCTTCCAGGTCTTCCATATTGTTGTTTTTATAACGGTATCTTGCAGCTTTACATAAACGAACCCCATCGATGATCGAAGCATGGTTCAGCTCATCCGAAATAATCGCATCCTCCTCGGTAAATAACGGCTCGAAAACCCCACCGTTCGCATCAAAACAGGCAGCATACAAAATGGTATCCTCAAGTCCCAGGAAGTCGGCAATCTTCTGCTCCAGCTGCTTGTGGATATCCTGGGTCCCGCAGATAAAACGTACCGAAGACATTCCGTAACCATGTGATCCGATCATATCCTGGGAAGCTTTCATCACTTCGGGATTGTTGGATAATCCCAGATAATTGTTGGCACAGAAGTTCAGAAGCTTTTTTCCGTTGGCTTCTATTTCCGCACTCTGCTGGGAAGTGATGATCCGTTCTTTTTTGTAAAGCCCGTCATTCTCAATATTCTGTAGTTCATTCCGTAAATTTTCAAGATACTTTTCAGAGATCATTTCTAGTAATTTTTAAGATGCGCTAATTTAATAAAAAAAGCCGTTTCGCACTTATGAAACGGCTTTGTTATTTATATCAGGGGAAATTTTATTTCTTCAAAAACTTCACTTTCTTATCATTAATCCTGAAAATGTAGGTTCCCGGAACCAGTTCGGAAATGTTAATCGGCTTTTCAGGCTGAAAGGTTCCTTTTAGCACCAGTTTCCCGTCAATGAAATAAATTGTGAAATCTGCCGGCTGATCGATTCCTTTCAGATTCAATTCGTTTTTAGCAGGATTCGGATATAAAGCAAACTCATCTTTACCGGTTTCTGAAACTGTTAACGTATTATCCTGAGCTATCGTAGAATTCTTTTCCAGGATCTGGTACTCATAATTGAATTCCACACTGGCTACCGGAAAGTTTACGGTCTGTGTAAAATACTGGTTGTTGGAAGTATTGTTCAAGGCAAAATAAGCAACCTGCCCTCCGGTACCGTTTACTTTAATCGGCAACGGCATTTCAAAGAAGGATACTGTTGAACTGCTCTGCGTCTGTGCAGCCCTGAAGGTCACGGTGTTTCCAACCTGTTTCCAGCGGATATCATAGATCGGATACCCTTCACCATAAATCCAGTCGTTTAAAAACTCGGTAAAATCTTTTCCGGTAGAGGTAAGCAAAGAAGTTTTAAAATCCTGTGTTCTGGCATAATTATATGCCAGAGCCGGCCTTGAATTATAGTCCTGAAGTGCCTGATAGAAAGCGGCATCCCCAAGAATCCATTTGATCATTCTTAAAACATAACCTCCTTTAGAATAAGACAGCCTTCCATTGAAAATCATTCCTACATTTGTTAAATTGGCATCCGAAACGTATACACTTCCACCGGGAGCACTGGTAATATAATTTTTCTGGCCTAAGAGATAATTTAAAAAGTCCGTATTCGACATCAGTAATTTTTCATTGGCCAGATGCTCTCCGTAAGTGGCAAAACCTTCATTCAGCCAGATATCGTTCCATGCACCACAGGTTATCTTATCGCCAAACCACTGATGAGTCAGCTCATGAGCGATCAGGCCTCTGCTCCAGCCTCCCATCGATGACATGGTCTGATGTTCCATTCCACCGCCGGCCTGAAATTCCATGTGCCCGTATTTCTCGTTTCTGAAAGGATAAGGGCCGAAATAGGTTTCAAAAGTATTCATCACGGTTTTTGTCCAGTCGATATTACTCATATTCGTGGTATTCGTTGAAGTGGACGGAAAAACATAATTGATGAACGGAAAAGGGGGATTCCCCATGGTATCGGTCAGTTTCACAAAATTGGTTACCGAAAATGCTATTAAGTATGCTGCAGTAGGATATTGAGTACGCCAGAAAGTAAGCTTCTGTCCGTTTCCTAACACCGTTTCGGACATCAGTTTCCCGTTTGAAGCTACGCTGTATTGGGATGGAGTGGTAATTTTCACATCTACCCTTTCGATTTTATCATTTAAACTCTGCTTGGTCGGGAACCAGTCCTGTGCCCCGTAAGGCTCACTCAAAGTAGAGAGTACCGCCGTTCCGCCCTGGGTTCCGTTAAAGAAGGCATTGTTCGCCGTCGTAGGTGCTCCTGAATAGGTAATGGTAAGCGAATCCAGCACATTGGCAGCCAGTGCCGACTGAAAATTAATTTTCACTTCTTTGCTGGAAAGCTGCTGGAAAGTAAGTGTATTCCCATGATACTGCACCTGGGAGACTGTCATCTGGTTGTCCAGATCAAAATAAATATTACTTATATTCTGGTTCGGCTTGAAGTGGGAGGTTACCGATCCTGAAACATTATAGACTGCCGGATTGATGTTTAAATCGAGCCTCTGATACTGAAGATCATAATTCAGCGTGTTCGGATTGATGTTTCCTACGGCCATTTTCTGCGCAAAGGATTTCATTTCCTTCGCCATCATGGCTTTTCGTTCGATATTATCACTTTGAGCGCAAAATTGCTGGAAAACAAAGACGCTCAGTACCAAAAAGTAAATTTTCTTCATTCTTAAATTAATTATATCAAAGATATAAAAAAACCTTTCAATCGTTGATTAAAAGGCCTTTATCTTAATTAAATTTTAATGTTCTATAAATCCAGTGCAGGCTCCAGAATTTTCTCCATTCTTTTCTTCACCATATCCACCGATCCTGCATAATTGTTTACCATCAGAGAAAAAACCAGTGTTTTCCCGGTGTTGGTTTTCAGGTATCCCGCCAGTGTTTTCACCTTGTTTAACGTTCCGGTTTTGGCAAATACCTGTCCGTTTCCAAGACCGTTGAACATTCTTTTCAGCGTTCCGGATTGTCCTCCCACCGGTAATGAATTCAGATAGGTCTTATAAAACTTTTCATCCATTAAAGAGGTCAGGAATTTAGCCTGGGCAATCGGTGTTACATTGTTGCTTCTGGAAAGCCCGCTGCCGTCGATGTAGTTAAGACCCATCATATCAAACCCATGATTTTTAAGATGTTCCGTCACAACTTTTCTGCCGGATTCGGTAGTCTGGTCACCTAAACTCTGAAAACCTACTGTTTTTAAAAGAGCTTCTGCTAATCCGTTATCGCTATGCTGATTGGTATAGTAAATAATATCTGCCAAGGTAGGAGATTTGTACACGGAAACCATTTTTCTGCCTTCCGGGTTGGCATCCGTCATTTTAGGAATTACTTTTCCGGTTACGGGAATCCCGCTCTTCACTAAAGTGGTTCTAAAAGTATTGGCTAAATAAGCAGGTGCATCAGGCAATTTTGTTGTTAACATTCCGTCACCTTCATATTTATCGGCATATACCATCTGATTATTGTACGGAGAAACGTAGAAGAATTTTTTGTCTGCCGAAAGAGCTGCTGATTTTTTCACGATCAGTTTTTCGTTCGCTGGGTTGATCTCGCGTGTGGTTCCTGCCGGTAAGTAGTAATTGTTGTTTTCCAACCAGACAACATTTTCCGGAAGCCTGGAAATATTGCCTTTGAAAAGCGCTGTCTGGATAATAATATCACCATTTACCTTTTTGATACCTTCGCGGGAAAGCCCTTCTTTAAAATCCGTCACGATGTCCCGGTAAGCCCATGCTCCGCCTTTATTGGTTCCCAATGAAGGGTCGCCACTGCCTATGATATACAGGTTTCCGTTCAGTACTCCGTTTTCGTCCACACTTCCGGAATATTCCAGCTGGGTATTCCACCGGTAATTCTCACCCAGCATGCTCATGGCTGTTTCCGTTGTCAGCAATTTGGTGGTGGAAGCCGGAACCAGCGGGGTATTTTCGTTATACGAAGAAATAACCTTCTTCGTTTTCGGGTCGTACACGACAAAGCCCCAGGTTGCATTTTTCAGCACCGGATCGGCCATCATTGTGTTTACACTAATGTCTACAAGTTCTTTAGGCGACAAAATGGTTTTCTCCACCATGGAAGTGATGGGCGAAGGTAAGTTTAAACTGCTCTTCTGATTTTCGTATGCCTGAGAATAAAGAACGGTAGATACAGTAGACTGTGCCAGGAAAAACCCTGAGGCCAACACTGCAACACCTGAAATATATTTTCTGAAATTTACCATCGATCTTTCAATTTTTGTTATATTTTGGATTGGATAAGAGACAATGGGTTAAATTGAATGTTAAACTCCAAACATATAATCAACGTCCAAATGTAGAAAATATTGTTGTATGGCAGTTCAGTAGACTATTATAAAAAGTCTATAAATTTTGTTAAAAAATGTTAAAAATCAACAAATACATCTTTTTTAATGCTTTGATAGGCAGGGATTTCCTCAAATTCTTGAATGCTTGCCAACACCAGCTTTTTGTATTCCTCATACTTTTTGCCACGGGGAAGCTTGAGCATGATCTGAAACTGGTACAGGTTATTGAGCCGGGCAATCTGAGCTTTTTCCGGGCCTAAAATACAATCTTCCGGCAAATATTTCCTGAGGATGGAACCCAGAAACTGGGAAGCACGGTTGGCCTTATCTTCACGGCGGTGCTTCAGTTCGATCATAATTAATTTCGTAAATGGCGGATAGTGGAATTTCTGGCGTTCCGTCAGGATGTATTTATAAATCCTGGCCGGATTATGCATTTTGATCAGCTGGAAAACGGAATGTTCCGGATTAAAGGTCTGGATCAGGATTTTTCCTTTTCCGGAAACCCTTCCCGCTCTTCCGGAAACCTGGGTGATGAGCTGATATGCTCTTTCTTCCGCCCGGAAATCCTGAACATAAAGTAAAGAATCCGCCTTCGGAATAGCGACCAGTTCGATATGATCGAAGTCCAGACCTTTGGAAATCATCTGAGTTCCGACCACAATATCGGTTTCCCGGTCTTCGATTTTTTCGTACAGTTTTTCGTAAGCAAATTTTTTCCGCATAGAATCCACGTCCATCCGATCCACTTCGTTATCCGGAAACAGCTTGGAAACTTCTTCATGAATCTGTTCCACGCCTACTCCTCTTTCATTGAGGTTCTCGGAGTGGCACTTCGGGCAGGTTTTCGGTTTGGAAGCGCGCTGGCCGCAGTAATGGCATTTCATTTCATTGGCAGCCTTGTGATAGGTCATCACCACATCACAATTGGAACAGTAGTTTACATATCCGCAGGTCTCACATTCCACCACGTTGGCGTAACCACGGCGGTTGTGAAGAACAATGGCCTGGCTCCGCTCTTCCAGCACTTTTTTCATTTCATCGATCAGATGCAGCGAAAAATTCCCGGATATTTTTTTGGAATCCTGGGCTTCCTTGAAGTTGATGATCTCATATTCCGGCAGGCTGACGTTGCCGAAACGTTCTTCCAGGAAGATGTATTTCATTTTTTCCTTCCTTGCATTGTAATAACTTTCTACGGAAGGTGTTGCCGAACCTAGAATGACACGTGCACCATAAAAATTCCCAAGTACCAGAGCTGCATCTTTCGCATTGAAATACGGCGATACTTCCCTCGGCCTGTAGGCGGAATCGTGTTCTTCATCTACGACAATCAGTCCTAAATTCTGAAACGGCAGGAATAAGGCATTCCGGGTTCCGATCAGGATTTTAATGTCGTTTTGCCGGATTCTCCGCCATACTTCCACCCTTTCAAAATCAGTGAGTTTCTGATGATAAAAGCCGAGCTGGCGGCCGTATTTTTTTTCCAGCCGCTGGGTAATCTGTTTGGTTAATGATATTTCGGGAAGCATGAACAGGACATTCCGGCCTTCGCTGATACATTCTTCAATTTTCTCTAAATACAAATGGGTTTTCCCCGATGAAGTTACGCCGTGAAGCAGAACATTCTTTCCATCTTCAAATGCCTCATCGATTTCCGTTTTGGCAGTTTTCTGGGCTTCGGAAAGTTCCTCGAGCGCTTCAATTTCACCTTCATAGCTTTCCAGCCGGTCTTTCTGCATGTAATATTCCTCTACGAGGTTTTTATCGGCCAAAGCTTTAAAATGGGAACTTCCGAAGTAACCGTCCTCAAAGAGATCCGATTTTTTCAGGCGAAGATCCGGATTTTCGCTCTGTTTTTCAAGGATATGGAGAAAAAGATCTTTCTGTTTCCTGGCTTTATTCAATTTCAACAGGATTTCCGTGAGTTTTTCATTCTCTAAAACCCCGTCTTTGATTTTTACGTAAGCAATTTCTTTTGCCCTGTATTTTTCCGCAATTTTTTCATCAATTTCAATATACTGCAGATCAATTAATGAATTGACGGTCTTGACGATGTCTTTTTTCGGAATGAAGGCCTCGATATCGGTAAGGTTAATTAGCTGACGGACTTCCAGTGCCTGAATGAGGTACATTTCATTTACATCGAGGTTTTCAAAATCAACGGTAACGTTCGGTTTCAGCTTCAGGTAGGTTTCACTTTCGAGTTTCAGGGAAGAAGGAAACGCAAAACGGTAGATTTCCCCCAGTCCGCACAGGTAATAGTCGGACAGCCAGTTCCAGAACCGGATCTGCTCCTCCGGAACGATCGGTTGATCATCCAGCAAACTGATGACTTCTTTCGCAATAAATGTTTCAGGCGTCTTGTCGTGAAGTTCAAAGACAATGCCCGTATAGATTTTTTTTCCGCCGAACGGAACCAGCACCCGCATTCCGATACGGATTCCGGACATTAATTCTTCAGGAACTTTATAGGTAAAGGATCCTTTCAAGTTTAACGGTAAAATAATCTGGGCGTAATTCAAGAGAAATATTTAAAGTGTAAAATTAAAATTTTCCGGAGAGAAGTGCAATTTTTAAGGAAGTTAAATGGATGAGTTTTTTATTGGAGATCTGTTTTTGAAACGCGACGTGCGCGAAGGTTTTTTTTTAAGTATTGAGAATATTTTACGGGCGCAAGGGCGTTTCACTCATCAAATGAGCAGTAACGCTGCTCATTGAGTGGTGATTGTAATTAATTATAACTCTGAATTGAGCTTTTTATCGGAGATGTGTTTCAAACGTGACGCTCGCCAAGATTCCGTTTGAAAGTATGGAGAATATTTTCCGGGCGCAAGGGCGTTTCACTCAGCAAATGAGCAGTAACGCTGATCATTGAGTGGTGATTGTAATTAATTATAATTCTGAATTGAGCTTTTTATCGTAGATATGTTTCAAACGTGACGCTCGCCAAGATTTCTTTTTAAAGTATGGAGAATATTTTCCGGGCGCAAGGGCGTTTCACTCAGCAAATGAGCAGTAACGCTGATCATTGAGTGGTGATTGTAATTAATTATAATTCTGAATTGAGCTTTTTATCGTAGATATGTTTCAAACGTGCCGCTCGCCAAGATTTCTTTTTAAAGTATGGAGAATATTTTCCGGGCGCAACCCGTCACAGCCCGGATAGAAACGGTACCCCACAGCAAGCGTTGGCCCTGGCGGCAGTGCGAGGAGTAAGAGTGGATAGCCGGATAAGCTCCTTATTAATGAGAGGGTCTTAGAGTTGGTAAGTTTATGCGTTTAATCGTTTTGAGAATAGTAGGGGTTTATCTGGATTAAAAGAAGAATTCGGTCAGATGGTACCAGATGGCAGAGGTAAAAAGTCCGGCGATGATGCTGAAACCGATGGTTAAATTGGTGAGTTTGGTGTTGAGCCGGAACTGTTCGGCGATGATGCTTGAAGTAACCACGGTGGGCATGGCGGCTTCAAATACGGTGATTTTAGCAACATCTCCTTTGATGCCGGCCAACATTGCAAGGCCTAAAACCAGTGCCGGAGCCAGGATCAGCTTGTAGAGCATGGAAACGGACATTTGGGGAATAAGTTTTTTCCAGCCGTTGAATTTCAGTTGAAGTCCTACTGAAAATAAAGCCAACGGACTTACGGTAGCCGCCAGTTTATCAAAGAAAGGTTCTGCCGGTGAAAAATCAATAAACCTTGACAGGACCAATGCAGCGATACAACCGATGAGCGGCGGAAAAGTAACAAGCCTTTTCAGGATAAACTTTGCACTTACCTTCCCGGACCGACTGCCTCCTTTTACCGCAGCGATGATGCCTAACGTCGAAAGGGCCAGGAACATCGTCTGGTCGCAGATCACGGCGATGCTTAAAAGGTTTTCCCCATAAAATGCGGCCACCAGCGGAAAGCCGATAAACGAAGTGTTGCTGTAACCGCTTACCAGTTCCAGTGTGCTCCGTGAACGCCCAGAATAGCCTTTGTACCGGCTGTACCCCATCATAAAGAAAAAACAGAATACCGATATGAGGAAGGTTGCCGCTACGGGAAAAAGCATTTCGACCGTCCATTGTATTTTTGGAAGGTATTTGAAGGAAACGGCCGGAAGCGCAAGGTACAGGATCCAGGTGTTGATCCCTTTGTGAGCGTCGGGATGAATGGATTTTGTCGCCTTAAAAACCATTCCCGCGATGATGCACACTGCAATCAGAACAAAATTGAACATACTTCAGAATTCTGCAGCAAAGGTACGGCTGAAATTTTATTTCTCTACATTCCGGATCGGAGTTTCCTCCATTTTTCTGCGATAAATAGAATGAGTTTCAAGACAACTGCCGTTAAAACAACTCCTATCATTGAAGGAAAGCTGAGCAACCGGAGGAAAAGACCTTGCTCGACGATTTTTTCTTTTGTGCCGGATAATTTCCAGATCGCCGGATAAAATCGGTCCAGGTTTCCGAATTTTTGATGATTGCGGGTGATGAAGAATGTATTGGGTTCCTTCCTTTTCCCTGATCTGGCGATATTGCTTTCTCCACGATAAAAAGGATATACCGTAATATTTTTGCCCGTCTGCAACGTGACGATGATATTATCTTTTGTATCGATGCCCAATCTAAAAGGTTTTCCTTTTGCATCTTTCACCTTAAAAGATCCTGTAAAGTTCCCTGCTCTGTCATATTTCTGAATAACCGAGTAGAAATTGTCTCCTGTAAAAATATTCTCACGACTATCGACAACGAATCCGGCAAAATCGTTGATTGGCAGTTCAGCTTGTATTTTAAAATCGGTCCATGTCATAACAATTCCTGGTATAAATACCATGAAGAATATGAAAAACAGGAAATCGGAAATCTTTTTTATTATTTTCATGAATAAACCTACATTATTGCTCCGTCAAATCCTAAATTTCCGCCACCTCTATTTTTTCTAAAGGTTTGATAGGTGATTTTTGTGTAAATCTCATAGGTTTTCAAAAACCTATGAGGTTGAATTTACCGGAATTTTACTTATTCATCGTATCCCAAAGGCTCATGACCTCGATTTTTTCCACAGGCTTTGACAGGATGATCTTTTTCGATGTATTCGGAAGCAGATCGAAAAAGTTATCACTGAAATGAGTGTCTCCCATAAGATAAACATCTTTTGCCAGGACATCGGTGGAAATTTCAATTTCAGTAGCAGAGACTTTTTTAATCTGAAAGGTCGGTTTTGAAAGTTTGAGATCTTTCGGTTTGCCGAAATAAAATAATTTTTCAGCTTTTTGCCCAGGGCTGTCAAAGCTCAGCCTTAGAACTGATGCTGATAAATCAAACCCTGCAAAATCAGATTCTTCTATTGCCAGATGCTTACCAGATGAATTGGCAGGTAAGTGATCGGCAGCATCCGACGCCCATAATGGCTTTCCATCAAAACTTAAAAGTTCTGCCTGTAAATCTCCATCGAAGTCAGTTAACGTGTCATTCAAAAGGTAAACATCATATGCTTTTTCTTTTTTCTCCACTAAGACAGCCATCGCTTCAAAGCTTCTTTTTACCTGATAATGCAACGCTTTCCAGTTTCCCAGATAATCGATGGACGACCATGAAACGACCGGCCAGCAATCGTTGAGCTGCCAGTACAGGGTTCCCATATTATAAGGTTTAGCCCGGCGGTGGGCCTCGATGGCGATCTGCATCCCTCTTGCCTGAAGAAGCTGGGAAACATAGTTGTATTTTACAAAATCTTTCGGAACGATATAGTCCCGTTTCATATAATTCTCAATAATCTCCCAACCTCTGGAATGTTTTTCGTGCGCTTTGATCACAGGATTTTGTAAACTTAAATCCGGTTTTCCCGAGAACATCGATTTTGTGGTTTCTAAAGTCGGCATTCCCTGAAAGCCATATTCTGAAGCGAAACGAGGAACTTTTTCATTGTAGATTTCAAAAGGCTGTTCTCCCCACCAAACGCCCCAATAATGGGAATCACCTTCCGTCAGGCTTTCTTTATGTCCCCAACCGATGGAAGGTGAACTTTGCCAGTAGAGCTGTTTATCCGCTGTTGCATATTTTTTAATGGCATCCGGAATCACTTCGTGAAAAATGGTTTTGTAATCTTTCCAGACCTGCACCGAGTCTTCTTTTGAATATTTAAATTGTTTCTGATATCCCCAGTTGACGATTGCTTCATCAATTTCGTTGTTTCCGCACCAAAGAGCCAGTGAAGGATGGTTCTGAAGCCTTTCGATCTGATCTTTGACTTCCAGTTCCACATTTTTCTGAAAGTTTTCGTCTGCGGGATAAAAGCTTCCGGCAAACATAAAATCCTGCCATACCAGGATGCCGTTTTCATCACAGGCTTTGTAAAATTCATCGTCTTCATAGATTCCGCCGCCCCAAATCCTAATCATATTCATGTGCGCTTCTTTGCAATCACGGATCAGCTTCCGGTACTTTTCTTTGGTTATTCGTGGTGAAAAGCTGTCCCCCGGAATCCAATTGGTTCCTTTTGCGTACATCGGCTGACCGTTGACTTTAAAATAAAACGATTTTCCTTTGGCATCCTTATCCTGTACCAGTTCTACCGTTCTCAATCCGATCCGTTCTGTTTTTTCGCATATGAGTTTTATCTCTTTTTGTATGCTGATTTTTATATTGTAGAGATTTGGTTCCCCCCATCCATTGGGCTGCCATAGCCTCGGATTCTGAATCTGATATGGAACTAAAATCGTATTGAGTCCCTGTTTCAGAGAAAAAGTATGCGCATTACCGTTCACCGCAACAGTGTACTTTCCGCCTTTCTCTGTAAAAATTTCGGTGTGGATGTCCAGCTCTGCTTTTTTATCAGTTATTTTAACCTGCTCGATCTTCACGGCTTCCAGTTTAGCCTGATTCCAGAAACTGAGTCTGACGTCTTTCCAGATTCCTGCTGTCACCAATCTCGGCCCCCAATCCCAACCAAACTGATACTGCGCTTTACGCACGAAGCTTCTCGGTGATTCCGGAAGGGTGAAAGGAATTTTTTTGGCTAATTCTTTTCCAACATTAACGGCTGATTTAAATTTCACATGAAGAATGTTTTCACCCTGTTTTACATAAGGTTTAACCGGAATGGTCCATTTCCTGAACATATTGTCCGTTTTCTTCAGCAGTTTTCCATTCAGATAAATTTCAGCAAAAGTATCCAGTCCGTCGAAAACCAGATCAATATGCTGGTTCTCCAGCTCTGTAGCAGAAACGGTAAACTGAGTCTGATAATCCCAATCTTCATTTTCTACCCATTGCACCTTTTTTTCGTTTTCGTCTTTGTAAGGATCAGGAATCATATTGTTGTTCATCAGATCCAGATGAGCGGTTCCCGGAACGGTGGCTGTCAACCACTTATTTTCTTTTGAATTTTTAAACTGCCAATTCCGGGAAGCCAAAGAGCGTTCCGAAGTCTGGCCGTTGATCAGAAGCTGAATGAAAAGAAAGGAAAAAAATAAAATTTTGTTCATTATAAATTGTTTACAACCCTGTGGATTCCATGTTTTATAAGTAATGTATTAAAATTAATCAAAAGTCCGAGTTTCATATGGGCTAATTTCAAATACGTTAACAATTGAGCCTGAAATATGGGATGTATTTCTAAAACCGATTTTATTTCAACAATTACTTTGCCTTCGATGAAAAGATCTATTTTATAGGTATTTTCGATTATTACATCTTTGTATATAAGAGGTAACGCAACCTGTTGTTGTACATCAAGGCCCAACTGTTTTAATTCATAAAGCAGGGCAATTTCATAAGTATTCTCTAATAGACCAACCCCTAAACTTCGGTGTACTTCCAGTGCGGCTCCAATAATTTTGTAAGATAATTCGTTTTCTGTCATATGTGTATTTTATTTAACGCAAAGGCTTATTTTCTCTGTGTATAAAGTAAGGAAGCAAAGAATAGATCAGCAAGCTGATCTGATGAAGCGCAGCGCCTTATCCGTACGCTTCATCTGCGGCTTTGCCGCCTGCTTTGCCCGCTTAAAATATGCTGCCTCACAAATAAAACTTTGCGTTTAATTAATTTGCGGGTATTTTTCAAAATTACAATTTCATTTTCTCCAGGCGTGTGTTTTTGTTAACGCAAAGGTTTGTTCTTTTCTATGTATAAATCAAGGGAGCAAAGAGGGGATCAGCTAGCTGATCTGATGAAGCGAACGCATTATCAGTACGCTTCATCAGCGGCTTTGCCGCCTGCTTTGTCCGTTTAACATATGCAGCCTTATAAATAAAACTTTACGTTTAATTAATTTGCTAAGTATTTTTCAAAATTACAATTTCATTTTCTCCAGGCGTGTGTCTTTGTTAACGCAAAGGTTTGTGCTTTTCTAGGTATAAATCAAGGGAGCAGAGAGGGGATCAGCTAGCTGATCGGATGAAGCGAACGCATTATCCGTACGCTTCATCAGCGGCTTTGCCGCCTGCTTTGCCCGCTTAAAATATGCAGCCTTATAAATAAAACTTTGCGTTTAATTAATTTGCTAAGTATTTTTCAAAATTACAATTTCATTTTCTCCAGGCGTGTGTCTTTGTTAACGCAAAGGTTTGTTCTTTTCTATGTATCAATCAAGGGAGCAAAGAGGGATCAACTAGCTGATATGATGCAGCGAACGCATTATCCGTACGCTTCCCCAGCGGCTTTGCCGCCTGCTTTGCCCACTTAAAATATGCAGCCTTATAAATAAAACTCTGCGTTTAATTAATTTGTTGAGTATTTTTCAAAATTACAATTTCATTTTCTCCAGGCGTGTGTTTTTGTTAACGCAAAGGTTTATTCTTTTCTATGTATAAATCAAGGGAGCAAAGAGGGATCAACTAGCTGATATGATGAAGCGAACGCATTATCCGTACGCTTCATCAGCGGCTTTGCCGCCTGCTTTGTCCGTTTAACATATGCAGCCTTATGAATAAAATTTTGCGTTAATTAATTGCTAAGTATTTTTTAAAGCCACTACCTCTTCTGCGCTGGCAAAAGCACCGCCGTCCGTGATGGCGGATGAATGGAAATACTTTGCTTTCGTATACTCCCGGATTTCTTCGATGTTTGTTGAACGCAGGCCACCACCAACCAGGATTTCGATTCTTCCGGCGGATAATTCCACCAGCTTTTTGAGATTTTCTTTGCCTTCGGAAACACTCGGTTGCTGACCGGATGTAAGAATGGTCTTAAAGCCACAGCCGATCACTTTTTCCAGGGAATCTTCAAGATCTTTGGCACGATCGAAGGCGCGGTGAAAGGTACAGGGATATGGTTTAGCCATTTTCACTAACTCTGTATTTTGCTCAACATTCACCTCATCATTCTCATTTAAAATCCCGAAAACGAACCCGTCGACGTTTAATGATTTTAATTGAATCAGATCCGATTTCATCTGTTCAAATTCCTCATCAGTATACGTAAAATCTCCCCCTCGCGGACGAATCATCACAAACATTGGAATACTGATTTTTTCATGCAGGTGTTTTACCGTTTCAAAGTCAGGCGTAGTTCCGCCTTCGCTTAATCCATCACACAGCTCAATGCGGTCGGCTCCGTTTTCAAAGGCGGTAATGGCGGATTCCGGATTGAAGCAGGCTATTTCTATTTTAGACATTTTAATCGTTTAAAGTTTAATGTTCAGAATTCAAGGTTTACTTTAGAGCAAATCCGGGTTTTTCCAGACGGTTTCCTTTCTGGTCGTATACGGCAAAGCTGAACCCGTCCTGGATGCAGTAAGAGCCATATTCTCCTTTTTTATTCAGGGCGATAAACCCGACCTGGATGTCTTTCAAGTTTTTATTTCTTCTTTTGGTAATCTGTACGATTCTTTCCACAGCTTCTTTACACGCCTGCTGCGGCGTTTTTCCCTGGCGCATCAGCTCAACCACCAGGTGGGTTCCTACCGTTCTGATTACTTCTTCACCATGACCGGTTGCCGTAGCTGCGCCCACTTCATTGTCTACGAAGAGCCCTGCACCGATAATCGGGGAATCGCCTACCCTGCCATGCATTTTGAAGGCCATTCCACTCGTGGTACATGCTCCGGAGAGGTTTCCGTTGGCATCTAAGGCAATCATTCCGATGGTATCGTGGTTTTCAATATTAACGATGGGCATGTATTTACTGTCTTTCAGCCAGTCTTTCCATTCCTTTTCAGATTCGGGCGTGAGGAGGTTTTCTTTTTTAAAACCCTGGGAAACGGCAAACTGCAAAGCACCGTCGCCAACCAGCATCACATGCGGTGTTTTTTCCATCACCGCGCGGGCTACGGAAATTGGGTTTTTGATATATTCCAGACAGGCTACCGAACCGATATTGTAATTTTCATCCATGATACAAGCATCCAGCGTTACCCTTCCATCTCTATCCGGCCGGCCGCCATAGCCCACGCTTCTTTCAGTAGGATCATCTTCCACCAGACGGACTCCTCTTTCTACCGCGTCCAGTGCTTTGCCGCCGTTGTCTAACGTTTTCCAGGCCTCCTCATTGGCTCTCAGTCCGAAATCCCAGGTGGACAGAACAATAGGTTTATTAGTAATGGTATTGTTATTCTGAACCTTTTCTCCGGCGAAAACATCCAATGGATTTACTGTGAGGGCCAGCGAAGCTATTGCTGATTTTTTCAGGAATTTCCTCCTACTTTGCATATGAGATTTATTTGAGTCCCAAATTAAGGATTTTCCTGTTGGTGCGAAATAAAAAAGCGATGGATTTTCTATCGCCGGAAAATGATTTATAAAAATCAGTGAGGAAGCTTTTCCCTGAAATACCCGTACACCCAGGTTCCGAAAATGGCACTTAGCAAAGTAACAGTTACCGCCAGTGCTCCCGTTCCGATCTGCGCGAAAAGAGGTCCCGGGCAGGCTCCGGTAACAGCCCAGCCGAATCCGAAGATCAGTCCGCCATATACCTGACCTTTATTGAATTTTTTTGGAGCAATGGAGATTTTTTCGCCATGTATGGTCTTAATATTAATTTTTTTGATGAGGAAAACGGAAATCATTCCCGTCAGGATGGCACTTCCAATAACACCGTACATATGGAACGACTGAAACCGGAACATTTCCTGGATCCTGAACCAGCTTATAATTTCTGCTTTTACAAATACAATTCCGAACGCAATTCCTACCAGCAGGTATTTCAAATTGTAGTACCATTTGTGATGAAGCCTGCTTTCGTTGGTACAAACACTGTCCTGGTGACGTATATCTTTTTCTGTTGCCATAAGTTTAAAATTAAAGTGAAAGAATTACCGGCAGAATAACATTGGCCATCAGAAAACCTCCTGCCATGAAGCAAATGGTGGCTACCAAAGACGGCCATTGCAGGTTGGAAAGTCCCATAATCGCGTGTCCGCTGGTACATCCGCCGGCGTAACGCGTCCCGAAACCGACTAAAAATCCGCCGACAACCATGGTAATAAAGCCCCTCAGTGTCAACAGGCTTTCAAAATTCATGAGCTGTGTGGGAACAAGATGGCTGTAATCCGTAATTCCATAGGCAGCCAGTTCGGCACGGAGATCCGGATTGACGGTAATTTCTCCAGGATTCATCAAAAACTGAGCGGCAATGATCCCGCCCAAGAAAATTCCGAAAACAAAAAAAAGATTCCAGAGTTCTTTTTTCCAGTCGTATCTGAAAAAGCTGATTTTTGCGGGAATACAGGCCGCACAGATATGCCTTAACGACGAGCTGATCCCGAAAGATTTGTTACCCAGAATAAGCAGGACCGGAACGGTAAGACCGATCAGCGGGCCGGCCACATACCATGGCCAGGGATCTTTTATGATTTCTAACATGGATAATATTTTTGATATTAATTATACTAAGTTATTGTTTTAGCGCGATCATTACTAAACGATTACTTCATTACTTTATTTGGGCAGACAAAATCACTTGTAGGAACTTCAGTCAGGGCAATGGCGCCAAATCCGCCATCGATTTCCGTAAAATTCCTGTATCCTCTTGCCTGAAGAATGCTGGCCGCCATCATGCTTCGGTAGCCCCCGGCACAGTAAAGGTAAAAATATTCCGCCGGATTAATGAGGCCGATCCATTCATTAATATAAGCCAACGGCCTATTGTATGCTCCATCCACATGTTCTGCTTGGTATTCACTTTCCTTTCTTACGTCGATAATTTTGGTTTCTTTTTCCCTAATCTCTTTTTCAAATTGTAAGGCGGAAATCCTCTTTACCGAATCCGTTTCCTTTCCGCTGTTTCTCCAAGCGCGGAAACCTCCCTTCAGAAATCCCAACACATGATCGAATCCTACACGGCTCAAGCGGGTAACCGCTTCCTCCTCTTCATTTTCATTCGTAACGAGGAGGATCGGCTGTTTTACATCGACGATCAAAGCGCCGACCCAAGGTGCAAAATCTCCGTTCAGTCCGATATTAACAGATTGCGGGATAAAACCTTCTGCAAAATCCCCGTTGCTTCTTACATCCAGGATCAGAGCTCCGTAATGTTCTGCAGCTTCTTCAAATTCTTCCGGAGAAAGTGCCTGTAAACCGTTTGCCAATACTTCATCGAAACTGTCATAACCTTTTTTGTTCATGGCAACATTCATCCCGAAGTAAGCTGGTGGCGGCAGCAATCCGTCCGTAACGGCTTTGATAAAGCTTTCCCGGTCTTTCTGATTCAGGGCATAGTTGGTCCTCTTCTGGTTTCCCAAAGAATCTGCCGTTTCTTTCTGCATATTTTTTCCACAGGCCGAACCTGCGCCATGTGCCGGATAGACAGTGATGTTATCATCCAAGGGTAAAATTTTATTGTACAGGCTATCGTAAAGCAACCCTGCCAATTCTTCCTGCGTCATATCCGCAGCCTTCTGAGCCAGATCAGGACGGCCTACATCTCCCAAAAACAAGGTATCTCCACTGAACAATGCTTTTTCCTTACCGTTTTCGTCTATCAGAAGGAAACAAGAACTTTCCAAGGTGTGGCCGGGTGTATGAAGAACTTTTATCTTGAGGGCTCCCACTTCAAAAACCTGACCGTCTTCCGCAATAATGGCTTCAAATTCCGGTTTTGCCGTAGGACCGTAAACAACAGCAGCTTTTGTTTTTTTGCTTAAATCCAGATGTCCGCTTACAAAATCTGCATGAAAATGGGTTTCGAAAATATATTTGAGGGTAACATTATCTTTTTCCAGCCGCTCAATATAAGGCCGGGTTTCCCGTAGCGGGTCAATAATCGCCGCCTCATCATTTGATATTATGTAATAAGCGCCCTGTGCGAGACATCCTGTATACATCTGTTCTATTTTCATTTTTTATGATTTTAAATGTTATTGTTATTTTTTTATCTGAAACAAATTCCCGGATTCTGGATTTTCAGTACCGCTATTTTTGTTACAGAAGGATCTTATCCGGCTATGTTTCTTCGTACACTTCTGCTTCGGCCGGCCTTACCGGATGCTTCGACTAACTCAGAGCGGTAATCTGCAGCGGAAAATAGCTAAGTAAAAACGATTTTTTTCAAAATTTATGAACACAGCTCTTAGCTGCCAAAAAAATTAAAAGAAGATCTCCTTTATCATAATATACATTCCCATTACCAGAATGAACCATCCGAATACCGGTTTAAGTTTTTTCCCGTCGATTTTTTTTGATAATTCTGCACCGATGACAATCCCGGCAACAGCAATGGATGAGACCGTTGCCAATAATTTCCAGTCGATGGATGCTTGATGCATGGTAGAGAAAAAACCGATGAGCGAATTTAGGGAGATGATGACAAGCGATGTTCCGACTGCCACTTTCATCGGAGTTTTAAGGAGATTGACGAGCGCGGGAATGATCATAAATCCGCCGCCTGCACCGACCAGACCCGTTAAAATTCCAACTACCGAACCTTCGCCTGCTGCCAGAACCGAACGGTTTTTCTGAATATGCCCATTTTCAGACTGGTATGATGGACTTTTCCGGATCATTTTCCAGGAAGCCACCACCATTAATACGGCGAAGATCAGCAGTAATAAAGTGTCCTTCGTGAGTACTGCATGGTTAAAGGTAAAGACCTCATCGGGAATTAACGGCAAAATATAATTCCGGGTAAGTAAAATCGAAATAACGGAGGGAATTCCGAAAATGAAAGCCGTCCTGAGGTTCACCAATCCTTTCCTGAAATAAGAAACCGAACCGGCCACACTGCTGATCCCGACAATAAAAAGGGAATATTCGGTCGCCAGAAAAGCATCCAATCCGAAAAGATAAACCAGAACAGGAACGGTAAAAATGCTTCCCCCTCCACCTATTAAGCCTAATGAAATCCCTATTAAAACCGAAGCGATATATCCGAATATTTCCATTTTTTTCAACTTTATGATGCAAAATTGAGGAAACAAAAGATGGTGTACCGCTACTTTTGTTACACAAGATCATATTTTAGTTTAAAGGCTGGAAAAAGAGAAGCCCGGACGCCTAATCTGTCAACATATCGATAACAGTATGAACTATCAAATGATATTGCCTGTACTGCGTAAAAAGAAAATTCTATTTAAAATTTCTGATCTTTTCGTATTTGTCTTCTTAAACTACCGCAGATAAATTAAACATCATCGAATTCACAGTACCTTACAAAAGGATAATTTTATTGCGCCCAAGCTGGAGCTTACCTGAATCTTCGAGCTGTTTCAGCAGCCGGGAAACAACTACCCTGGCTGTTCCGAGTTCGTTGGCTAGCTGCTCGTGGGTAATAATCAATGTTTTGGAATCCTGGATTTCAGATTTTTTGTACAGGAGGGTCAACAGCCTTTCATCCACTTTTTTGAAGGCGATCGCATTGATGATGTCTAAAAGTTCTTCGAAACGTTTGTGATACAACCTGAAGATATAATCCAGCCATTCCGGATGTTCTTTTATAAACAGGAAAACCTTATCGACAGGTAAGAAAAGGATTTCGGTATCTTCTTCCACCTCGGCCTTTACGATGCTTTTTTCGTTATGCATGCCTCCGAGGAAAGACATGATGCAGCTCTCGCCCGCCGTAATGTAGTATAAAAGGATTTCCCGGCCATCCTCTTCGGTACGGATTACCTTCATCATTCCTTTCATCACAATCGGGATCGAGCGGATGGATGAATTTTCATCTAAAATAATATCGCCCTCATGGTAGGTTTTTGTAACTCCGTTTTTATAAAGTTTTTCCACGAGTTCCGGAGAGGATGTAAATTCTGAAGAAAGCACTGAATCCTGCATCATAAAATTTTTACCGCTAATTTACACCGATTTCATCAACAAAAAGCCAGGCCTGGGAATCTGCACCGGGATTTCCGGGAGGAATGATTCCTGCATTTTCTATTTTTATTTTTAAATATTTCGCCTTCTGATTTCCTAACTGCAGCCTGATTTTTCCTTTTGCAGCAAGGATTTCGTCTTTTCCGATCTCTTTGATCATTCTGAAGTCCGTACCGTTATCGGAAACAAAAACATGAACCGATTTGGCAAAATGGATCCAGCTTCCTTTGTTGTCCAATGTATTGAAATACACTTCCGAAAACGGAGTTGGCTGACCGAAATCAATGGTAGCCACAACATCTTTTCCCTGGAAGCCCAGCCAGGTTTTTCCCAACTGTCGTTGGTTTCCGATAATGCCATCTACCAATGTAAAGGCTCCGCCGAAAGAATAGTTTTCATTCGGTTGCTGTTCCAGCGTAATTTTTTTGCCGGTTGTTTTGGAAACGGTGAAATCCTGAGAGGAAATTGCACTTTTCAGCTGCCTGTTTTCAAAATAAGCAGATTTTATGGTCATTGATTTCTGAACAGGAATCGGATTTGTGTAAGCCGGTGAAGCTGCCGAAGGATCTGCCCCGTTTACCGTGTACCGGACTCCACTTGGACTTTGCGACGTTGACAGTTCGTACGCTATGCCATTGTCGGCAGCCATTACTTTTCCGTTAATGTTATAAATGCTTCTTGCATAGTGTACGCTCATCTTATCCAGGGTTTCAAATTCATTGATCACCCGGCGTTCAAATTCCTTGTAATTTTTTGCGTCTGAGGTTCCCCAGGCTACTTCGGAAAGGGCAAGCATTCTAGGGAAAATCATATACTGGACCTGCTTAAAATCCAGGATGTATTCGGTCCAGAGATTTGCCTGCACTCCTAAAATATATTTTGATTGCGTTACATTTAGTTCTTCAGGCACCGGCTGATAAGAATACACTTTATCTAAAGGCGTAAAGCCACCGAAAGCGTTGGGCTCGGTAGCCGGATCTCCCTGGTAATGATCGAAATAGCAATAAGCTCCTGGTGTCATGACGGCGAAATGCCCGGACTTGGCCGCTTCTACTCCACCTTTAATGCCGGTCCAGCTCATTACCGCTGCATTAGGAGCCAGTCCGCCTTCCAGGATTTCATCCCAGCCGATAATTTTCCTGCCTTTGGAATTGACGTATTTTTCAATCCTCTGGATGAAATAACTTTGCAGCCCGTGTTCATCTTTAAGATTATATTTTTTAATGAGTTCCTGACAGTGGGCACATTCCTTCCATCTCGTTTTCGGGCATTCGTCACCTCCGATATGAATATACTGCGAAGGGAAAAGCTGCATCACTTCATTTAATACATTTTCTAAAAAGGTAAAGGTTTCTTCTTTCGGGCAGAATACATCATCAAAAACACCCCATTTGGTTGCCGGTTCAAAAGGCCCTTTGGTACAGGCAAGTTCAGGATAAGCTGATAAAGCAGCCAATGCGTGACCCGGCATTTCAATTTCGGGAACGACGGTAATATGCCTGTCCTGAGCATATTTCACCACGTCCCTGATCTGATCCTGCGTATAAAAGTATGGCCCGTATGGTTTTCCGTCAAAAGTATTATCAACATACACCCCGATCATAGATTCTTTTCTTTTGGAACCGATCTGGGTAAGCTTGGGATATTTTTTAATCTCAATTCTCCATCCCTGATCATCAGTTAAATGCCAGTGAAAAGTGTTCAGCTTATACATGGCGAGATAATCGATGTACTGCTTTACTTCCTCCACCGTAAAAAAGTGACGGCTGACGTCGAGATGCATTCCCCTCCAGGCGAATTTCGGTTCGTCTTCAATCTTCATGGCCGGGATTTTTCCTGAATCCTTATATTGCCTGAATAGCTGAATTAAGGTCTGAAGTGCAAGAAAATAGCCTTGTTTCGTATTTGAGCTGATTACAATCTGCCGGGGAGAAATTTCGATGGCATATTTCTCTTCATTTTCCGGATTTCTTTTGGAAGGAGCAGAAAAAGGTACATTTACCAAATGAGCGGTTTCTTTTTTGCCGATACCAAATGTAAAAACATCCCGGATCTGCTTTTTAAAATATTCGGTTTCCAGCCTGGAAAGATTCTGGTCGAGCTTAAATTTTCCGGGAATGGTAAATTCGCCTTTCAACAATTCCACTTTCTGAGGATAAGGAATTAAATTCAATCGGTTCTGGGCAAAGAATAAGCCTGAAAGCAATACCGAACATATCAGTAAAAAACGCTGCATCTGATGGGTTTAAGATTTTAGCGAATATACTTATTTTCTGAAAATTTATAAGATCCTTTAACTTATTAAACCTTAAAACATCTAATTTTGTAAAAAATAAACGATGAGAAAAACATTTCTATTGATTGGAGGGCTTTTATTCTCGGTTTCTTCACAGGCACAGATCTTTGATGCTATTAAAACCGCAGTGAAGGATAAAACAGGTATCGACCTGAATGTACCTCAAACCACAAACAGTTCTACGGCAAGTACTACTCCTAAAACAAATTCAGGTTCTTCCGTTAATTTAGGAACCCTTACTTCTACACAGATTTCCTACGGATTGAAGGAAGCTTTGAGCATGGGTGTAAATGAAGGCGTGAAAAAGCTGGGCGTTACCGACGGTTTCTTTAAAAATGAGGCTGTAAAAATTCTGATGCCTGAAAAGTTAAGAAAGATCGATGCGACCTTACGTTCAGTAGGATTAGGAAGTTTGGCCGATCAGGGAGTCAAACTGCTGAACCGGGCCGCAGAAGATGCCGTAACGGAGGCCGCTCCGATTTTCACAAATGCCATTACTTCCATGACGATTACGGATGCCAAAAATATTTTATTGGGAAGCAATACTGCCGCTACCAACTATCTTCAGAGCAAAACCCAAAGCCAGCTGTTTACGGCTTTTCAGCCGAAGGTGAAGGCTTCCCTTGGGAAAGTCGGTGCCGACAAAGTATGGACCAATCTTATTTCCAAATACAATGCTTTTACGGGACAGTCGGTAACGACCGATCTTAATGCGTATGTGACGACGGAAACCATTAATGGTGTTTTTAAAATGGTTGCGGAAAAAGAGAATGGTATCCGGAATACGCCTGCTATGCGGACTACGAGTATTCTAAAGAAGGTTTTTGGAGCACAGGATGGCTATTGATTTCTTTTCTCTTGAAATCGGAGATTATCTCCTTAAAAGTCGATGAATGTTATTTCGACATCGTCAAACAAAAGAAACAAATTCAAGACTTGAAACTTTCCGCTAAAAATAAAATTAGCTAACCGCTAAAAACGATTGGAAACTATACCCTCTCCTAATTTGGTGTCTAACTTTTTGTGACGTTCTCCCCATTGTTCCATCTGGCTGATAATCGGTTTGAGTTCGTAGCCTATTTCAGTTAATTCATACACCACTTTCGGAGGTACTTCTGCGTATACCGTTCTGGTGAGGATTTTATGTTTTTCAAGTTTTCGCAACTGCATCGTCAGCATACGTTCGGTAATATTCGGAATTGCTTTTTTAAGTTCTCCGAACCGCATCTTACCGTTGGTTAACCATGAACAGATGACAAGCGACCACTGTCCGCCGATAATACCCGCTGCATATACCTCGGAACATTCGTCCGCCAGCATTTTTTTATTTTCAAAATGGGTGGATGTTTCCTTGATTTTCCCCATTACTTACCTTTTTTATAGTACCATACAATTAGCTGCCAATATAAGGAATTCGCGGTGAACATGCTATTTTTGTTATAAATAAATTGTTAAACAAAATGAATAATCAAACAAAAAACCAGTCGAAAATGAGCCATGCAGAACTGTTGCATGAAGCCAATGAGTTCGTAAAGAAAGGACAGTATGAAGATTTTTTAGCTTACTGCACGGAGGATACCCGTTGGGTTTTCATAGGCGAACGGATCCTTTCAGGCAAGGAAGAAGTAAGGGATTACATGAAAGAATTTTACCGGGAACCACCGGTATTCAGTGTCGACACGACTGTTGAAGACGGCCGCTTCCTGGCCGTAACCGGTGAAATTACGCTGAAGGATCAGAACGGAGTTGCCTGTCATTATGATTATTGCGATGTCTGGCAGTTTGAAGACGGGAAAATTGTGGCTTTAAAGGCTTATGTTGTCGAAAAAAAGATTTAATCCATAACTCTTTTATTACAATTAATCATTAACCTCATTAAAATATAAATGGCGGTTATAAGCCGGATTAACAGATTTATCAGCTTGCGAAAGCTTTTACAGTGCTTTAGTATTCAGGAAAAACCCATTGCTCAGACAGAAAATGAGGGCATAAATAAAGGCTGTTTCAAAAGAAACAGCCTTGTCTATTCTTATATGTAGTTGCCGGAAACTAAAAGTATACAGCCAGCCGCCCTCTAAAATTGCATTTCCGGGATTTCGCCTTCAATGATCAGTTCGGCTTCTGTTGATTTTACGATATGCTCTACGGAAACGCCCGGTGCTCTTTCAACAAGCCTGAATCCGGCAGGTGTAACATCTAAAACCGCTAATTCGGTAACGACTCTTTTTACACAGTTTACACCCGTTAAAGGAAGCGTACACTTTTTAAGGATTTTGCTTTCCCCCGCTTTGTTCACGTGCATCATAGCGACTATGATATTTTCAGCAGAAGCCACAAGATCCATTGCGCCACCCATTCCTTTTACCATTTTTCCCGGAATTTTCCAGTTGGCAATATCCCCGTTTTCCGCAACTTCCATAGCTCCGAGAATGGTTAAATCCACTTTCTGCGCACGGATCATTCCGAAACTAAAAGCAGAATCGAAGAAGGAACCTCCGTCCAGGATGGTGATCGTCTGTTTTCCGGCATTGATGACGTCTGCATCTTCTTCTCCTTCAAAAGGAAAAGGCCCCATTCCCAATACCCCGTTTTCGCTTTGGAATTCTACGGAGAGGTTATCCGGTACATAGTTTGCCACCAGGGTTGGAATCCCGATTCCGAGGTTTACATAATATCCGTCCTTTACTTCTCTTGAAATTCTCTGTGCAATTTGTTCTTTAGTCAGCATAGCTTAATCTTATCCCGCCAAATTAGCCATTTTTTCAGAATTACGAAATAATTTTCTTTCTTATCCTAAGGTAAATTTTCGTACTCAATTTGTTGTAAATTTGTAAACTTATGAAAGTTTTACTGCATTACCTGAAACCCTACCGTCTCCTGATTTTCATCTCCCTACTCTTAGCCTCTGTAAACCAGGTATTTTCACTATTTTCACCGGCTATTACCGGAAATATCCTGGACCGGCTGGTTACCCATCCCAACTTCTTCGATAAAGAGAAAACAATATCGAGAAACCTGAACGAATACCTGTATGGAAATGATATGTACCACGGGGTTTTCTATTTTCTGGGGCTTTTAATCGGAACGGCGATGATCAGCCGCATTGCGAAGGCTTTCCAGGATTATGTGGTGAATGTGATCATCCAGAAGTTCGGAGCCAAAATCTTCACCGACGGCCTGAGACATTCGATGAGACTGCCGTATCATGAATTTGAGGACCAACGGAGCGGTGAAACGCTTTCTATCCTGACAAAGGTACGTGAAGATACGGTGAAGTTTATCAATAATTTCATCAACATCTTTTTCGGGATTCTGGTAAGTATCATTTTCGTTTCGGTGTACGCCATCCGCCTGCACTGGTCGATCATGCCGGTATATATCATAGGAATCATTTTTATTGCCGTCGTTACAAACCTGCTGAGCAGGAGAATCAAGACTATCCAAAAGAATATAGTAAAGGAAACCACTGATCTGGCAGGCAGCACAACAGAAAGTCTCCGGAATATTGAGATTGTTAAAAGCTTAGGCCTTACCAACCAGGAAGTGGAACGCCTGAACAACAATACCTATAAAATCCTTAACCTGGAACTGAGAAAAGTGAAAAGTATACGTTCGCTGAGTTTTGTGCAGGGAACATTGGTTAATTTTTTACAGCAGATGATTACGTTCACCTTATTGCTGTTAATTTTTAAAAACGTTGTAACTCCGGGACAGTATCTTTCGCTGATGTTTTACGGATTCTTTATTTTCGGGCCAATGCAGGAAATAGGGAATATCATTATTTCCTACCGTGAAGCACAGGCTTCCCTCAATAATTTCGACCGGGTAATGAAAAAGGAAGTTGAAGCTAAGCCATTAAGCCCGAAGAAGATCGGGGCGATCGAAGAACTGGAATTCCAAAAAGTTTCTTTCCAGCACCAGACAGCACATTATAAGGCCCTGAATTCGATTTCATTTGATGTGAAAAACGGTGAAACCATTGCTTTTGTGGGACCGAGCGGTTCCGGAAAAAGTACGCTGGTAAAATTGCTTGTCGGCCTCTACCGTCCTCAGGAAGGTTCTATTTTCTACAATCATGTGGATGGAAAAGAGTTTGATTTTGATGAGCTGAGAAACCAGATCGGTTTTGTAACCCAGGACACCCAGCTGTTTGCAGGTACGATTAAAGAAAACCTGCTGTTTGTAAATCCGGCAGCAACTGAAGAAGACCTGCAGTCGGCTTTGAAAAAATCCAGCTGCACCGGACTTCTGGAACGCGCCGAAAACGGAATTGAAACGGTCATCGGGGAAGGCGGCCTGAAACTGAGCGGCGGGGAAAAGCAACGGATTGCCATTGCCCGGGCTTTATTGAGAAAACCGCATTTGCTGATTTTTGATGAGGCAACCTCCGCCCTGGACAGCATTACCGAGGAGGAAATTACGACAACCATTAAAGAAATCTCCAAAGAAAAAGAGCAGATTACAGTCCTGATTGCCCACCGTTTAAGCACCATTATGCATGCCGACCGGATTTATGTGCTGGAACGCGGAAAAATTGTGGAAACCGGTTCGCACCTTAACCTGATTGAAGAGAAAGGACTGTATTATGCAATGTGGAGACAGCAGATCGGGGAAAGGAAGACGATGGGAGTTTGATGGATAGATGATGGGTGATGGAAGTTTAAAGAATTGTTTATTGTTGTACACTTTGTATTTTTCAACGAATATAAAAAACAAAAACCGTGAAAGTTTCACGGTTTTTTATTTTTAATCTTTTTTTCTTACGGTTCGCTGTTCGATTCTTTTTTCGAATTTTTCACCCTGGAAAATTCTTTGGATCATGATTCCGGGGATATGGATTTGGTTCGGGTCCAGTTCGCCCGGCTCTACAAGCTCTTCTACTTCGGCAATGGTGATTTTTCCGGCTCCGGCCATCGGATGGTTGAAGTTTCTTGCGGATCCTTTGAAAATAAGGTTTCCGGCATGATCGCCTTTCCACGCTTTTACGATAGCGAAATCGGCTTCATAGGCAAATTCCAGGATGTGCGGTTTTCCTTTGAAGTCTTTTACTTCTTTTCCTTCTGCCACTTCGGTTCCGAAGCCTGCCGGGGTATAAAATGCCGGAATTCCCGCCTGTGCCGCCCTGCATTTTTCCGCCAGCGTTCCCTGAGGCGTCAGTTCAACTTCCAGTTCGCCGGAGAGCATCTGTCTTTCGAACTCTGCATTTTCTCCTACATAAGAAGAAATCATCTTTTTGATCTGCCTTTTATGAAGCAGCAGGCCAAGCCCGAAATCATCCACACCGGCGTTGTTGGAGATACAGGTAAGATCTTTTACATCACTCTCTACCAAAGCATTAATGGAATTCTCAGGAATTCCGCAAAGGCCGAAACCACCCAGCATGAGGATCATACCATCTTTAATTCCTGCGATGGCTTCCTTTGCATTCTGTACTCTTTTATCTATCATGAACTATCAGATTTTCTGTTGGCTAAATTTAATACTTTTTCTCATATCCCGACGAATGGGGAATAACTTCATTGGAGAAGGATCAATTTTAGGAGATTGATGGCTAAGTTAACACCGATTCAAAAGGCTGGAAGAGCGATGCTGGAGGCTGGAAGTTTTCAGTCAATATCAAAAATAGATACTAACGCATCAAACTTTTCTAAAGATTTCTGACTATTGAAGTTTTAACTGTGGTATAACTATAAAAGGCAATTCATATCTCTACCAAGATAATAAATAAAGGCCTCATGCCAAAAATGAAGTCTGCTGCCCTAGCCCGGATCGCAGCGGTTACCCCACAGCGGAGTTGGAGGATTTTGGAGTGGATGGATTTGGTGGTGGCGTGCTTTGGAGAAGGTTGGCGCGAGGAGTATGAGCGGAGAGCCGGAAAAAGCTCTTGAAGAAAAATTTCCATCCTGCCTGGATTATTTTGTCAGCAACGGTATAAAAACGTGGTCTGGATTTTGGTTGTGATTATACTACACCAATTAAATTACAAGATATGGAAACGAAAGACATTTCAAGAATTGCGTTAGGCGCATTTCTGATCACCGCAGGAATCGGACATCTCACTTTTGCCAGAAAGGCTTTTCAGGCCCAGGTTCCGGAATGGGTACCGCTGGACAAGGACGATACCGTTGTTTATTCCGGCTATGCAGAGATTGCTTTAGGAACCGCAATGATTGCCACGCCTAAAAAATACAGAAAGACCATGGGAAAAGTGGTTGCAGGATTTTTCGCTGCCGTATTCCCTGGAAATATTGCCCAATATAAAAACAGAAGGGACTCATTCGGTCTGAATACCGATAATGCAAGACTTGGAAGGCTGTTTATGCAGGCACCGCTGATTGCGTGGGCACTGAAATCGACAGATGAGGAATAAAATTCAGGATGCAGATATAAATTGTCAGGAGCGGGAAAGTTTAAACTTTGTCGCTTCTTTCAGTCTGTACACTTCTTTTCTATTGAATTGTAAGGATTACCGAGGTTTAAACTATCAGTTATTTTCTAAAGATTTCATTATAAATTATTTGGGAAATTAAAAAAATGTTTTGTACATTTGCAACCTGTTATTCAACCTCTGACGAAGTCCGTGTAAGTTGCTTAGCATTAACATTTTATTTATTAATAATGGATTTATTAAAGTACGTACAAGACAAGTACATTACAAAAAAAGAATTCCCTGAATTCAAAGCCGGTGATACGATCACTGTGTATTACGAAATTAAAGAAGGTCAAAAAACAAGAACCCAGTTCTTCAAAGGAACTGTTATCCAGTTGAGAGGTACAGGTTCTACAAAGACTTTCACCATCAGAAAAATGTCCGGTGATGTAGGGGTAGAAAGAGTATTCCCGATCAACATGCCTGCTCTTCAGAAAATTGAAGTTGACAGAAGAGGTAGAGTTAGAAGATCAAGAATCTACTATTTCAGAGATCTTAGAGGTAAAAAAGCGAGAATTAAGGACGCTGCTTACAAGAAGAAATAATTCAGACAACAATAGATACGAAAAGAGACCGTTTAATTTTAAGCGGTCTCTTTTCATTTTTACATTGTGTAATTGTAAATGTTGAATTTTACTTCGTAAGTGAATGGTGAATCTTTACTTTTTGACCAAATATAAAGCGCGAATTTATTTTACAAAATCATACAAAGCTTTCCAGAACTGATCATACACTTCAATATGCGGTAGATGTCCCACATTCTCAATTTCCACCAATTTTGAACCGGAAATCTGCTGTTGGGTTTTCTTTCCCAGTTCCTGATACTGTCCCATTTTCGGCTGCAGTTCTTTAGGAGCCCGGTCCTTTCCTATCGCTGTTCTGTCGCGTGTACCGATGATGAGCAAGGTCGGAACTTTTATGTTTTTAAATTCGTAACAAACCGGCTGATTATAAATCATGTCGGACGTTAAAGCTGCGTCCCAGGCTACTTTAGGATAATCCGGATGCAACGTCCACCCTGCAATTAAATCAAGCCAGGGTTGGTATTCGTCCTTCCATTTGTTATCATAATAAAAGGTAAGCTGATACTTCTTATACGATTCCGCGGTATTTTTCAATTCCGACTGATATGCCTGATCAATGGTCTGATACGATGCAAAGGTCTTATAATCTTCCAGCCCGATCGGGTTTTCCAGAATTAATTTTTCTACTCTTTTCGGGTACAGCAAAGTAAAGCGGGTAGCTACCATTCCGCCCATTGAATGGCCAAGCACGATAGTTTTGTCAATTTTGAGTTCATCCAGAATTGCTTTGGTATTATCTGCAAGCTGCGAAAATGAAAACTGATAATTCTGCGGTTTTGAGGATTTGCCGAATCCGATCTGGTCCGGGATAATAATCCGGAATCCTTTATCTGAAAGCTCTTTTGCCGTTCTTTCCCAATAGGCCCCGTTAAAGTTTTTACCATGGAGCAGCATAATGGTTTTACCGTTCGATGCTTTTGGTCTAACGTCCATATATGCCATTTTCAAATTATTTTTCTGAGATGTAAACTGTAGAAAATGTACTTCAAAGGGATATTGGTAGTTGGTCAGTTCTGCATCCTGCGGCCTGATTTGTGAAAACACAGGACAAAAACCAATGAACAATAATACGGCGACTAAAGGATTTGTAAAGTATTTCATAAAAATAAATTTTGGTACTGTTAAATTAAAAAACCGTTCCAAAGGAAACGGTTTATAGATATTCATTAGCCCTGTTATGCTATTTTTTCAGTCTTACCTTCTTTTTTCGGAATATTCATAAGAACGATTGCAAAAAGAATTAAAGCAATTCCTATCCACTGGATCAAGATTACTTTTTCTCCCAGGAGTACAAAAGCCATTGTTACCGAAACCGGCAGTTCCAGAGATGAAACAATACTTCCCAACCCCAGCCCTGCATTCGGAAATCCGATATTGAACAAGATTGGTGGAATAATAGTCCCAAAGAGTGATAAAACAAGCCCGTAGGTCCAAAGTATGGAATAATTAAAGGGATGAATATGTTCCGTATTTTCGGTGAAATTCAGATACAAAGATTTCAGATTTTCAAAGTGTAAGGGACCAATTTGGGCAAACAAAAGAAAACCGAAGATAACCAAAGAGCCTCCGCACAACATAATAATACTCTTCCTGAAAACAGGCAGATGTGTCGCTAACGTATTGGACGTAAACATCGTAAGGGTATAAGAAGCAGCGGCCATCAATCCCCAGAAAATGCCTTTCCAGTCGAGATCCAGGTTTTCATTCATTAAATTGGTTGCTAAAGCGGTTCCTGCCAGGACAATTATTACCGATACAACCTTTCTGGTATTAGGCCATTTTTTTGTCAGGACACTTTCAACAACCACACTGAACCATACCGACTGCATTAACAATACAATCGCAATAGAAACATTGATGTACTGAACGGCAATATAGTAAAACAAGCTGGTACACCCCAGCGAAGTTCCTGCCAGCATCAGGTTTCTCACTTCTTTGGAAGTAGGTGACGGCAAAGTTTTTTTAGAAGTGATCGTCTGTATAAAATTTAATATTAAAAGACCTACCAAACCCAATATAAACTGAGACGTTGTAACCTCAGATGTAGTATATCCTTCCTGGTAAGCAAGCTTCACAAAAGTAGCCAGCATTCCGTATATACTTGCTCCGATTCCTACAAAAACAACCCCTTTCAATATATTTTTCTTCTGCATAATTCATTTTTTTTAACAGCCTGCAAAGGTACGACTTATTCTGAAAACGGGCAGATCGTAAAGATGACAAAAAAATATCCGGTGTAAGCTAAGCTCACACCGGATATTTAAATTCATTTATATATTAAATTATTTTCTGACAATAACTTTTGAAGCGGCATCAATACCGATTCCTTTTACTTTCACCATATAGTTTCCGTTGATCAATCTGTCTGTTGAAATCGCTTTCTTGGCATCAGGCGATATTTTATCTTCAGAAGAAACCAATTTTCCTGACATATCGTAAATTTCTACACTTACTTTACCTAAGGTATTGCTTGGGAAATTAATGAAGAATTCATTTTTAGCCGGGTTCGGGTAAATTGAAATATTGCTTTTAACCGTTTTCACCTCATCCGTAGCAAGCGCACAGCCTGCCGGGACAGAGAAATCTTCAACCTGATCATTGATATTTGTTTTGGATCCTGCACTTGCATTAACACCAAGACCTCTTTTTGCAAAAGTTCTCCAGATCATACACCGGTCAGCTCCCTGTGTGGTGGCCATATCTGCAGCTAAGATGGCATCCCTACCATCAATAAATGTTGGATCACAAGCTTGAAGTTTCAATGCATCCGTAACCAATTGTAATACTCTAGAACTACCATTTGTTGTATTCGCTGTGACATTAGAAGAATATCCGTATTTGGCAACATATTGCCAGTGAAGATCCCAGAGCATGGTTGCCCACACAAATCCAATTGAATGCACATCAGGAACCATTGTAGAACCATTTTGAAATTCCATTCCGTTTGTATCTGTGTAAGTATAGTCGTTTATAGTGAAATCAGGAGAATATTTTGCAGGTCGTATTCCGCCATCTGTTATAGCTTCGGCAGAAACATATGTTCCAATACCTCTTGGAACTGAAGCATTGTCTCCCGGCCTGTTTGTTAACATCAATGCAAAAAAGTCCGACCAACCCTCTCCCATCTGTTCTTTAGAATAAGTAAGATTAGAGTAAGGGTTTGTAAATGGCATTGCATTTAAGCAACTATATCCATCACCAGTTAATCTATTAGAAATTCCGTGGCCATATTCATGAATCATAACCCCATTATCAAAACTACCATCTTGTTTTGTACTGTAACTCATTGAAACATTAACAGGAGTATTATTTGCTAATTGGGCTTTAATAAATTCTCCCTCTGCGTTGTCAATAAGCTCAGACAATATGTAAATGCTTGAATTGGTTCCTCCCATATTTCCGGGGGCACCAGAACTTACCGCATTATAAATTAATGCACCTGTTGCACCAGCATCCTGCATATTTTGAACTTTAGTAACAAAATCACAAGTTCCTCTTTCTGCCAAACCGATAAATCCAGTTAATGAACCACTAGGAAGCGGTGTGCAGGCGTCTAAAACCGGAGACAATTTTACATTTCCAGTTACAGGCACTCCTGTAATTTGTTGCCCAAACTGAGGAGCTAAATAAGAGACAGGCGTTCTACTTATGGCTGATGAAGGAGAGTTGTAAAATAATTTCTGAGAACTGTTGACCCATAAATACATTTGCATTCTGCCACTTCCTCCGTCCGCAGGCGTTGCAAAATTTGCATTATTATAATTTTGGATTGTTGTAGTTACCGGTGTTCCTCCTCCATCTTGTGCTTCAGCGTTTACAAAATCATTTTCTGCTCCTCCTAAGTTAAAATTTTTTTTCTGAAAATTTCGCGCTGCCGGTGTAAAACCGAACTTGTAAAAAATATCATGTACCATATTATTGGCATAAAACAAGTTAGTAATTGCAGCATCCTGATTTGTCAAAGCTAACGCTCCTGCAGTATAAGTAAAATTAAAATTTCTTGAAGCACCTCCTTCCGCTGTAACTCCAGAGTAAGAATTGAAGTCATCAATATCTTGATACGCAAAAACATTATTCCCCCGTGTGTTCGTATAATGTGTAATACCATCTGAATGCCATCCTTCAGGTGAGGCTGTAAGATTCCATGGATTCGTAACAATCGATCTGGAACCAAAAGTAGGGGCTTCTATAGGAAAAGCAAATACATTATACGATGCATTATCCGGAGATAGCAATAAACTTGTATTTGGATTTGCTTGTAATGAATTTTCTTTTGTTAAAGGATATATGGCCGACCTATTTTCATGAGAATGGCCATATGGATGATCAATAAAATTGCAACTAAGATTTAAATTATTTTTTTCAACAATTTCTCCGGTATTTGCATTGACCAACACATCCCAGTAATTTGATGTTTTCTTTTCAGGAAATATAAATTCATAACAAAGTATAAGATCCTGATTTATTTTTACGTATACCAACTGCTGTTTTGCAAATAGCATATTGGCTAAATCAGCATCGTAAAAGTTCAATATTGTAAATTTACTAGGATCATTAATAGATGTATCCTTTGATGCAGATTTAAATGCAACCTCTTTTGAAATAGAAGGCACATTATTATCTACATACTGATAATCTTTTTCAAAACTATCATTATATATTATTACTTGATTATTTTTTATTAATACAGATCCCAAAGCTCCGTGAATAGGAATGCCTTTATATAGTTGTTGTGTCTTTATCACATCTCCATTCATGCTTTCAGAATGATCAACTACCTTAATAATAAAGTTAGCAAGATCAGATTTCTTATATTCTTTAATCTTGTTTTGAGAAATATAATCTTTAATTAATCTCTCGTTATCTTGTCCAAAAAGAACGGAAGGAAAGATTGCAGATACTGCAAATAAAAGGGGTAAAGCTACTTTTTTCATATACACTAATAAAGCCGCTAATCTACAAATAATTAACAACAAAATAACAATTTATTTAAAATTATTTAAAGATAATTCCACTTTAACATGTACTTGTTTATTTTCTGTAAATTAACTATTCAATTTTAAGCTATTTTAGTCTGAAAAAATGATAATATTAAATAAAAAAAGCCACTCAATTGAGTGGCTTAAATTTTAAAAATGGAATTAAAGATTATTTACCTTCTTCCATTTTTCTTTTTAATTCTGCTAATGCATCAATATCTCCAAGAGTTGATCTTTCTTCATTGTTTGAAGACGACATATTATTGTTGTTAGATCTGTTGTTAGAAGATTCTCTCATGTTTTTCTTCTCTTCATCTCTGAAGATTCCTGTATGAGAAACTACTACTCTCTTGAATTCTTTGTTGAATTCAATTACTTTGAAATCAGCTTCTTCACCTTTTTTGATTTTAGATCCGTCTTCCTTTTCTAATAATCTGGATGGGCAGAAAGCTTCAACCTCAGCATCTTCGAACTGTACAGAAGCACCTTTATCGTGAACTTCTACTGCTTTACCAGCGTGGATCGTTCCTTCAGCATATTTGGTTTCGAATGCATCCCAAGGATTGTCAGTCAATTGCTTGTGACCAAGAGATAATCTTCTAGCCTGGATATCCAGTTCAAGAACGATAACATCTAATTTATCACCAACTGCACAGAACTCAGACGGGTGCTTGATTTTCTTAGTCCAGGAAAGATCAGAGATGTAAATTAATCCGTCGATTCCTTCTTCTAACTCTACGAATACACCAAAGTTAGTAAAGTTTCTTACGGTTCCTACATGCTTGGATCCTACAGGATATTTAGCTTCGATATTTTCCCATGGATCTTTGCTTAATTGCTTGATACCCAAAGAGATTTTTCTATCTTCTCTATCTAAAGTCAATACTTCAGCTTCCACTTCATCACCTACTTTCACGAAGTCACCGGCAGATCTCAGGTGAGTAGACCAAGACATTTCAGAAACGTGGATTAATCCTTCTACACCCGGAGCAATTTCTACGAATGCACCATAGTCAGCAAGAACCACTACTTTTCCTTTTACTCTGTCACCCACTTTCATATCAGCAGAAAGAGCATCCCAAGGATGAGCTTCTAATTGCTTCATACCCAACTGGATTCTTGTTTTCTCATCGTCAAAGTCAAGGATAACTACTTTCACAGTCTGTCCGTCCTCAAGGATTTCAGATGGGTGGTTCACTCTAGACCAGGAAAGGTCTGTAATGTGGATCAATCCGTCTACACCTCCAAGGTCGATGAATACTCCGTAAGAAGTAATATTCTTAACGGTACCTTCAAGAACCTGTCCTTTTTCAAGCTGAGCGATGATTTCTTTTTTCTGACCTTCGATATCTGCTTCGATCAATGCTTTGTGAGATACAACAACGTTTTTGAACTCAGGGTTGATTTTCACAACTTTGAACTCCATTGTTTTCCCTACGAACTGATCGTAATCTTTAATTGGCTTAACGTCGATCTGAGAACCTGGTAAGAATGCTTCGATTCCGTGTACGTCAACGATCATACCACCTTTAGTTCTGGACTTAACAAAACCGTTTACGATTTCACCTGTTTCGTGAAGTTCGTTTACTTTATCCCAAGCTTTAAGCGTTCTAGCTTTTCTGTGAGATAACTGTAACTGTCCTGTTTTGTCTTCTCTTCTGTCTACCATTACTTCTACCTCGTCACCTACTTTAAGGCCTTGGTTGTAACGGAATTCGTTAAGAGAAATAACACCTTCAGATTTGAAGTTGATGTCTACGATAGCTTCTTTGTCTGTTAATCTTACCACTTTTCCAACTAAAACGTCGTTATCGCTTAGGTTGTTCAAAGATCCGTTGTAGATTTCCTCAAGATCGCTTTTCTCTTTTCTAGCATCAGCATCAAGACCGGATTCGAAAGAATCCCAGTCAAATTGTTCAGGTGCTACGTTTTGATTTAATAATAATTCTGCTGAATTTGTCTCTTTTGACATAATTCTAATAAAATTTGTATTCCTTCTCTTTCAACGGTCTGAATAAATGTGAATTGAAAAATACGGAAGTAATTAATTTTTAGTTGTTTACTCTTCAAACCTTTTCGTCACAAAAGTGGGTGCAAAGATATGACTTTTATTTAAAATAAACAATAGATTTCATTTGGCAAAAAAAACGGTTTAAACAACTGATTTTCAACATTTATCAACCGAAAACTTAAAAGCCGAAGCTTTCGATGTCTGATCTTACCATTCCGGAATCTCCTTTTTATCTTGATATTCTTCAAAGATTGTCTTTTAAGCAACAATTAATTTTAAAATTATTTAACAAAGTATTTTTTTTCCAATCAACCTACAACATCCATAAAAACTCGATCATGCAGAAATATTTCTTTTTAATCTTAATCAGCCTGTCATCAGGTTTTATATCCACAATAAAAGCCTGCACCATATTCTCTTGCGCCAGAGGAAGTGAAGTATTTGCAGCAGCCAATGAAGATGATATGACACCTTTTACCAAAGTATGGTACAACCCAGCCACCAAAGACCGCTATGCTTCTGTTTGTTTTGGGGCTCCGGATATGCAGATTGCATCAGCAATGAATGAGCATGGGTTATTCTTTGACTATTCGGCAGCCAATTATGATCTCAGTAAGCTTGCTCTTACCAATCCTTACCCGGGAGATATTATGTGGGAAGTTCTCGAAAAATGCAAAACCGTAAAAGAAGCCCTTCTAATCTTAAAAAAGTATGATTATGTTTCCAAATCTCAGGTTTTGTTAGCTGATAAGGAAGGAAACCCGTGCTGATCAATCCAAAAGGTATTATTGAAAAAAAAGATGATTTTCAGGTCAGTTCAAATTGTAATATGATCAATGGGAAGTTATCATGCAGAAGACCTGAAATTGCCAATGAAATGCTTTCGGGTTAAAAGGAAAACAATGTGGACTTTTTGAAGAAAATCCTTGATAAAACGCATCAGGAAGGAGAACTGAATACATTATATTCTACTATATGCGATCTAAAAAAAGAAATTATTTACGTTTATCTTTTTCACGATTATCAAACGGTTTATACTATTAATCTAAAATCTGAATTAAAAAAAGGGTACCGAATAGAGAATCTTGCGGACCATTTTTCCACTTCATTTGCTTATGAGAATTTCTCAAAAAATCATTCCTTATATCTTAAGGAAAACATTCTTCAGGAAATGAAAGATAAAGGTACAGATGTTACGATTGCCCGTTATATTTCAGAAAGTGAAAAACTAGCACCCCAAAATGAAAAATTAAATTCTGCTTTATTAGAAGCTGCCCTGCAGCTCATTAAATATTCCTGGAATGAACATAATGATGGCAGTTCTTGGGATTACTGGTTCAGCAAGCCTAAGGGGTATGATATAAAACAGTATCAAGACAGCAAACTGACCTCTGCAGAAACACTTTTAGCTTATTTATCTGCTCACGAAAATAAAGATGCCAAACTTCGGAACTTCATGTACAAAATATCCGGTTTTATCAATCTCTTGCAGGGAAATACTATAATAGGGAAAGATCTCTATCTAAAATCAATCAGCAATCCCGACGAAGCCTACCCGGTGACTCTTACAAGAGGAAATGAAATAATGAAGCGACTAAACAAATAGATTATTTCATTTAACCGTTCCTTTATTCTAAATTTGCACCATGGAATTAGAATCGATTTATCAAAAACTGCAGATTCAGGACATGAATCAGATGCAGAAATCCACTTATAAAACAACGGAAAATCAGCAGGATGTCATCCTGCTCTCTCCTACCGGTTCGGGAAAAACGCTTGCTTTTCTATTTCCTGTACTGCGAAATTTAAAAAAGAATGCTTCGGGAATTCAGGCTTTGATCCTGGTTCCGGCACGGGAACTGGCTTTACAGATCGAACAGGTTTTTAAAGCCATGGGAACAGATTTTAAAGTATCCGTTTGTTATGGCGGTCACGACAAAAAGATTGAAGTCAACAACCTGATTGAAGCTCCGGCAGTTTTGATCGGAACGCCCGGAAGAGTGGTTTACCATTTGAGAAACAGTAATTTCGATCCGAAAACGATTCAGACGCTTGTTTTGGATGAATTTGATAAAGCTTTGGAACTCGGTTTTCATGAAGATATGGAATTTATTTCCAATTCATTAAAAGGACTTTCACAAAGAATGTTAACCTCTGCAACAGCAATGGATGAAATTCCTGCTTTTACCGGACTGAAAAATGAGAAAATTATTGACTTTCTTAAATTAAGTGAAACCAAACCGGATATCCAGTTTAAAAAAGTAATGACCACATCGGAAGAGAAACTGGATACTTTATTTAATTTAATCTGTAAAATAGGAAATAAAAGAACATTGATTTTCTGCAATCACCGCGAAGCCGTTGACCGTATTTCTGACCTTTTAGCTGAAAAGGGAATCGACAGAGAGACCTTCCACGGCGGCATGGAACAGGATGAAAGGGAACGAGCTTTATTGAAATTCAGAAATGATTCTGCACGGATTTTAATTACAACAGATCTGGCATCAAGAGGTCTGGATATTCCGGAAGTTGAATCCATTGTTCACTATCAGTTACCCCCGAAAGAAGATGCCTTTATCCACAGGAACGGCCGTACCGCGAGGATGAACGCCAAAGGTTTCGCCTATCTGATTATGAAAGAGGACGAAAATTTCCCCTTCATTAAAAACAATACCTTGGAAGAGAATGTTGCAGGATGTACCAAAGTTCCGGAAAAAACACCGTTCCAGACTATTTACATCAGTGCCGGAAAAAAAGATAAAGTCAACAAAGTGGATATCGTAGGCTATCTGCTGAAAAAAGGGGAACTTCAGAAAGAAGATGTAGGACTGATTGAGGTAAAAGACACCACTTCCTATGTTGCCGTTTCCAGGAATAAAGTAAACAGTCTTCTGAAAAAGCTTGCCAACGAAAAACTAAAGGGCAAAAAAGTAAAAATGGAAGTAGCTTATTAAGGCTGAGATTAAGGCTAAGGGAAAGACGATGAAAACATTAATCTTATCCTTAGCCTAAACCTTTACCTATTTTACTCCTTTCACTCTGGTCGGCAATGTATAAACGGATTTGCTGGCTGTAATAAACAATACATCCTTATTTTTCCCTCCGAATGCTATATTGCCTGTCCATTCTTCATCAATAGGAATGTGGTATATTTTTTTACCTTCTTTATTAAAGACATGTACACCTTTTCCCGTAAGATAAACATTTCCGTGCTTATCCATCGTCATTCCGTCGGATCCCATTTCACAGAACAGCCTTTTCTCAGACAGTTTTCCTTCTCCCAGAATGTCATAAACATAAGTTTTGCCGGCATCGATATCGGAAACATACAATTTGTTAAACTTGTGGCTTCCGATGATTCCGTTCGGCTGGATAAAGGTTTCTACTTTGGTAACTTTCCCTTCTTTACTTCGGTAATATAAACTTTTATGCGGAATTTCATGTTTGAAATCTACCCAATATTCCCTTTCGTAAAGCGGATCGGTAAAATACATTCCTCCGAATTTATCGTTCCAGATATCATTAGGGCCGTTTAGCCTTTTGCCTTCAAAATGGCTAAGCATCACTTCTACTTTCTTATCCTTGGAAATTTTCCAGATTTCGCCTTTATCATCGGAACAGGTGATCAGATTGCCGTCCTTATCGAAGTGCGTTCCGTTAGCCCTTCCTGTTTTATCCATAAACTCGACAATCTTATTGGTTTTCCAGTCCCAGTAATAAATTTTATCATTGGGCTGATCGGTAAAATAGACGTTTCCATCCTTATCGGCCGAAGCTCCTTCCGTAAACTTAAACTGATCCGAAACTTTTTCCGGCTTTTTATCTTCATAAAACATACGATTCGTATTTACTGATTTACAGTTCAGTAATACTAAAACCAAACCAATACAGCCGGCTCTCAGGACATTTTTCATACCACGTTATTTTTAAAGGGTACAATTTACGACAAGCCGGAAGAGATTCAAAACTTATTTTCCCTGTTTGATAAATTAAAATTCATTAGCATCATGTCCGAATTGTATCATTCTAAAAGTATATGATATTAGAAAATCATCCCTTTATTTTGAACCTTTGCACTATGATAATTTCAAAGATTTCTTTAGATAAAAAACGTAAGGCAGAATGAGTACACTACACAGCGATTTTCAGGCCTCGGAACCTGAAGAATATTTCAGGAATTCCGTAGGAACAATGGACGAAGCAGGCAAAAGAAAATGGGTTTACCCCCGTAAACCGAAGGGAAAATATACAGACTACAGAAAGTATGTAACGTATATTTTGCTGATCCTGTTTTTCGGATTACCGTTTGTAAAAATCCATCATAATCCGTTTCTGCTTTTTAATGTGATCGACCGGAAGTTTTTTATTTTCGGGCAGCCGTTTTACCTGCAGGACTTTTTTATCCTCGCACTTGGAGCCGTGACATCCGTTATTTTCGTCATGCTCTTTACCGTTGTTTTCGGAAGAATATTCTGTGGCTGGCTCTGCCCGCAAACCATCTTTATGGAAGGAGTTTTCAGAAAAATCGAATATTGGATCGAAGGAGACCGAAATAAACAGATGAAACTGGACCGTCAGGAATGGGACCGCGAAAAAATAAGAAAACGGCTGACGAAATGGGCAGTATTTGCCCTGATCTCCCTACTCATTACCCATTTTATGTTCATGTACATTGTCGGATACGAGGAAGTTTTCAGCATTATTCGGCAGGGTCCGGCAGAACATCCTTTAAAATTCCTGAGCATGATTGCTTTTGCCGCAACGTTTTATTTTGTTTTTGCATGGCTCCGCGAGCAGGTTTGTACACTCGTCTGTCCTTATGGAAGGCTGCAGGGGGTCTTAATAGACAAGCACACCATCAATGTCTATTATGATTTTAAAAGAGGGGAAAACCGCTCAAAATGGAGAAACCATGAAGACCGGAAGACAGCAGGCAAAGGCGACTGTATCGATTGTCAGCAATGCGTAGTAGTATGCCCGACCGGAATCGATATCCGTAACGGCCAGCAGCTGGAATGCGTAAACTGTACCGCCTGCATCGATGCCTGTGATGAAGTGATGGAGAAAGTGGGCCTTCCAAAAGGTCTCATCCGTTATGCCACGGAAGCGGAAATCGAAAACAGAGAAAAATTCAGATTCACGTCAAGAATGAAAGCTACTGCCTTCTGTCTGGCTCTACTGATCGGCTTTTTAGGATTTCTGATGTATGACAGGGGATCAATGGAAGCAAAATTCATTAAGCCTGCAGGATCGACATTTTTTGTAAAAGACGGAAAAATAGCCAACACCTTTATTTATACATTTTTGAATAAGTCCAACGAAAATAAAGTACTGACCATAAAAGTATTACATCCCGCAAATGCGGAAATCGATTTCTTCGGAACAGACAGAATCATTTTAAAAGGTGATCAGATCATAAAGGGAAACATCAATATTTCTTTCCCTGAAAAAGAGATTAAATTTTCAAAGCAGAATATGACCATAGGAGTATTTGATGAAAAAGGAAATATGGTGGATTCTTTTGAAACCGTTTTTGAAGGACCTTTCCAGCTTGTTCTCTAAAGCTATGATTTGTACAATTTGATAAATTGCGTTGGCGTTAGACCTGACGTTTTACGGAACACCCTTACAAAATAGGAATACTCCTCATATCCCAGCCGGAATGCTATATCTATAAGGCTGTCATCAAGATACATCAGCATTCTTTTGGCTTCGAGGACTACCCTTTCCATAATAACCTGGGTTGCCGTCTTTTGTACGACCGTCCGCGTAATTCGGTTCAGATGCTTGGGCGATATATTGAGTAGAGAAGCATAAAATGCAATTGATTTTTGTTTTGTAAGATGCTCCTCTATAAAATTTTCAAAATCCTGATAATGCCTGAAATAAGAAGCGTTCAGAACCGGGTATTCATCTTCGAGCTTCCTGGAAAACAGCCTGGATGAACGGATGAAAAGCTGCGACATCAGGGAAAGAATAAGCGCTTCATTCATGAATTGAGGCATCAGATATTCCCCTTCCAGTATTTTAAAAAGAGGAATATACGCTCCCAATTCCGTTTCATCCAGCTGAAGCTTTCTCGGAAAACTGACAGATCCGAAAAAAGGAAAACCTTTAAGCTTCTGATGTACATAATGAAGCTCATAAAAATCCTGGGAGCAGAAAAAAATATACCCGTCGATGTCATCGGAAAGTTCCCAGCTGTGAACCTGTCCCGGGGACATGAAAAACAGGCTTCCCGGGCTCACCTCATACTGATGGAAATCTATTTCATGAACCCCACTGCCTCCTGTAAAAAGAATGGTAGCATAAAAATCGTGGCGGTGCGGCTTTTCAATATGCCGGTGTCCCAGCACCAGGTGCTCCCTCATCCTGTTGAAATAGAAATCTGAAATACCTTTACCCGCCTGAAAGAGATTAATGTGGAGAACAGAAATAGAATTCACTCCTTTTATTTTAAATCAAAATTAATAAAAACCGGTATATTTTCCGTGCCATCAAATATGACTTTCTCCCTGATGATAAAGCTGAAACGAAGTTTTTGCCTGATAGACTTGTACGGGGATTTAAAAAATTTTTATCTTTGGAAATTACGATTCCAGAAATGAAGATAAACCTACCCGATAAACTGTATTATTCCATAGGAGAAGTGGCTAAAGCCTTTGATGTAAACACTTCACTGATACGCTATTGGGAACAGGAATTCCCGATCATCAAACCAAAAAAAAACAAAAAAGGCAACCGGTACTTCACTCCGGAGGACATCAAAAACCTTCAGATCATCTATCACCTCGTGAAAGAAAAAGGCTACACCCTCGACGGTGCCAAGATCGCCCTCACCACCAACAGCAAAATCTCCGAAACCGTTACCCTGATCGACAGACTGGAATTTGTGAAGGCTGAATTGCTGAAGCTGAAGGATTCGCTGACGGAGCGGGATAGTGAATAATTAAAATAATTCATCTTTACACTATTTTTAATTTATATTTTAATATAAAAATAAAAACTTCTATCATAAAATAATCCAATTGCAACACCCTCATTGCGAATGCTTAATAAAATCATTAAGTTTATAGCGATGAGAAAAACCGATTACCAGAAACTGGCCGGCATGGGATTATTGCTGGTTATTTTATTTGTCTTTCAGGAGTTTACCAGTAAGGGAAAAGAAGATTTTTCCGGGGTAAAGTTTATAACCGTACATCCGGCAGAGATCAATCTTACGGAATTCGATCCGAATGAGCTGGATGCCAAGCAATGGCAGAATATGGGCTTTACTGAAAAACAAGCCATTACGATACTCAATTATAAGAAAATCCTCGGCGGAAAATTTGTTTCAAAGGAACAGCTGAAAAAGTGCTTTGCCATCTCCGCAGATAAATTTTCCATACTTGAACCCTATGTTCTGTTGCCGGAAACCGGAAGGGAAGCAACATCAAGCCGCTTCAACAATCGTGAAAAGAGAACGGTCACCATTTCCGGAAGCTTTAATCCCGACCGTTATTCCGCTGCTGACTGGCAGGAAATGGGCTTCAGTGAAAGACAGGCCGAAGCCATCGTAAAGTACAAACATTACCTGGGCGGAAGTTTCATCAGCAAAGAAAAGTTTAAGGAATGCTTCATCATCAGCGAAGAGAATTTCCTGAAAATGAGCCCTTATTTGCTGCTGCCTGAAAAAAAACCGGCCATTTTCGGCAAAGTAAAAAATGCAGCCCCGGGAAAAAATAAGATCAATTATTCCCCGTTCGATCCGAATATGCTGGATCTGGAAGGATGGAAATCCTTTGGCTTTTCACAGAGACAGGCACAGACCATCATCAATTACCGCGAACGGAATCTAAAAGGCAGCTTTAAAAGTTTGGAAGATATTCAGAAATGCTTTGTGATTTCCTCTGAAAAGTTTGCAGAAATGAAGCCGTTTATCAGATTAAACACAGTCCTTGCATCCAATCTTCCCAATCAGAAAACGGAGCCGAAGCAGCAGGAAAAAACGGATTTTTCCAAGACCGATTTAAATTCGATCACGTTCAGGCAGCTTATCGAATTCGGCTTTGATGAAAAAGCAGCCGGATCGATGATCGGTTTCCGGAAAAAGCTGGGCGGCTTCGTCAACAAAGAACAGATCCTCAATACATACAATATCGATAAGGAACTCACGCAGAAGCTCCTGTCCATTGCTCCGCTGAATATCTCAACCGTGCAGAAATATACGCTCACCGATGCCCCAGAAGAATGGCTGAAAAACCATCCTTATTTTAAATATTCTGCTGAAAAGATTATATTTTATCGGCTGAGCGAAAAAGACGAAAGGAAAATCTGGAAATTATTGAAGGTAAAACCTGAATACGAAGCCAGGATGAAGCTCTACCTTAAATAACGTGACTCCAGGTAAAAATCGGATTAACAGGCTGGAAGAAGCAAGCTGGATGCTGGAAGTTCCTATTGTAAGCATTACTCCCAAAAGTACCAATGAGCAAATTAAATCATTTGTTATTAGATAAATAGAAAATTTATTGAAAATATTAGATTACCAGGCTGAACTCCGACCTTTCGTTTCAGTAAACTTCTGAAAAATAAATAAATTACGGTTGAATTCCCGTTAAATAAAATGATATGTGTTTTTATTGAGATACCGCGCCCTGGCAAAGCATCTCAATTTTTTAATCGAAGGTCTTGCTGGAGCCTTCTACGAGCTTTAACAAAGCGGCAAGTTCATCATCCGTGAGATCTCTCCATTTTCCGATAGGCAAATCCAGCTTGATGTTCAGCACCCTGATTCTCTTCAGCTTTTTTACTTCATAGCCAAGGTATTCACACATTCTGCGGATCTGGCGGTTTAAACCTTGGGTCAATACGATCCTGAAGTTCATTTCATCGATCTTCTCCACTTCGCATTTTTTGGTGACCGTATCGAGGATCGGCACCCCGTTCCTCATTTTATCCAGAAACTTCGGCGTAATGGGCTTATCGACCCTTACGATGTATTCTTTCCCGTGGTTGTTCCTCGATCTGAGGATCTTATTTACGATATCTCCGTCGCTGGTTAAGAGGATCAGCCCTTCGCTTGGTTTATCGAGCCTTCCGATCGGGAAAATCCGTTTCGGATGTTTGATGTAATCGATGATATTATTCTGTTCACGTTTGGTATCTGTTGTGCAGACAATTCCCACGGGTTTATTGAAGGCAATGTACACATGGTCTTCTTCCGGCTCGCGGATCGGCTTTCCGTCTACCTCGATCACATCTTCGTCGGAAACTTTAGTTCCCATTTCCGGAACCTTCCCGTTGATGGTAATCCTTCTCTCCTCCAGTAATTTGTCTGCCGCCCTCCTTGAGCAGTACCCGACTTCCGATAAATATTTATTGATTCTTGTCTTTTCCATTAATCTTCCCCGTAACCGGTATAATTTTTATTGCCGAAAATCGTTACTCCATAGCTTAATCCGATAAAAAGCGGAGTGGAATTTCCTGTTTTATACGTCTCCACAACAATTCCTCCTTCCTGGCTCAGCCTTTTTGAGTAAGAAACCTGCATTCCGATTCTTCCGCCCCAAAGTTCTGAATCTGAAATGACGCTGTTATTAATCTGCTTCCCGTAACTCAATTCGATAAAAAGCGGGTTATCCCCCGGCGTAAAAATAATCTTCGGCTGGATCATCAGGTATAACAGGTGATAATTATTTTCGATAAAACTGTATCTAAAACCTGATCCAAATGCAAAGTTAGGCAAAAAATGATACCCTCCGATTGCCGTAACTCCGTAAGTAAGTTTACGGGTAGCTTGCGGCTGGATGTACTGCGTATTATTGGGAATATATTTCTCTTTAACAACTTTAAGACCGGCATGCACAGAAGGATTGAAATAAAATCCCATCGTAGATTTTGTAGAACCAACTTCCTGTGAAAAAACAAACGAAAATGAAATGGAAGCAACTAATAACAACAGCTTTTTTTTCATGGTGTATTAAATTTAAAATCATTATCTAGAAAATCGGCTGTGGCATTCTCTATACTGTATTCGCCGATCTTTGTTCTTCTTAACTGCGTAAGATAAGCACCAACGCCCAGTTCCTGTCCGATGTCGTGAGCGAGGCTCCGGATGTAGGTTCCTTTGGAACAACCTACGGTAAAACTCACCAGCGGAAATTCAATTTTAACATCCTTGATATAAAGAATGGTGGTTTTCCGGGATTTCATTTCCACTTCCGCTCCGGCTCTGGCCAGATCGTATGCTCTTTTACCATCGATCTTTATCGCTGAAAAAACAGGCGGCGTCTGGTCGATCTCTCCTATAAATTTTTCCAGAGCGGTTTTTACCTGTTCTTCGGTGATGTGCGAAATATCCCTGTGAAGGATTTCAGGCTTTTCCGTATCATAAGATTCGGTCTGTACCCCGATTTTGATTTCCGTCCAGTATTCTTTCGGGGCATCCTGAATTTCCGGGATCTTCTTGGTGAATTTCCCACAGCAGACGATCAGAAGGCCGGTTGCCCTCGGATCCAGCGTTCCGGCGTGGCCGATCTTGAATTTTTTAGGAAGGCCAAACTCTCTTTTGAGCTTGTATTTCATTTTATTGACGGCCTGAAAAGACGTCCAATCCAAAGGTTTGTCGAGTAAAAATATATGTCCTGATTGTAAGTCTTCTGCGGTCATTCTTAGTGGGTAATGAGTAATTGGAATTTATTCAAAGAAGTAAAAATAAATCAGCAGCGCTACTCCGACAAAAATACGGTACCAGCCCCAAGGCTTAAAGCCATACTTATTTAAAAATCCGATAAAAGCTTTAATGGCGATCAGAGCTACGATAAAAGCCACGACGTTTCCTACAATGAAGACCGTAATGTGCTCCTGAGACTCCATGATCATTTCATAACCTTTCTGCGGATTCAGGGTTTCTTTACCCCACGTTTTTACAAATACCGAATACACCGTTACGGCCAGCATGGTAGGAACGGCCAGAAAGAAAGAAAATTCTGCTGCCGCCTTTCGGGTAAGGCCCTGAGTCATTCCTCCGATAATGGAAGCCGCACTCCGGCTGGTTCCCGGCATCATCGCAAGACACTGCCAGAACCCGATGGTAACCGCTTTTTTTATAGTAATCCCTTTTTCATCATCGATCACCGGATTTTTAAACCACTGATCGGCAAACAACAAGACTATTCCACCCAGTACCAGCACTGAGGAAATGGCAATCTGGTTTCCCAGAACCGCTTCTATTTTATCATCAAAAAGATACCCTAATACCAATGCCGGAATTACAGCAAATGCAAGCTTAAAATAAAACTGAAGGTTTTTCAGATCAAAGAATTTTTTCCAGTAAGCGACAACTACAGAGAGAATGGCGCCGAACTGGATGGAAACCTGAAACATTTTTAAAAATTCGGTTTCTTCAAGCCCCATTAAATTGGCCGTAAATCCCATGTGGGCAGTCGAGGAAATCGGAAGATATTCCGTAAGTCCTTCTACAATAGCAATGATGATTGCTTTGATTAAATCCATAATTAATATAAAATTAAAAGATTAAGAAACTGAGAAATCCTGACCACAAGCCCAATTTCCCAGTTTCTTAATCTCTAAATAAAAATTGATTTTATTTCTTTTTCAGAATGGCATAAACCTCGATCGCAAATCCGACTACAACGAATAATGGAGCAATACGGATCCTTCGGATGGAGAAAATCCCTTCGTTCCAGGCATTCGCATCGTACTTTCCATCTACGGTATTCGCATCCGGGCTCATCATCAGAAGGAAACCGACTACAATACACGCGAAGCCGATCAGCATCCACTTAAAGTTTTGCTTTCCAAAGTAGAACGTGTTTTCCTGTGGCACTTCAGCTGTTTCTTTTCCGAAGCTGTCGGCGGAAAATTTATTTGTTTTTTTGCTCATTGTTAAGAGTAATATAAGTCGTCAACGTTTGATCTTAAGAATCTCCAGGTAGCAATTACCGTACTTAAAACCGTAATGAAAATCCCTACGCCCAATACCAGCAGCACAAGCCAGAAGTATTGGTTGTTATCCTGTACAAAAGCAGATCCGATCTGGCTTGTAAAGTAATACCATACCCCGAAAAGAGCCAGAAGCCCGATTACGGAACCGATGGCTCCTAAAATAACGGCTTCCATGATGAAAGGCTTCAGGATAAATCTCCGCTTCGCCCCTACCAGCTGCATGGTTTTAATGATAAATCTTTTGGAGAATATTTTCAGACGGATGGAATTGTTGATCAGCACCACCGCTAATATTAAAAATAATATGGAAAATCCTAAGATCCATTTAAGAATTCTGCTCAGGTTGTTGTAAACGTCTACCATCAGGGTACTGTCATTTTTCACGTCAATAATCCCCGGCACGGCTTTTATGGCCTTAATGGCTTCATTGATCTTGGCAGGATCTACATATTCCGGTTTTAAGGCAATTTCTACGGAGGAAGGGAAAATATTTTCTTCAAACAGCGCATCCGCATCGATTCCCATACTTTTCTTAGCTTCCTTTGAAGCCATTTCCCTCGTAATGTAAGTTGCTTTTTTTACCGGCGCCAGTGTCTGAATTTCCTTGAAAACCTCGGCTTCCATTTTTGCAATTTTTACAGAATCCTTGGCATCATAATTTTCGTCAAAATAAGCATTCACTACAAGCTGTTCTTTGATATAATCGGAATATTTCTGGGCGTTGATCAGAATAAGCCCCATTAATCCCAACAAAAATAACACTAAGGCAATACTTATTACTACTGTAATATTGCTAGACCTAAGCCTTTTCTTATTAAACTCATCTACCGATTTAGCCATTAATATTAAAATTTTTGGCTAAAATAGAAAAAATCTTCCGAAATTTGGGAACGGAAAAGAGAAATCACTGTTAATAAAATCATAAAAAACATTGAGTGTAAAAGCAAAAAAGCATCTTGGTCAGCACTTCCTGACAGATGAAAACATCGCAAGAAAAATCGTGGACGGCCTTAGTTTTGAAGGCTACCGGAACGTTATGGAAGTGGGTCCGGGAATGGGTGTCCTTACGAAATACCTGTTGGAAAAAGACCAGCAGATTTATCTTGCGGAAATCGATAAAGAATCGATTGAATATCTAAAAGACAACTATGCCAACGTCAACGAAGAAACCTTCGTGGGTGATTTTCTGAAACAGGATTTTCAGTTTATCAACGACGGGCAGATCGCAATTATCGGGAATTTTCCTTACAATATTTCTTCACAGATTTTATTTAAGATTATCGATCATTATGAACTGATTCCTGAAATGGTAGGAATGTTCCAGAAGGAAGTGGCAGAAAGAACGGCTGCTGTTCCGAGAACCAAGGATTACGGGATTCTGTCGGTCCTTATCCAGGCTTATTATGATACGGCATACCTGTTCACGGTTCACGAAAATGTATTCAATCCTCCACCGAAAGTAAAATCGGGGGTGATCCGGATCACAAGAAACCCGAAAGAAGGTCTGGCCGGAAATGAAATTCTTTTCAAGCAGATCGTAAAAGCCGGATTTAACCAAAGAAGGAAAAAACTGTCGAACGCCCTGAAAACCCTTACCATTCCTGAAGCATTGAAAACCCATGAATTCATGGACAAAAGAGCCGAAGAACTCAGTGTAACGGATTTTATTGCGTTTACGCAGCTTTGGAAAGAAAACAAATAGAATTTAATTTTTACGTTTGTCCTAATATTAAATTTGTGAATGATATTCTTACCGGTCATTATATCAGACTGACGTTAATTAAAAGTAATAAAAAAAGGCTGTCCGAAATTGTGGATAGCCTCTTTTATTAAGCTATACAGCAAGTTTATCAGGCCTGATAAATTATACCAATTATGTATATACAATAGTCTA
>NZ_JBHGAQ010000016.1:0-141930 GCF_042610505.1 Chryseobacterium sp. sg2396 | reverse complement strand
AAGGCCGGTGCGAGGAGTATTAGCACAGAGCCGGAAAAAGCTCCTGAAAAAATCAAAGAGTTGAGAATGGGAGAGTTGAAGAGAGTGAGAGTATGAGTGGAGAACGGAGGGAAGGGTTAGGTTTAGAAATTCCCTATCAATGGCCTGATGAAGGCTTAACGCTTTTTAGTACGGTTTATGAAAATGGTTCAGCAACGTATTTTTATGCTTATATATAATGTGTGCATCCAATGGTAAATCTGCTTCGTATGTTGGAAGGGTGTATGGCAATCTGCATTTTCTTATCTTTGCGGTTTCAAATAAAAAATTATGAGTATCCACATCAGTGCCCAAAAAGGGGAAATCGCGAAAGTTGTTTTACAACCCGGGGATCCGTTACGCGCTAAATATATTGCTGAAAATTTTCTGGAAAATGCCCGACTGGTAAATCAGACCAGAGGTATTTTTTATTACACAGGCCTTTATAAAGGAAAGGAGATTACCGTAGGTGCCAGCGGAATGGGCTTTCCAAGTATAGGTATTNGAAAATGCCCGACTGGTAAATCAGACCAGAGGTATTTTTTATTACACAGGCCTTTATAAAGGAAAGGAGATTACCGTAGGTGCCAGCGGAATGGGCTTTCCAAGTATAGGTATTTATTCTTTCGAACTGTTTACGGAATATGAAGTTGAGACGATCATCAGAATAGGAACCTGTGGGGCTTATACGACCGACCTTAAAGTTTTTGATATTCTAAACGTTGAACATGCAGCAAGTGAGAGCACCTATGCAAAATATGCCTGGGGAATTGAAGACGAAATCCTGTCCCACCAGGGGAATATTTTCGGTATTATTAATGAAACGGCAAAAGAAATGTCGCTTCATGCAAAAGCAACGAATATCCACAGCAGCGATATTTTTTACAGAAAAGATCCTTCTATTCCTGCTATTGCCACGAAATACAACTGCCCTGCCGTAGAAATGGAAGCATTCGGATTATTCGCCAATGCTAGACATCTGGGTAAAAATGCAGCAACGATTCTTACCGTTTCGGATATTATTCCGACGCATGAGAATATTTCTGCCGATCAGAGAGAGAAAGCTTTAAAACCTATGATTGAGCTAGCCCTGGAGTCCGCCATAAAAAGCATATAAAGTATATAAGGTATAACTTTATAAATTCAACCTTTTAAAATTTTACATAGCAGCGTGTTTTACATGATAAAACATGCTGCTTTCTTTTAATCATTTCTTTTAAAAGTATTATTGTAAAGAATAATCACTACCGAAAAGTACTTGTCTCTTTTTGCACAGCTCATCTATCCGGAATAATGGCCGTCATTTACATGAAAATCCCAAAAAACAGATACGAATTAAAATGAGTTATTCGGATTTCTGCAGATCAGCCCAACCTTTTTTATCAAATAAAAACTGAAGACAAATTATTTCTGAAGCAATATTTATTTTTAATTACAATTGTATTCTAAAAAAACTCAGGGCCACTTCCGTTGTCACATCGGCAACTTGGGAAATGGGTATTCTTTTCAGGCTAGCGATGGTATTAGCGACATACGGTAAAAATGCGGGTTCATTCCTGCGGCTCTGCATCCGCGGCATATTTTTAGGAAGCATAAAAGGGGCATCGGTTTCAATCATCATCCGGTCGAGCGGAACATACCTGATCACTTCTTCCAGATGCTTAAACCTGTTCTGATCGCTGATCGCCCCTGTAAATCCCAGATAGAATCCTTTATCGAGATAAATTTTAGCTTCCTGCAATGTTCCGGTAAAACAATGCACTACCGCTTTTGGAATTTTAGACAAATATTCATCCGTGATTTCATTAAATCTTTTGAAGGCAGCTCTTTCATGAAGGAATAACGGTTTTTTAACCTCAACAGCCAGTTCGAGCTGGGCACGATAGCATTTTTCCTGAACGGGTCTCGGCGAAAAATCCCGGTCGAAATCCAATCCACATTCCCCGACGCAAACAACACAGTCCTGTTTTAATAATTTCTTCAATTCATTAATACTTTCGTTATTAAATGATTTTGCGTCGTGGGGATGAATTCCTGCCGTTGAAAAAAGCACATCCTGATAATACTCTGCAATTTCAGCTGCTTCCCTGCTGCCTTTTACACTTGTTCCAGTGAGAATCATCCGCTCTACTCCATTGCCAAGTGCACGATTGATGACCTCATCGTGTTCATTATTAAATTGTTTATTGGTTAGATTAATTCCAATATCGATATAGGTGTTCATTTTTTGTTTTTTTATTAATTTTCTTTGTCTTAAAATACAAGTCCGGAAACTGAAAAGCTAAAGATTAAAATTTTTTATGTAGTTTTTCCCTGACTATTCCTTTTTATTTAAGATTTCCTCTATTAGGGCTTTTAACTCCGGAAGTGCTTTTGAACTGCTTTCCTGAATGGAATATAACGTTTTACTCCCTTTTAAAATATAATCAAAATACGTTTCAGTTTCCGGATTGATCAGGATGATCCACTTGGCACTGATCTTTACCGTTTCAACAATCCCTACGGGAAGAGCTGTGGAACCTGATGTTCCAATCACAAATAAAATATCGGTATGGTCGGCGATATCGTAAGCGGTATCGAAATAGTAATTTTTTTCGTTGTAGCTTTCGTCAAACCATAAAGTATTTGGCCGGAGCCAGTTTCCGCATTTCCTGCATTTCAGGTTGTCGATATCTTCCGGTGTCAGGTCTTCGGTATATTCTTTAGAAGGAATGTTTTCCGGAAAATCAAACGGTTCGCTGCATTCCTGCGAGCAACGCACTTTATGTTTGCTTCCATGGATTTCATAAACGTTTTCCGTGCCGACTTCCTGATGAAGCCCATCAACATTCTGGGTTATCAGCCTGAAGCGGTCTCCCAAAAGTTTTTCGATTTCCGCAAGGGCCATATGTCCGGGATTGGGCTTAGCCTCTTCTATCATTTTCTTCCAGAACAGGTTGTATTGCCAGACTTCTTCCTGATTCTGGCTGAAATATTTGTAAGTTCCGAATTCTTCGGGACGGTGATATTTGGTCCCTTTGATCCAGATACCGTCGACGGAACGGTAAGTGGGCAAACCGCTTTCCGCAGAAACCCCTGCTCCGGTAAGGAAAGTAAGGTATCCTTTTTTTTCTTTGAGGACCGTGTTTAAGATTTCTTTCAGTTCTTTCATGATATTAAATTTTAAAAAGGGAAACAGGCAGGATTTGAACCGGCAACGTCTCTGTGCTTGAATTATTTTTCCGTCTAAATTACTGTTTTAGAAACGGGCGGGGTCTGAAGCCGCAACCTCTGACCTGAAAGTTCATTACCTTCCATTGAACAGCCGTTTCAATAGGGAGATCAGCAGGATTTGAACCTGCAACTCATCATAGCAGGATGTGTTTTTCCATTGTTATTACTATGATCTCCGTTTAGATAGACCAGATTTACACCACTTCTCAGCAATTTTAAAGCTTTTGCAAAACCCACTTTTACCCGTCCGCCTGTCAGAATAACATTCCGTCCGGACAGATCAGCAGCCAGAAACCGCTTATCATCATTTTCTTCGGCACAGCCCGGGCATAATCTTGTGTAAAAAGAATGGGCGTACTGATAACTCTGATTACAGGGGTAGCAGTTTTTGGGAATCTGCAACCGGGTAAGCTGCGTTTCATTTTTTTCGTCATCATAAAATGTTGAAATGCCTGCCAACGCTTTTTTCATGAGGACAGATCCAGCATTCACTTTCAGATCTTCTGATTTCATCCGGGAATAACTTCCCTGGCGGTTCTGCTTTTTGGCATTTTTATGAATCTTTGTAATGAGTCCCGACAAAACCTGATTGTTCAGGTTATGAAAAGGCTCATCCTTTAAAGCATCCAATACTTTGAGGCAGGCTTCCCACTCGTTTTCCGTAAAATGTTGCTGAAAAGATTCCATTGCTTTTGTATTACACCGACAAAATTATCATGGTAATACGCAATGTTTTTACGCAGGTAAAGAATATTTTTTAATCCGGAGATTCTATGTTAAAATTCCAGCAATATTATAGAAATACCTAGGATTATTGCAAAGAAACGGGATACGGTGTCTCAATAGGACTCTGCCTGTATGATTCAATGACAATATAAGAAGCTTTCGATATCAGTGTTCCCAACTTCACAGAAAACAAATTGATCATTAAAAAAGGTGGCCCGGAGACCACCTTAGAAAGTATATGAATTAAAAATTTATTTTTTAATGGCTTTGATGGTTTGCTTTGTGCCGTCATTCATATACAGAACGACAAGATACATCCCTGAAGGCAGTTCATCCAAATGAAGTGCTGTAGAAGGTGTATCAAACGTTTTAACCATTTTTCCGGTGATATCCGTTACTGCCATAGATCTTACATTTTTAACGTCTGAAATATACAGTACATCGGAGAAAGGATTTGGATAGGACGCAATGGTATTTTTATGGCCTTCTGTTTCGGAAGTTCCCAGAGAAGGTGCGGATTCCCAGTACACATCATCCCAATATACGCTTGGAGAGTTCGTCTGTACGGGCATTCTTACAGCTACCCTTGCATTGGCAGGAACCGATGCCGGAAAAGGCACGAGGCTTTCCGATCCGTAGGTGGTATTTGAGATATTCAAAGTCTGTACATTAACAAACGTACTTTCATCTGCCGGATTGGTCATATATCCTACATTCAGGATAGCCGGAAGCGACGCTCTTACTTTAAACCGTAATCTGTACCCTGAATTGATGGTACTCAATGGCGGCAGTATTACAATACTGGTCTGTCCGCTGACACTGTTGACCTGATACAGATTTCTTGTTCCGGATGCCGGTGTTAAAGAGTTGATTGCCTGATTGGCAGCATTACCCAGAACAAGCCTGTCCCAGCATGAAGGTACAATAGCTGCGATAGCGTAAGAATCAAAATTCTCATATAAAGTGGCAACCGCATCGCAAAGGGTCGTGAAGGTTGCAGCAGGCGACCAGTCGCTCTTAACCGATCCGCTGCACGCAGATCTTACCCATACATAATAAGTTGTTGATGAAGACAGGCCTAATGTTACCGATGTTCCAGTACTGGTACCTAACGGAGCAGTCGTGGAAGCAGGTGTTGTATTGGATGTAGAATAGTAATATTCGTAACCATTTGCAGGAACTGTTACAGGAGCATTCCAGCTTACCGTCGCCGCTGTCTGGGTGATATTTGAAACGGTAAGAGAATTAGGCTCAATACATACTGCAGCCTGTTCCCATGACACATCATCCCAATATACTGTAGCAGCGGTGGCCTGAGCAGGCATTCTTACCGCCACCCTAGCATCAGCAGGCACGGTGGTTGGAAACGGTACATTGGTATTATTTCCATAAGCCGTATTGGTAACATTTAAACTCTGCACCGTTACAAAACTGCCCGCATCAAAAGCGTTCGTAAGATATCCTACATCCAGAACCGTTGCGTAGTTTGCTCTTACTTTAAACTTTAGCTGGTACCCTGCATTGACAGTGTTTAACGGTGGCAGCAAAACAATATTAACTTCGCCGGCAATATTATTATATTGTGTAATATTCTTATTAGTTCCTGATACCAACGCGATAGCCTGAACCGCATTATTACCTGTGACAATCTTACTCCAGCATGGCGGAACGATATTTCCTGTCGTGTATGTATCGAAATTTTCCGTTAAAGTCGCTACCGAATTACAAAGCGTGGTAAAAGTTCCTGCAGCAGACCATGCGCTGGTATTTGTAGCATCACATAAAGAACGAACCCATACATTATAGGTTGTTCCCGTTGCCAAACCTGAAAAAGAAGCATTAGAAGCTGTGCTTGCACCCATAGGAGCAGTGGCTGACGTAGGCGGAGTAGCTGCTATAGAATAATAATATTCGTATCCGTTGCCCGGTGTAGGTACAGGTACTCTCCAGTTAACAGAAGCCGTAGAAGTGGAAGCAGCAGTCTGGCTGATATCAGACGGTGCAAAACAACTCGGTGGCGTCCAGGTATAGGTTAAACCATTTGCAGGAAGACCGGGTGTGGCAGTAGCAGTGTTAAAGCTAAACGATTGGGCAGCACCATTTGTTGTTCCGGCAGTAGAGCTGTTAAAAGAAACGGTGGTAGCATTCATCCTGTTATTAAAATCATTGGCATTGGCTCCCCGGAGACCGATCTGCCTTGAAGCAGAATTGGTTAAACTACCGGCAGCAATACTACAGTCATTATAAACCATCGTTATTTTATTAGTGGTTTCTTCCAGCCTGATCTGAAAGCTAATCTTGGCAACTGCCGTTATACTGGCATTTGAAAATGGTCTCCACTCCTTGAACTGTACCACAAATGTCCGGTTCGGAGCTGTTCCTAAGGTTTCATATCTCAGTTCGCTTCCGATAACACCAGCCACATAAGAAGCATTAAGGTCACCACCGAATGCTGAGATAGCCCCCGAATAGTTAGTTGCACTATTGATAGGGGTGGTAATATAGGTCGGAGGAATTGTACTTCCAAAGGTAATATACCCGTTACTGTTGATATTCAGGCCCGTATAAAAGGCTCCGTTAAAATTGAAACCAAAAGGAATGGTTCCTGTAGGGAGTGTCCAGTTTTGCGAATCGAAATCACTGACATTGGTTGCAGTAGCCAGTACTGTACCTCCGGTAATCGGAACATATGTTCCTGAACTCTGCGCAAAAGCATAAGATGCCACCTGCGCACTCGCCATACATGATGCCAGAACTGACAAAAAATAAAGTAGTAATTTTTTCATTGATAAACAGTTTTATTATGGCCGTAAATTTAATTAAAATCAATCACACTCAATAACAAAAAGATTTATTTAATAAAAAACTTAAATAAACAAATTATTATCAATAATAAAGACTAATTAAATTAAATTATTTAATAAAAGCACCCAAAAATTAAAATTTTATAAATAATAAAATAATCATAAATTCGCAATAAATAAAAAAAAATTCTAAATATATCGAACGAAGCAGTAAAAATATTTGCAAAAAACAGATAAAAAAGACTTTTTATTCACAGGTAAAGAAGATATTTAGGTCACTCGTTACCAAAGTTTTCGAGAAATCCGATAAACAGGATTCCACCTTGCCCCCACCGTATACCATGACCCTCTTTTTCCCGGACCTCGTATACGAGCCCGTGCTTATAATGAAAGAAAATATTCCACCAGGTTTTGTGATCGAGGATATTCCTGATTTTTTCCATCACCATCTGTTGCTTCTGCTGATTATTGCCGTTTACTTCGCCCCAGAAACAATCTTCCATTCTTCCTGCATGTTTTTCCCAGGCTCTCTGGGCAACGGTGATTTCATTGTTGAATAGTTGTTCACAGGCCTCAATTAATATTTTTCGTATCGGAGGGACCGCATTTTCGTCACGCAGGCTCGCTGAAGTAAGCCTTTGCCCCAATACATTCAGCCAATGCTCGAAGGGAATCTCCTCCAGGCTTTTCGCCTTTAACTGATCTGATTTTGCGGATTCCAGAATAGAAATGAACCGAGAGAAACTTTCTTTCCGATCTGCTTCTATTTCTTCAGTAAAGAAGGGCAGATCCCAATCTAAAGTACCGTTTTTAAATTTCCGGATATTTTCCTGTATGGCTTTAAGATGTTCTTCCGCCAAAACGGCCTGATACTTTTGTTTCCACCTATTTGAAAACAGAGGGGCCAATATTTCAAAATCCATGGTTAAAATATTTTCACAAGGTTTACAGCAGGCTTTTCTTCCCTGATCAGATAACCGATCAGATTGAACCAGCTTTTACAGTGATCCAGGATCCATGCGTCAGAAGAAACGGCAATTTCAGCACCTTCGGCCAAGAATTTATCAGGATTAAATTCCAGTCCTGCACTCCAGTTCAGATCGTTTTCAACCGCAAAATCCAGGATCATCTGTTTGATCCTTCCACTGTTGGAAACCGGCTTATCGAAAATCCAGAACAGTCCTGCTGCGCCCGACTTCCTGAAAAATTCGGCTACCAACTCAATGGATGCCGGCGTCTGCATCACCTTTTTGTACGTGCCGTGTACCCCGGAAAGATCCCGGAAACAGCCATCCATCCCTTCAAAAATATAGGCTCCCGAAAGGAGACTTTCCAATAAAATAAGAACATTAAAACCATCGAGATATATGATCTTATCTTCTAAATCCTGAAGCTGAACTTCTTTTGCCTCCCTATTCCGTAGTTGAAATTCTGAAGCTGCCGCACCACGAACCGCCTGGATCTGGCGGGTTTTCAAACGGTAATGATTTCCAACCAGTTCCGAAGCTGCCCTTTCTGCATACTTCCGGCTGAGGAGATAATGCATATCCTGAACGGCCGATTTCAGCTTATCAAGTTGCTTTCCTGATCCGAATAACACCTCATCTCCTGTATTTTTTCCGCGATTCCTGTTGCTCATGCCCAAAGATAAAATATTTTCAGGCTATGGAGAATATTTTCCGGGCAAAGAAGACCATCCGGAAACACCTCCAGTAAAAACCAGCGTCGAAACTTCAGATCATTATCAGAAAATATTCACATAAAAACCAAGTCGACTTTTTTTTAGATAAATTAAAAAAATTAAAAATCATTAAAAGATTCCGGATAAATATAGCATATCATTAGATTTATAAAAATAAATTAATCAGTATGAAAAGATTTTTCTTTATTCTTTCTGTTATTAGCATCTGCTTGTCCAGTTGTTCTAATGACAATAATGAAATCCCTACAAAAACTTCTGAAACTGCTGTCGCTAATTTCAAGGTTGCAACAAAAGACGGTACTGTGAATGAGCAGCAGCCCTTCAGCTTTGAAAACGACTCCAAAAATGCAGTTTCTTATCTTTGGGATTTCGGCGATGGTACAACTTCTACGGAGAAAGTTCCTACCTATGCTTATCCTTCATGCGGCTACTATACCGTAAAACTTACCGTAACGGATGCTAACGGCAAAACAAATACGGTTACTCATGATTTACCGGCATTGTGTATTTTCGGAGGACATCATCCAACGAAACCAACCTCATCAGATTTTTAATACCTTCTCATATTTTAACGCGGATCCGAAGTAGAAATTAGGAAGAAGGAAGCCGTAAGTATGTTATGTTGATATTACGGTTAAAGTTTTATCTACTCCTTAACCCAATGAAGATAAATTAGATATTATCGAAATCCAATTATTTAAGATAAATAAAAACCAAAGCAGATTAGCTTTGGTTTTTGTTTATCTTTTTCCCTGATTTATTTTAAATCCAGAGATCTTGATCTGCTTTACAGCTTTGTAATTAATACTTATTTAATCTCTTTATACTTCGGAACCAGCGCCTTCATCACACCCCATGCGATAAGGTAAGCCACAGCACCGATCGAGAAAATGATCATATAACCTTTATCAATTCCGTCCACTACTACAGCTCCTGATTTTTTCAGGTCTTCAAAAAAACCGTCCGGCAATCTTTCGTTGATGTACTGCGGATATTTTTCCAGCAAGGGCGTTCCATTTACGGTAGACCAGGCTTTGTGAGCATGATCGAACAGTACCCCTGAAGATTTATTGATAATAAAAGAGCCAATTCCACCCGCCATTCCCCCAATTCCCGTAATGGTAGCAATGGCTTTTTTAGGGAACATATCGCCGACGGTCGAGAAAATATTTGCCGACCAGGCCTGATGCGCTGCTCCCGCGATTCCGATAATGAAAACCGGGATCCAGTAGGTAATCGAACCTAAAGGCTGCGCCAGTAAAGCCAGCAAAGGGAAAAACGCAAAGATCAGCATTGCTTTCATCCTGCCCGAATAGGCATTCATTCCTCTCTTTTCCACAAAATATTTGGGAAGCCACCCCCCAATAATGGATAACAGTGTAATCACATACAATACAAATAAAGGAAATGCACTTTGTGTAGAATCCATCTGGTACACGGAGCTCAGATATGCCGGAGTCCAGAATAAAAAGAACCACCACACGCCATCGGTCATGAATTTCCCAAAGGCAAACGCCCAGGTCTGCCGGTGGCTGAAACATTCCCGGAAAGAGAATTTCTTTTCGGGAGCCGGTGATTCCTCAACTGGAATCTCTTGGTGATCCTGATTGATGTAAGTCAGCTCATGTTCATTCACTTTGTGATGCTCATGCGGTTTTTTGTAATAGAAGACCCAAAGTCCCATCCAGAAAAAGCCTAACGCTCCAATGATAATAAATGCCCACTCCCAGCCCATCGCTTTTGCAATAAAAGGAATCGTGATCGGTGCAGCCAAAGCCCCCACTGTTGCTCCCGCATTCCAGATGCTGGTTGAGAAGGCACGGTCTTTTTTAGGAAAATACTCTGCCGTGGTTTTTATTGCAGCCGGAAAGTTCCCTGCTTCACCGATGGCCAGCACAAAGCGTGCAAACACAAACAGGGTCACACTCGTACTGATGATGGCTGAAGTATCCGAAACTTTGGTGATCAGATCCTTCGATCCCTGAAAACCGGCCAGCCAGTTCCCGGTAAGGATCCCGGAAGTCCCGATTCCGCAGAAGGCATGCAATATTGCCCCGACCGACCATATCGCGATGGCCCATAAGAAGCCTTTCTTTGTATCCATCCAGTCCACGAATTTCCCGGCGAACAGCATTCCCACGGCATAGAAAATAGAAAACAGGGCTGTGATATTCCCGTAATCACTGTTGTTCCAATGGAATTCCGGAGCGATAAAATCTTTCCAGGTAAGGGATAATACCTGCCGGTCCAGATAATTGATCGTCGTGGCGATAAACAGCAACATACAGATCGTCCAACGGAAATTACTCGGTTTAAGAGAGGTAACTGAACTCATGCTTCATTTGAGAATTTAGTTATTTTTTGTTCTTTAATACTATTTTTAACGCAAAGCCCGCGAAGATTTTATGACGACTCAATGTTTTTAAGTCTGTAAAACATTTCACTTATCCGGGGCCCTCAAAATCTTTTTTATTTGCGTTATTTATTTAAAGTCTGAATAATTTCCAGCACTTTCTTCGTTTCGTTTTCAACAGCTACATAATCTTTTGCCGTCATCAATTCTTTGCTTACGAGCTTGCTGCCCATACCCACTGCCGAAACCCCTGCTTTGAACCAGCTTTCAATGCTTTCCCTGGTAGTATCCACTCCGCCCGTCGGCATAAATTTGAGATTTGGAAACACTTCTTTAACCGCACTCATAAATCCAGCTCCGAGAATATTTCCCGGAAAGAGTTTAATGAAAGTTACCCCTGCATTTTCGGCTTCGATGATCTCCGTCGGGGTCATGCAGCCCGGACTGTAGAGTATATCTTTCGGAATTAAAAATTCGGCAACCTCCGCTACAAAACCCGGACTGATAAAAAAATCTGCTCCGGCTTCGTAATATTCTTCTGCCTGACGGATGTTTTTAATTGTTCCGATTCCCAGCAGCATTTCCGGCATTTCCGCATTACGGGTTTCAATCATTTTTTTGAAATTATTTAATGCGGCCTCGCCACGGCTGGTATATTCCACCGCACGGATTCCGGCCTTGTAAAGTGCTCTCAATACATCTAAAGTTATGGCTTCATCGGCGTTGTAATACAAAGGCAAAACACCCTGCTTGATTATGGTTTGAGTAACTGATTGGATCTTCGTCATTTTTAATTTTATTTTGGGCTTGTGTGATTACTTAAGCGCAAAGTCCATGAAGTTTTTTATTCGCTATTTATACTATATTTTAAAACTTTTAACACGGAGGCCACAAAGTTTTTCTTTTACTACTAATCGATTTTAAGGTTCACGGAGCAGCGCTGCTTATAAGAGACCACAGAGATTTAGGGCTAGTTGTTTATACTATATTTAAATCTTTGAACACAGAGGTCACAAAGTTTTTCTTTTACTACTAATCGCTTTTAAAGTCCACGGAGCTTCGCTGCTTATAAGAGGTTACAGAGGTCACTATACAGACGGATTATTGCAAAGAACTTTTTGCGCTAATGACTAAAAGCTAGCAGCCAGCTGCCTGCCGCTACCTCTTTATTCTTCCTCCGGAATTTCCGGCCATGACTTCCAGGATCTCTTCTGCACTGCTGTAATTGATGTCCCCTAAAATCGTATGCTTGATCGCGCAGGCCGCGTTGGCAAAATTCAGGGCTTTTTCATCATCGAAATGCTGCAGGCCATAGATCAGTCCGGCGGCAAAAGCATCCCCGGTTCCTATCCGGTCAACGACGGGATTCACTTCCAGGAGTTCGGTTTCAACATATTTCCCGTTTACCAAGGCTCTTCCCTGGGTTTGCTGGGAACTTGCCGTAATACCAATCCTTATTTTATCAAAAATTTTATGAATGGAAGGAATCTGTTGCTGCAATTCACTGCAGGCTTCCAGAAACCCGTTTTGATCCTGCGAAAACGATGTCCCCAGAATTTCATTGATCTCATTGACCCCGCCGATAAAAATGGTAGAATATCCCACCAGCTCCTTTAGCACATCGTTTCCGCTTCTGCCATATTTCCAGAGATTGGATCGGTATGCAGGATCAGTAGTCACTTCAATTCCCATTTCACGGGCTGTATGTAAACCTTCTTTCAGGCTTTCGTAAGCGGATTCTGAAATCCCCGGACTGATGCCGGTCCAGTGGAAATAGCTGCAGTCTTCCAACGCTTTTTTCCATTCGGTCTTTCCGGCTTCGATATTTGCGAAGGAACCGTTCAGCCTGTTGTAAGCAATCCTGCTTGCACGGACTGAAGACCCTACTTCCAGGAAATACAACCCTAAAGGGTGTTCGTTTTTGGTGATGAAAGCGGTATCGATCCCGAAGCTTTTCACGAAAGCCATTGCCGATTCTCCTACGAAATCGTCGGAAACACAGCTTACATGCTTCACTACACAACCCATGGTCGCCAGGGAAGCAGCTACGTTGAATTCGGTGCCGCCAAAGAAAAACTCCATCTCGTGGCTCTGCTTCATCGTCCGGTGGCCGGGCGGTGAAAGCCGCATGATGATTTCTCCGAAAGTAAGTATTTTGTTCATAGCTTTTAATTTATTTGGCCTGCTATTTTAAACGCACAGCCCACAAAGTTTTTTTCGACTACTAACTGTTTTTAAGTTCGCAAAGGCGTTCTACTCAGCTAAGAGCGCAAAGACTTTTCTCTCATAACATCTTATTTAAACTTCTTCAGATTAAGCAAGTCATTCAGATAAAAAAAATCTGCGTGAGATCTTATCTATTTCAATTAAGTTGTGTTTACAACTTTTAATTTATCTGGCTGCTGTTTTAAACGCAAAGCCCACAAAGTTTTTTTTTCGACTACTAACTGTTTTTAAGTTCGCAAAGGCGTTCTACTCAGCTAAGATCACAAAGACTTTTTACTCAAAACATCTTATTTACACTTCCTCAGATTAAGCAAGTCATTTCAGATAAAAAATCTGCGTCATCTTCAAAATCTGCTTGAGACCTTTTATTTATTTAAAAATCAAAATAGTTTTTAGCATTGTGATAACAGATATCGGAAATAATTTTCCCGATGTGCTCCATATCGTCCGGCAGCTCGCCTTTCTGAATTTCTTCCCCGAAAAGGTTACACAGCACCCTTCTGAAATATTCATGTCTCGGGAACGACAGGAAACTTCTAGAATCCGTCAGCATTCCCACGAAGCAGCTGATTAAGCTCATATTGGACAGAGCATTCATCTGTTTGATCATGCCGTCTTTCTGATCGAGGAACCACCATCCCGATCCAAATTGCACTTTCCCCCTGATGCTTCCGTCGTTGAAATTTCCGATCATGGAGGCAAAGATCTCGTTGTCTGCAGGATTTAGGTTATACAGAATGGTTTTTGTTAATTTATCTTTTCCGTCCAGAGCGTTCAGTAATTTAGACAGGGTTTCCGCCTGAACAAAGTCCCCGATAGAATCCCAGCCCGTGTCTGGTCCTAAAATATTGAGCATTCTGTGGTTGTTGTTTCGCAGAGCACCCAAATGGAACTGCTGCGCCCAGCCAAAAGCGTGATACGTTTCACCTAAAAATAACAGGATCGCGGTCTTAAACTGATTGACCTGTTTTTCAGCGATGACCTTTCCGGCCAGCTTATCAGCAAAAATAGCCTGCACCTCAGCTTCGGACGCTTCTTCAAACGAAATATTGTTCAGTCCGTGGTCGCAAAGCCTGCATCCGTTTTCATGAAAATATTCGATTCTTTTGAGCAGCGCATCACATAAGGTCCGGTAAGAATTAATTTCGATTCCGGCCGCTTCTCCTAATTTTGATATGTAATCTGCAAAGTTGTGGTTTTCGATCAGGATGGCTTTATCCGGACGGAATGCCGTGGTAACTTTCACTTTCCAGCCGCTTTTTGCAAGATCCTGATGGTAATTGAGGGTATCCAGGGGATCTTCGGTAGTGCAGAGAGATTCCACATTCATCATTTCCAGCAGCCCCCGCGTTGATTTTTCCGGAGTCTGGAGCTGGGCACTGATATTTTCATAGATTTTCGAAGCGTTCTTCTCACTCAGCAGCTCGTCGATGCCGAAATATCTCTTCAGCTCAAGGTGGGTCCAGTGGTAAAGCGGATTTCTTAGTGTATACGGAACGGTTTTGGCCCAGGCCTCAAATTTTTCCTTATCGGAAGCATCTCCTGTAATGAATTTCTCATTCACGCCTAACGTGCGCATGGCTCTCCATTTGTAATGATCGCCAGCAATCCAGACCTTCGAGATATTTTCGAACACGGTGTTCTCCGCCATATCTTTCGGGATCAGGTGGTTGTGATAATCGATGATCGGCTGTCTTTCCGCGTAGTTGAAGTATAATTCTTCCGCATAGGCATTCTGCAGCAAAAACTGATCGGTAATAAAGGATTTCATAAGTCGATTTCTGGGGTTACTAAAAATGAACATGACTGCAACTCCGCATCATATAAACCGGCGCCAGCATTTTCAATCAGATCTTCCGGATCATGGATAAGGGAAAATAACGATTTCTTCCTGCTCATTTATTTTCTTTTTACAACTCGCCGGGATTTACCGAATTGTGTAATTGATTCCAATTAACTTAACCATTATTGAATAAATACCCGCGGGTTTAAATATAAAATTATTATTTAATTGGTTAACAAAAAATTAATTTAAACCTACAACATCCTAAATAACAAATCATTACACTAAAAACAAAGAAAAAAAACGATGTGAAATAAGAAGAAAAACGGCTTTGAAATTAACCAAAATTACGTTTCAGCCGCCATTTTTTCAAAACAAATTAATTTTATCACACAAAAACACACATTTATATACCGATAATATTGAATTAAATTTAATAATTTGATTATATAATAATTTAAAATAACAAATACCACCAATTCAATAATCAAATAAAATCAAAATAATGGCTAAAAATTTATGAAAAGAAATAATTTGACTTATCATATAAACAACACTTTGTATTGATAAGTATGAGGAATCATTTTATGATAAGCTACAACTATCTTTTAAGCCTTAAAAACAAATTATGCCCGTTAAAACAGGAATATCCGTAATTTTTAAACAGGAACATCAGAACTTATTTCAATACATTTACGGGAAGAGTACGAATGCTACGAAAAAAGAAAGCGCCTGCTGTTACGCAGACGCTCCCGACTCCATCTTCTTCATAATACTTCCGACCACCACGCTAACCCTTTACATTGCCTTTTTATTGTGTTTCTACCCTTCTTTTTCTAAAAAATCCCGCAGGCAGGGCCTGATTACCATTACATACATCCGCATCAAACGGCTTATCACTAAAAACCGATCTGCCCGCCTACGGAATAAGAACCTGATATATTCTTAAAAACCCACAATCACCGGAATTACCAGGTTCACCATTAAAACTCAAACTCTCCGATCAGAATTCCGTCATCATGTCCTTCGTTATCTTTCTGATTCTGGAACACCACTGTCTTCCTTTCCTGTTTTCCCGTCGCGTAGTTGATGTAGATTTCCGCCATGAGCGCCGTTGGTCCGGCCACTCCAACCTGTCTTTCTCCAAAGAAATTGGTCTGGATTTTATATTTCCCTTTTACGGCTTTTTTAAGCAAAAACTGTTCAGGGCCGAAACCTCCGGTGAAATCATTGCTCAGCCTTCCTCCGGCTCGTGTTTGTGGATGGCCGTAATAGCAACGCTCGTTATCCGGATCCGTTACCCAGAGATCGATGTCGGTATCGTCTTTATTCCAGTTGAGCACCACCCGGATGTTGACCGGCAGATCGGCTATGATCTTAGGATTGATCTTTTTCAGATTCAGCTTTTTCCCATACCTGCTGATAAGCCCGTTGATTTCCATGAGCACCGTTTCTTCAATACCGTCATCACGGTCTGCCAGCTCTTTGGTGTACGACTGCATCAGGATGGAATACAGATGGTCTAGGGCTTGCTGATACTGCCCGTTGTCTTCCAGGGCCAGCGCATAATCCCGGTAACTCTGCGGATCGAAAGGCCGCCATTCCAGGACTTTCTGCGTTACGAAAAGTTCCTTATCATACACTTCCGCCTGTTTCAGCTTATAGGCAAGCAGCTTGTACAGTTCTTCGTTTTCAATATCGAGGTCCGCAATCGAGCTCAATACTTTTAATCCTGATTTTTTATCTTTGATGCTAAACAGCAGCTGCGCAACATCAAAATAATATTGGGGAAGATTTTCATAGCTGCTCCTGTTGTCCAGATAAACCTTATAAATGGTTTCCGCATCTTTGGCTTTTTCAAAAAGCTTCATGTATTCCGCGCTGGATTTTACGTCGATAACGTTTATTCTGCCGGAATTGACCACCTCTGAAATCTCCTGGATCTTTATGGTATCAGCCTGACTTCCCCAACCCCTGACTGATATTCCGGCGACTCTGCCCTGAAGAGCATGAACGACATTACTTGAAGCCGTCATCTCCGCTCTTTTTCTCATACCCAGCGCCTCCGTTACGACCACTTCCTGAATGTCTTTGGATTTGGAACCAAGGATATCCACCGCCTGATCTGCCTGCGGAGCAGCATCCGCCACAGTCATGCTGCTGTTTCCCCTTATACGGGAAGCTCCTATCATGACCACTTCTTCAATTCTTTGATTTCCTGTAGAATCCGAAGTCCCGTTATATCCCGGTTCCGGATAGCGTTTTTGGTTTTCTTTACGGGTGTAGTCTTTTTTCCACCAGGCTTTCAGCTCTTCGGTCATCATTTCCGCATCGGCCATCAGGTCCTTTACGCGTTCATCTTTCATGGACCTGTTGTTTTTTACGATCTGGTCGTAGACACTTCTCAACTCAGCAGGCGGCGGAATATCATACCGGACATAATCCTGGACATTTTCCAGCACCATCAGGCTCATGTTGTTGCTTACCAGCCCGAACTGACGGCTTATTTCTTTTATGGTCTCTTTATTTTTCTTTTCAAAAATTTCCAGCTCGTTCAGTTTTTTCTGTGCCCAGAATTTCGAGATCTCCCAGTCCTTGACGGTCTGTTCTGCCGGATCTAAAGAGATGGTACGGGTTTCCGTTACTTCATTTCCGTATCCGAATTTCACCAGGACTTCCGATTGATTTCCCTTTAAGATCCCCGTCAGCATAAAATCCTGCGAAATGGTCTGCGGTAAGGATGGATATACCTCAGAAAGACCATCATTGCTTTCGATTCCCAGGAATTTCAGCGGCTGAACAAGGAGCTTTCTGACCTCTTTTGCGGGATCGTTTTCATTCAGGTTTAAAAATTCTCCACCGGTAGCATTGCTGATGAATTTTAACTGACTTGCATTTATAGATCCTGATGAAGATATAGTGTAGGTTGGTTTATTCCAGCTCAGCTTCAGGTCTCCGAAAGAGGACATCCCGTCCGTGAAAAATAAAATTTCATCCTCCTTCACAGGTTTCAGCTGACTGAAATCCGTACCGCCGTCATAGACGGTTTCTGAAAGGTAATCTTTCAGCGCAGTCCAGTTGCCGTTTCCGATGGTGAAGGCCTGGCCTTCTTCAAATGTGTTGTTGAGGAAATATATTTTTACCGTGAGGCTGGTGTTGGTTTTAAAATACCTTTCGAGCAAGGCCCATTCTTTTGTATGATCCCGTCTTTTCCCACTAAACGAATTATCCCAGACCAGGGCCAGCTTTCGAGGAAGTTTTTTCATCCTCTCCCCCGGATCAACGGCAATGCCTGCCAGAAAATAAAAGGCATCCCCCGAAGCTTTCTGCATCAGCACAGTCTGCCCGTCGGCGTGTTGAGGAAGATTTACCTTTAGGTTATTCGCGGGCTTAAATTTGGTTTTACGGATTTCAGCGGTCCAGACATTTCCTTTTTTTATGAAACCAAAGGTTCCGTCGGGCCTTTCTACCAGTTGCGGTGCATCGGCACTTTGGAAAACCGTGGTTTTCACAGCGAATTCCGGAATTTCGGTTTCAACATTCAGCGGCAAAACATATTGATAGGTATTTCCGGATTTTTTCAGCTCGTAATTATAAGTAATCTGAACCGTCCTTTCCCCACCATTCGCACCGATCGGATATACCGTCGTCCTGAAGTTATTCCCTTCCACCTTTTCGAGAATCCCGGGATCGATATTCCGTTTTTTAATGGTTTCGTAGACTTCTCTGGCTTTTTCCTTTTCCACCGGAACGGCGTTTCGGAGCTTCCCGTTGATGTCCAGGGCATAGCCACTCGCATTCACGCCTTCCGGCAGCGGAAAGGTTACCCTGCCTTCTCTCAGCCGGCTGGAATTGTTCCTGAAAACCATTGTCACGGTGTTTGTCGAAATCCGTCCGGTGATTTTGGTATCAATGTTCAGTTTCTGAAGCACGACTTCATTGCTTTTTGCGTAACCGCCTTTTCCGTCTCCGGTTTCCACTACCGGAACCTGCGCCCATCCGAATACCGGAAAAAATAGCAGGAGCTGTATATATAAATTTTTCATGGCTTATCTTTTTTACCTGAGCAGCTGTCTCTACTGATATAGATGCAGAAATTCGCCACGGCGTTGGAAAAGAAATGAAAAAATTTACAACAAAATCACATCATACTGTTTTTCAGGAATATAAATTTCAATTAATCGGAGAAGGGATCTTGAATCACAGAAGTTTATCCTGTCAACTTGCTGTTACCCATATAAATATCGATGATCGTATTAAGCAAACTCTTTTTTACATTCAGAAATTAATGAATAAATAATCAAGCCTAAACCAACGGCATTTGTGGATGGCACCGTAAAACCCGGTATGGAAAAGACATTATTTTTGAGAAGTATCATTTACTCCCTGCCATTTATTTCTCAAAAGCCGGCTCCTCTACAGAAAATAGCCTTTTATGGTAATGATGATATTTAATAATCTTGCTGGCAGAGCATCTTATATTTAATATACTCTTCGTTGCCCATTTTTTTCCTGATATATTCATCTTCCGTAACATTTCTTTTCTTCTGAATAAAACTGATAAACGAACAAATCTCCCGACATGCTTCAAAACCTTTTGACTTCATCGTATTTCTTACCTCTTCATCTGCTATTTCATTTAGCCATTCTTCATAATCATCCACTGAAACATTTAGCTGGAGCTGGTAATATAAGTATACGGCATTTCCGTAAGAAATGTGTAGGGTGTGATATTCTTTGCTTTCTTCTGCAAGATGTTTCAGAAAAAATTCCTGTTGGGTATGGTAATTCTGTAAAGGATGTTTTGGGTTTATCATGAAACCTGGTTTTGATGGTTATTAATTTTTGTTTTAATTGCTTCTGCAAAAATATTAATTACGGAAATGAAAATTCTTTAATTTTAATAGATAGAATGAGATGAAGTAATATTTTAATTCTACCATCCCGGCTTCTTTTTATTTAATTAAGACATCTACCGTATTTGCGATATTCTAAGATGCACATACAATGCCACAAAGTTACAAATTCCCAAAATGATGAATTAATTTAATTTTGTATTATTGTATACGTCAATTATAAATTATGAAGATTCTGTCTGCTTGGTTTTTTATTTTCACCATGCTTTTTATTCCGGCACAAAACAAAGCGGTAATGGAAGTTAATTATGAAATCAAAATGATTTCCGACAGCCTGAACCGGGATAAGGTCAACATTTATGCATCTACCCTACTGTGCAACAATGTGGAATCTGTATATTTCAGCCGGGAAGCTCAGGCATTTTATAAAGGAAATTCCAAAGAAACCATTGCCACAAGCGCAGGAGCCATTCCTAAATATCCGAAATCGGTGGGTAGCGTTTATAAAACAAAAGAAAATGTATTGGTTTCTCTTCCTGTGGGCAAATACATCTTCACTTACGAGGAACCCCCACTGAAATGGGAAATCCTGAATGAAACCAAAGACCTCAAAGGCTTCAAAACCCGGTTGGCCAAAACCACCACCGATACCGGCGATACTTATTTTGCCTGGTTTACCAATGATATTACCATCCCCGACGGCCCCTTCCGCTTCAAAGGCCTTTCCGGATTGATTCTCGAAGTCTACAATAAAAACAAGACGATTGAAATCTACGCCACTGATATTAAAAAATCCGATGAATTGATCGAACCTTTAAACTACGGGAATGATGTGAAGACCAAATCCAAACAGCAGTTCCTGGACGCACGGAAAAACTATATTCAAAACCCATCGGTGTATAATGGAAATTTAAAAGTGATGGATTCCAACGGCAACGACCGGACGAAAATGATGGTTGATCGGCTGAAGAAGGTGAATGTTTTTTTAGATTGAGCGGGTAAAATATCTGTAATTTAATTTATGCAGGAAACCCATTTCAGCCTTCTCCGTAAAAATCGATTCACTCAGGGAATAAAATATCCCTAAACGAATGGGTATTTTACCGGATAATTTTTAACTTTACCCTTCGACGAATAAACACAAATCGCTTTATCTTTAAGCCATTAAAACTTTGATCACCGCTATGGAACAGAAAATACATCAGGGAAGAAACGTAAAACGCTTCAGGGAAATGCTCGGCATCAAGCAGGAAGCCCTCGCCTTCGACCTCGGCGAAGACTGGAACCAGAAAAAAATTTCCCTTCTGGAACAAAAAGAAGTCATCGAAGACCACCTTCTGAAAGCCATTTCCAACGTCCTGAAGATTCCGGTAGAAGCTTTTCATAATTTTGATGAGGAGCAGGCTATTAATATTATTTCAAATACTTTTCACGATTTTAAAGATAATGCTATTGCTTCTGCAATGAATTATCAATGTAGCTTCAACCCGATTGATAAAATCGTTGAACTCTATGATGAAAAGATTGCTTTGTATGAGAGAATGCTGAAGGAGAAAGAGGAGATGATGGAAAGACTAGAGCGGCTTATTAATAAAGTTTAAGTAAATCTGGATAATTATATGAATCCGGCTCAATTGATGGTTGAGCCGGATTTGTTTTTAGTGGAATGATTGACGTGTTTAAAATAAACAAAAGGCGGTTAATCATTCCGCAACGTTTGTAAATTACGGGTTCCCATCACGAGGAATTCATTTATTTTCGTATTATTGGGATCGTTAATGCTAATAATTATGAAGAAGATTTTATTCGCAAGATTATTTATTTCCAATTTGCTGTTTGTTTTTGCACAAAATAAAGCGGTCATGGAGGTGAATTATGAAACCAAAATGATTTCTGACAGCCTGAACCGGCATAAGGTTAATATTTATGCTTCTACCCTTCTGTGCAACAATATAGAATCTGCATATTTCAGCCGGGAAGCGCAGGCATTTTACCAACAGAATTCCAAAGAAACCATTACTACAAGCGCAGGAGCCATTCCTAAATATCCGAAATCAGTAGGCAGCGTTTATAAAACGAAAGAAAATGTATGAGTTTTGCTTCCTGTGGGCAAATACATCTTCACTTACGAGGACCCCCCCACTGAAATGGGAAATCCTGAATGAAACCAAAGACCTCAAAGGCTTCAAAACCCGGTTGGCCAAAACCACCACCGATACAGGCGACATTTATTTTGCCTGGTTCACCAACGATATTACGATCCCCGAAGGTCCGTTCCGTTTTAAAGGCCTTTCCGGATTAATCCTCGAAGTCTACAATAAAAACAAGACGATTGAAATCTACGCCACCGATATTAAAAAATCCGATGAATCGATTGAGCCCCTGAATTACGGAAATGATGTGAAGACCAAATCCAAACAGCAGTTTCTGGAAGCACGGAAAAACTACCTCGAAAACCCGTCGATGTATAATGGAAATTTAAAAGTGGTAGATTCCAACGGAAACGACCGGACGAAAATGATGACGGAACGATTGAAGAAGATGAATACTTTTCTTGACTAACTTAATCTTAACATAAATTTTTAACTATGAAAAATTACTTTTTGCGGGCGCATTAGCCCTTTCCACATTTACATTTGCTAACACCAAAGAAGAAACAAAACCAGAAGCAAAACATGAAACAACCTCAGCAGTTAAGGAATTAACACAAGAACAAAAAGAAGCATTGGCATTATTCTTCAGAACATGGTCCGTGGCTTATACTAACGCTTGCGATACTACAAACACTGTTTTCTTCCAATCCGATAATGAATGCTTTTATCAGGGAATTGGCTTATGCAGTGAATTCTACTTATGATATTTGCTAGAAAATTGCTGAGTAAGTAAAACATCTTTAAGAGTGTATTTATGTGGCACTAGATGGAGTTATATTTACTATATATCAGCTATTTATGAAAATATTGAAGTTGTACGGAATGCTGTGGATTTAAATGGGTTCAAGTGTGTTTGTATTAAATTACTAACTTTTTATTAAAAATTTTGTTTTAATTTACTTATAAGTTGAGAAAATAACAACACTTTCTCTCAAAGTAGTTATGTTTGGGCTATATTTTGTTTTTCTTTTCCTAATATTTCTTAGTACACCAATTTCTAAGATACCAGCCAATCCTATTTCCGATCTCCCCAATTATTAGATCTACCGGAATTTCAACATCTGCATAAGCCGAAGTTGATAAAATTAACCATAATTCAGCTTTTTCATTTGCCTTCTCTAACAAGCCTCTTAGAATTTTCTCAATATCTTCAAAATAAGCTTAAATCATAAGTGAAATGTTCGGATGCATTAAAAGTTCTTTTTTCTGAATAATTTCCCTCAAAGCAGCATCATACAGAATTCCAAAATCACTTTTTGTAGGCTTGTTCCACTTAGCTTGTATGTGTGATCTAACTGTTTTTAATCTTAATGAATATTAAGTTGCCAAGCTATTACACAATTACTCAAAAAAATGTAGAAGTTGTAACTATGATGAACATACCCTTTAAGATCTTTATCAATGTCAATATTACTTGGAACTGTGTAATAGTGAATAACCTCAAACACCATTACTTCTGGTCTGCAATGCTAGTTGAATCTACGTTCTTATTGATTGGACTATCTTCTTTATCATCAGTAAATGCAATGTAGAGTTTGTTCTGTCTCTTGTTGTAATATCCTAGAATATTACTTTTAGGAGTTATTTCTTTGTAGTCTTCTGGTAGAACTATCTGTACAGGATAGTTGACAAGGTTATATCCTTCGATATTTGATTTTTGGTAGAATTTAATTCCAAAGACTGCTAACAGTATTCCCAGTACAAATGTGATTGTGATTAGTAGTGATTTTAGTTTCATGTTAAACAAGATTATTTTTCATTTTGAATATTCGAAAAATTGACTTTTACAGCTAAGTTGTACAATGTTTAATTATAGTTGGTTATTACCTGAGGCTTAAAGTCTAATGCCTGTTTTCTCCTAATAGGTGGGGGTTATTCAGGAGTGTTGCATTGTAAAAGAGAAAGGTTGACAATCTACTTTAACTGCTCCAGGTTCAGTGTTGGGGTGAGATGGGTAGAAATCAGTATAAGCAGGTACAGTGAAAGCACATTCATAAGGTGACATAGTGCTATCACAAGTGAAGAGGTGAAATTGGAGTTTCAATTGTTCTCAGATTTAATAATACCCCTATGAAAATTTTCGAGTTCTTACAAGATGGGGAGGGGTATTTCCTTTCTGTAAAATTGGATGGGGGGGCTGAGGAGGATTACGAAATATCAATATTTTTTGCAGAATTTTTTTTAAAATTTTAAATTTAGAAATTACTTTCTCACATTGAGAATAGTGAGTGTAAAAATAATCATAACATTTTTTAAATTAACTTAAGTTTAAAACAAAAATAATCAAGCATGATCTCTCATTTCTACCAAAGAAAAGGAAAGCTAGAAGCAAAAGAAGATTCTTTAACATCTCTTACTTTTGATGGTTTAAAATACCTTCCAGATGAACTTTTTTGGTCTATTTTGAATAGCTCTCTAGTTACTGGGGGTTTACCTAAAGTCACTACTATAGATGAGATTTTCTTTTGGCAACATTGGAGTGCAGAAGGTACTTCCAACATTAATTTTATAGAACCAGATGTTTTTATAAGAACTGAAAGGTTTGATGTAATCATAGAAGCTAAGAGATGGGATAAATACCAACAATCTACTACACAGAAAAGAAACCAGATAATAGCTTATTATAATGACTTCTCTGATGATAATAAACTGCTTTATTATATAGAATTAGGAGGGCTATATAACAAGAGTCCTGAGCTTAATATTATTCATAAAAATCAAGAAGTTGTAATATGTAAAACAAATTGGACTCATATGTTAATGTCCATTGTTAGCCATTACCAAAACCTGGAGAATCTCAAGTTGAAGCTTTTTAAACCTCAGAAAAGAATCTTAGAAGATATTATTAAAGGATTTGAACTTCATCAGTTTTACACGATGAAGTGGTTTGGTGATTTTAAATCTCCAAGAATATACTCCAATCAATTTGAATTTCTTAAGTTTACAATTGGTTTTAATTCTACGCAGGAAAGGCTTATAACACCTCTAAAAAACCTTTCACAGATTACTATTACAAGAACCTCAACTAATAACTTATTTGAATATGCAAAACGAACTCAATAATACATTAATAGATGTTAGAAAAGCTTATAGACTTCTTTTCGAGTATCAGGATAGGATAAAAAATTTAGTCTCCTTTATAGGAGGTCATTTTGACTTTGAGTTTAGGGAGGGCAATCCTGTTTTTTCAGCTCATGCTAAAAATGGAACAAAAGTTAATTTAGACCACTGGGCTTGGGATTGGTTGAGTATGTATTTTTACCACTTCAAATTTGCTCCAAAGGATGATTTAATATTTTCAATTTTCATTCTCACAGATACTGGTTATTATGATGCTTCAAAACAAAATGGTACTACTGCAAGCAAAATAAAGCCTGAAACCTTTAATACAGTTGAGAAGGCTGAAACCAAGCTGTTTTTAGTTATAGATAAAAAGATGTGGTGGCGAGATACTAACTTAGGTCATTGGGAAAATATTCTCTTTCAGGATAACAACATCTTTAGCACTGATGAAGGAGGAAAATTGTTGTTTAAGGAATACTCTTTAGAACAATTTATAGATGAAAATCATGCAATTTCTTCACTAAAGGACTTTCAAGCACTTTGTATTCAGAATGATATAGTTATTCAATTTAAAGAAAGAGAATTACAATAGCCTTTCTGATTTGAGTTAATTATTAATGAGTGTAACAGATGTCTTTAAAATTTGAAGATTCATTGATACAGATTTTTAACCTAATCAAAGTTTCTAAATTTCACTATTAATGCTAACAATAGTATGTTGTTTAAAAAATTTTCAAATATTAATTTTACATACTATAATTAGCAATTATTTTGAAAAAAGACATTCTAGTAAAATTTGGAGCTAAGGTACGCGAATTGAGAAAAGCAAAAGGTGTATCTCAAGAAGAGCTTTCTTTTAAAAGTGAATTACATAGAACTTATATTGGAATGATTGAAAGAGCTGAGAAAAACATAACTCTGGTAAATATTGAAAAAATTGCTATGGCTTTAGAAATAAATGTTAAAGAGCTATTTGATGACTAAAAAAAGAAAACCCAGCCTTCCTTCACTTCTAAAAAGTAAAATTTATAAAACAGGCCAGACAAGAGGTGCTGACGATGATGTAATTTTTCAAAATAGAGTTAATAGAAATAGTACTGTTTTAATTCCCTATAATTTTTTTGAAATATGCAATCCTGAACAATGCGATATTGAACCATTTGAGAATGGCTTCATTGTTTTAATAAATCCTGAATATTATTTTAATAATGAAGACATTAATAATGAATTAATAGCCAAAGGATTAAAACTGGGAGAGAATGCATTAATTTTTTATGAAACTAGAAGGGAATGGAATTTATACAATCCTATAGAAAAAGGATTAAATGTACCCAATAGTAGAAAATCCCCTTTGGGAGGAGAATTTGTTGCCAGAGTCCCTTCAACAACTTCTGCAGATGTCGAAAAAGTTACTTTAGGATACAATACAAGTGGATTAAAAGGTGCAGGAATTAGAGTCTATGAGTATGCGAGTAAAGAGACTTTTAACGACGCACAATATCAACTAGAATATTTATTTTGGCTATGTACTGATTCAAATGAGGTTGCTTTATCTGCTGGAATGAGTTCAGAAGATATAGAGCTACGTCTTAATTATATTAATGAAATATGTGAAGAAAGAAATTTAAAGGACTATGATATACTTATTAATAATAGAATCATTGATAAAGACCTAAACACTATTTGCCCTCTATGTTTACAAAAACTTAGTGGTAAAGGTTTCATTAATAGGCTTACACAAGCAGAAGGAAGACTTGTTCCTGATTTAACAGTAACTGAAATCAATCTTTTCCACATTATAGAACTTAGGACTGGACAATATAATCATCGTCCATACAATTTAGGATGGGGACATCATCATTGTAATGTTGTTTGTAAAGACTCAGGGATTTCTGAAACACTTAGATGGATAAAATCTATTTATGAAAGGAATTTAGAAGAGAGATTTGAGTATTAAGTTCTTAACTAATTTTCTCAGCATATACCATTTGAAAAAATTGATGATTAGTAAGCTTATTAATAATAGAATCACACCATTGTTTTTCTACGTCAATACTTATAGTTTTTCTATTTAAATTTTTAGCTGCAATTGCTGTATTACCTGAGCCAGCAAAGCAATCTAAAACTATATCGTGCTCATAGGTAGTTGCTAATATACAATGTTCAAGCATATCTAATGGTTTTTCAGCTGGATGTTTTCCTTTATAAGGTCTTACTGAACTAAAATTCCATACATCAGTAAACTCTATATTTGAATTTACATCAAATTTTCTTATAGCATCCTCATAAACAGGCATTGAGCTTATTTTCCCTGTATCTAAAAGAGCTTTACTAATTTTTTCATATTGTTCTCTACTAGGAATATTTCTACCTGCTTCCCAGTTAGAAACTGCCCCCCCATGATTAACTTTGCCATATGCGCCAACAATCTCAGTGAGTTTATTACCTGAGAGGCCTGCTATTTTTCTCTGATTACGTAAAAAATGACCAAAACTTGAACGCTTTAAATTACCTTCTTCTGCTACTTCAGCAAAAATTATTCTCTCAGAGTGTGGATACCATTGTCTTAAAGATTCTTTTTTTGCTTTACCTTTCCATCCATCAAAACCAGGTTCATTTGGCTTTGTCCAAACTATATTTGATAATATATTAAAATCTTGAGACATTTTCACTTCTAGTTTAGCAGACATTGCACTCGAGCAATACATAAATAGAGAACCATTAGGTTTTAAAATCCTTTTCCATTCCTTAAAAAATTTTGACATCCAGTCAATAAAGAGCTCATCAGTTGCAAACGACTTGTCATTAGTAATATTATTCTTTTTAGTCGAATGATAAGGAGGGTCTGTGAGAATTAGAGAAATTGAGTTATCTGGAATTAACTTTAAGATATTTAACGAATCTTCATTTATAACAAGATCATTAGGGCTACTATAAAAGCTTCCCTTACAAATATTTGCTTTTATTTTCTCAAACTGAACTCTTCTTAATTCTTCAAAAGTCATACCATGCTAATTATAGTATGCAAATATAAATGATTTTTTAGATAAAAAAAAATAGATTTAAATATTTACTATATAAGACGAGACTGTCTCAAAAGTAAAACAGCCTCGTTTTTTATTGCTACATTATCAAAATTTCAATCATTTGAATCATGAATTTTTTTAAATCATAAAAATACACCTGATTCTACCTTTTCATCAATGTTTAAATTCAAGTTTTGACTTTGATAGAGCCTCTTTTTAACGTAAAAACCAATGATAATTAGAATCACCATTGAGACTTTGTTGAATACCTTTAGTAAAGTCAAAAGCATTCAATTTCTATCTAAAAATGTATGTATATAACTGCACTACTTCTGCAAAAATTTTCATCTTCATAATAATCTTTTGTAATGGTATTTATGACCTTCAGCAAATTTGAATAATGGCATCTTTAATTTTTTTATCGTAAGTAATGAAAAATATGTGATTTAATATGCAATCAAAAACTTAAAAGTTGTAAACAAATTGTATGCTTTTTAGATAACAAAATCAAACTTCAGTAAATAAAGTAATCTATTGAAAAAACAGCTTTAATAACCAAAAAAGCACCTACAACTGTAAGTGCTTTTCAACGTGGTCCCACTTGGGCTCGAACCAAGGACCACCTGATTATGAGTCAGGTGCTCTAACCAACTGAGCTATAGGACCTCAAAAATTTGGTTAAATTTTGTGATTGCAAAAATAGCAAAATTTCTGTTCCTACAAAATTATTTAGGGTTTTTCTTGGCACAATTCTATGAGGACACCGTTGGTGGATTTCGGGTGAAGGAAGACAACGAGTTTATTATCAGCACCTTCTTTGGGTTCTTCGGAGATAAATTCAAAGCCTTCTTTTTTCAGTCTTTGCACCTCGGCCGCGATATCGTCTACCCCGAATGCCAGGTGATGGATGCCTTCTCCTTTTTTACTGATGAATTTGGCGATCGGGCTTTCTTCCCGACTCGCTTCCAGCAGCTCGATTTTGCTTTCGCCGGCGGCATAGAATGAAGTGGTCACGCCTTCCCGTTCCACCGATTCTTTTTTATAGGATTCTTTTCCCAGCAGCTTGGCAAAAAGTTCGTCGGAAACCCCTAAGGATTGTACGGCAATACCGATATGTTCTAATTTCATAAAGAATAAAATAAATTAAGTCGTAATTTTGAAAGAGCCGCCGGATTTCGGGGCAGCAATTCAAACAAAAGTACTAAATTTGCAGAAATTATGGAAAGTAACAGACAAAGAAAAGTAGCCCAGATCATACAGGAAGATTTCGCAGAGCTTTTCCGCAAGCAGGCATCAGAAAGCAAGCAGAGCATTCTGGTAACGGTTTCGGATGTAAAGGTGACGCCGGATCTCAGCATTGCCAAGATTTATTTAAGCATCTTCCCGCAGGAGCACCGCAAGGCCGTGATGAAGGAGATCGAGGAAAACAAGGCGCAGTACCGGAATTTTATCGGCCAGAAAATGGCCAAGCAGGTACGTGTGATCCCGAATCTCAGCTTTTACCTGGATACGACGCTGGACGATGTGGAAAAACTGGAGCGCGAACTGAGAGGCGAAGGCGATAATCCGATTCTGTAAATTTTGAAAAACATTGCTTTTTATATTGCTTCCCGTTACCTTTTGTCAAAAAAAGGGAGCACGGCCGTGACCTTTATTACCTGGTTGGCGGTGGGTGCCATGACGGTAGCGGTAACGGCAATGTTTGTCATCATCTCGGTTTTTTCGGGCCTTGAGGATCTCAATAAAGACCTGATCTCCAACCTACACGCCGACCTGACCATCAAAAGCACTTCCGGCAAAACCTTGAAAGACCTGGACCAGATCACCACCGTTCTGAAAAACAACAAGGAGATCAGCCATTTTTCGAGGGTGATCGAAGAAAAAGTCTACATCAGCTTCAACGGCAAAGGCGACATTGCCTATCTGCGGGGTGTTGATTCGGCCTATACCAAAGTGAATCCCATCGATAAAGAAGTGTTCTTCGGTGTTTATCCGGGATTCAAGTACTCCAATGAAGTCCTGATGGAAAATTCGCTGGACATTCGGCTGTCCGTTCCGGTAGCCACGGAGAACGGATATGCCACGATATTCATGCCGAAGCCGGGAACCGGGATCATCAATAAGGAAGAAGACATCTACAACAAAAAAGACATTCTGGTCACCGGGCTTTTCCCCGGCAAGGACCAGCTGGACAATTACATCATTGCCCCGATCGAGCTGACGGAGGAATTGCTCAGCCTGCCGAAACATTCCGCTTATCAGATCGTCATTAAATTAAAGAATCCTGAAAACGCCGATGCCGTGAAACAACAGCTCACAATCTCACTCGGCGGCAACCTTCAGGGTGAAAAAACACCTTCGGGACAACAGATCGAAATCAAAACCAAGCAGGAGGAGAATGCCGCGTTCTGGAAAATGATCAACACCGAAAAATTATTTATCTATTTAATTTTTGCGCTGGTTATTTTCATTACGACCTTCAATCTTGCAGGAGCCATCATTATCCTCCAGCTGGATAAGAAAGAACAGGCTAAATCTCTCGTTTCGTTAGGTTTCCCGTTAAGCCATCTGCGGCAGGTGTATTTTTACACCGGGATCCTGATCGTTGTATTGGGAATCATTTCCGGGCTGATTCTGGGCACCGGTCTCTGCTACTTCCAGCAGTACACCGAATTTTTCAAGGCGAACGAAAGCCTTCCTTTCCCGGTAAAGATCGTCGGCAAAAACTACCTGATCGTGGCCCTTACCGCTTCCCTTTTCGGATTCGGTATTTCATGGGTATTTTCAAAAATAAGCAGGGAGTATATTACTAAAAATTAACACATTCCGTGTTCATTTTTTTGTACCTTTACGCCCCAATTTTTAAAAATGAAACGACATCTATTCCCCTATTTGCTGATTTTCGCGTTTGCCAGCACGTTTGCGCAGATTCCGACCGGTTATTACGACGGAACGGCAGGCCTTACCGGAGCGGCTTTAAAAACCAAACTTAAACAGATCATTACGAACGGCCATATTGATAACGGCTACAACGGTCTCTGGACCGGCTATCAGACCACGGACCGCGATAACATCGCCATGCCGGGCTATGAGAATGACAACACCATCCTGGATCTTTATTCCGAAAACCCAAACGGTACAGACCCTTACACTTATAATTATCCAAGCGGACAATGCAGTGGAAACAGCGGACCGGAAGGACTTTGCTACAACAGGGAACACGTAGTTCCCCAAAGTTTATTCAACAGCAATGCACCGATGGTTTCGGACATTCATTTTATAAGACCTACAGATGCCAAAGTAAATGGAATGCGATCCAACTTCCCTTATGGAAAAGTAGGGTCCGCCTCGTACACTTCCCAGAACGGATCGAAATTAGGAACCTCCATTTCCCCGGGATATTCGGGGACGGTTTTTGAGCCGATCGACGCCTTTAAAGGAGATATTGCGAGAATGATCCTGTATTTTGTGACCCGATACGAATCCCAGCTTTCCGGTTTCGGAACGGGCAATATGCTGGGAGGTTCCGCTTTTCCGGGATTACAGACCTGGGAACTGAACCAGCTGCTGGCGTGGCATGTGGCAGATCCTGTTTCCGCCACCGAAATCGCCAGGAACAATGCCTCTTATAACTATCAGGGAAACCGGAACCCGTATATCGATCATCCAGAATACGTAGCGCAGATCTGGGGAACACCGGTAGCCGATACCCAAGCTCCGACCACGCCTACGAATTTAGCGACGAGCAATCCATCTTCAAACTCCATTTCGTTAAGCTGGACAGCGTCTACGGATAACGTTGGAGTCGCTGGTTATGACATTTACAAAGACGGAACATTCTATACAACGGTAACCGGAACAACGGCAACTGTTTCCGGATTGAATCCGTCCACTACTTATAATTTCTATGTTATTGCAAAAGACGCAGCAGGAAACTCGTCTACGGCAAGCAATACCGCACAGGGAACCACCCTCGCAGGCGGACAGCCGGGCGGAAGCTGCGGAACGGAAGACTTTTCAAACATTCCGGCAGCATCCTCTTCTTATGCTACCCAGACCTGGACCGGCAATAATATTACCTGGACAGCCACCGATGCAAGAACAGACCAGACGATCAACGGTAAAGCCATTACCATCAGAAACGGGAACCTTACAAGTTCTACCATTTCAGGAGGGATCGGCTCTTTAACGGTTACCACCAAACTTCCTTTCTCGGATACCTCAGGAAATCTTACCTTACAGATCAACGGAAACAATGTGGGTACAATTCCTTTCGGGACTTCAGCTGCCACGACCACCGTTAACAACATCAATGTTGCCGGAAACGTAGTGATCAAAATCATCAATTCCGAAACAGGAAAGAGAATTTCCATTGACGATCTGAGCTGGACCTGTTACAGTGCACTGGGAACCGCGGAAACAACGAAAGATAAAAATGCTTTCAGTATCTATCCTAATCCTGTAAAAAACAATGAATTGTCTGTAAAAGGGGAAAATCTGGACAGAATCTCAAAAGCACAGATCTATGATTTCTCAGGAAAACTGATTGAAACCATTGAGAATCCTTTTAAACATTCAAATAAAATCAATCTCAAAGGCCTGGTAAAAGGGAATTACATCCTGAAAACCGATGCCTTCGCAGCGAAATTCATCGTAGACTAAGATTTAAAAAATATTTCATTATGAAGACCGGTTTTTTCCGGTCTTTTTTTTATTTTTATCCCATGGATTCCAATAAAAAACTAGGGCTTATCGGAAAAAACATTTCCTATTCCTTTTCAAAAAAGTACTTTGAAGACAAATTCCAGAAGCTGATGCTGAAAGGCTATTCGTATAGCATTTTCGATCTGCCGGAAATCCATGAGATAGAGAATCTTTTTTCCAGTCCTGAACTATTGGGATTCAATGTCACGATTCCATACAAAGAAAAAATCATTGATTACCTGGATGAATTGAGTGATGAAGCCCGTGAAATAGGCGCCGTCAACTGTGTCCGGATTGAAAACGGTAAAAAAACAGGCTATAATACGGATGCATTCGGATTTGAAAAAACCCTGATGCTCCATAAAAAGCAGCACCAAAATTCAGCAATCATTCTGGGAAATGGCGGGGCTGCCAAAGCTGTCAAGTATATTCTTGATAAACATGAAATTCCTAACATAACCGTTTCAAGAACTACGGAAATCAATTATGAAAATCTTGATAAAGAAATGGTGGAACAGCATAAACTCATAATTCAGTGTACACCGGTAGGAACTTTCCCCAATGTGGAAGACTGCCTGGAGTTCCCTTTCGAAGCACTCACCAGCGATCACCTGATCATTGACCTGATTTACAACCCGAATTACACGAAATTCATCATCAATGCCTCTGAAAAAGGTGCCAAAACAGTGAATGGTTACTATATGCTCGAACAGCAGGCAGAAAAAGCCTGGGAAATTTGGAATTTTCAAAAAAAATAACTTAACTTAGTATTGTATTTGGCTTTTTAGCCATATATTTAGAGGATATTATAATGCCACTCACATAAACGATTTGCTATGATTACAGAAAACAACCTTTCTGAAAACGGGGAAAATAAGAACGACCAGGAAATTCCTCAGGAAAAAACATCAGAAAATGTTGCATCTCAGGATGAAAACATTCCGCATGAAGAAACAGAACATGAAGAAGAGCACGAAGAGGTAGATATTACCCTCGCTGATGCGCTGAAAGAAATGGAAAAAATCATCAATGCGCCGAATGCCGGTGAAGATTTCAAGAAATTCAATCAGCTGAAGGAAAAAGCAAGTCATTACATCCATGATGAAGTGGAAGACAAAAAGCATGAATATACAGAAGCCGGAAATGCACCTGAAAACTTCAGCTACGAACATCCTATGCAGGCAAGATTCTCTGCTTTGGTAAATATTTTCAGAGAAAAGCACGACGATTTCCAGAAAGGCCAGGAGGAAGAGCAAAAGAAAAACCTGGAACACCGCCAGGGCATCATCGAAAGACTGAAGAACCTGTACACCAATTCCGAGCCGGGAACCAATCTTTTCAAATCGATCCGTGAGATCAAGGAAGACTGGTCCAACGCCGGACAGGTAGCCAAATCCGAATTCAGGATCCTTAATAATAATTATTTCCATCACCTGAACCAGTTTTATCAGATGCTGGACCTGAATAAAGAATTTCTGGAGCAGGAGTACAGCCATAATCTTGAAAAAAGACAACACATCATCGAGCGTGCCAAGCAGCTTGAGCATGAGCCGGTAATCCAGAAGGCACTGAACGAGCTTCAGTACCTTCACAAGCTTTGGAAGGAGGAGGCAGAACCGGTGGCAGAAGAATTCCGTGAAAAAACATGGGAAGAATTCAAGGAAATTTCCAATAAGATACACGAAAGAAAATCCGAACTTTCGGCAGCAATCGAAACGGAACAGACCGGTAATCTTGAAAAGAAAAACCAGATTATCTCAGAAATCAAAAAATTATCTGAGCCCGCCGAAAAGCCGAACCACAATTACTGGCAGAATGCCATCAGAAAAGTGGAAGATCTCCGTACGGAATTCCTTAAAACCGGAAGCGTACCGAGAAAACTTTCCAACCAGAACTGGAATGATTTCAAAACCACGCTCAGAAATTTCAACACAACAAAAAATACTTATTATAAGTCATTAAAAGGTTCCCAACAGGCCAACCTGGAAGAAAAATTAAAGCTCATCCAGACGGCAAAGGACAACCAGAACAACGAAGAATGGGACATCGCCGTTCCTTTATTTAAAAAGCTTCAGGAAGACTGGAAAAAGATCGGGCATGTTCCTAAGAGCATGACCAACAAAATCTGGGATGAATTCCGTGATGCCTGCAACGCTTTCTTCAACAATTACCGTGAAAAAAGCAATGCTTCCGCCGACAACTGGAAAGAAAACTACAAGCATAAAAAAGCCATCCTGGAAGACCTTAAAACCGTAAGCAACGAAGAAGGCAGCATCGAAAGAATTGAAGCTATTAAAACGGCCTGGAACAATATCGGAAAAGTACCGAGGGATAAAATTTCCATCAATACCGAATTCAACAAAACATTGAGGGAAAAGCTGAAGCTGAACAAGATCAATGAATTTGAGCTTAAAGAAGAAGGATTATCTGAAAATCAGCTGACCGACAAAGCAAGAAAGATGAAGAGCCAGATCTCTGATCTTGAAGCGGAAATCGTGAAACTGGAAAACAACCTGGCATTTTTCAAGAACCCGTCCAGAGAAAATCCGCTGCTGAAAGATACTTACGATTCAATTGATGAGAAAAAAGCCCATGTTGAAACATTAAAACAAAACCTTCACAGCATTATTGCCGGAGAATAAAAAATAATCTTAAATCTTAAAAGCGGAGCAAAGCCATTTGACTTCGCTTTTTTCATGAAATATGGAGGACGAAGTATTTATTAAAAGAGGAATTGAATTAGCTCAAAAAGCCATTGGCAAAACCTACCCCAATCCTTTGGTGGGAAGCGTAATTGTACACAACGGTAACATTATTGGAGAAGGCTATCACCGCAAAGCCGGAGAAAACCATGCGGAAATCAACGCCATTGAATCGGTGGAGAATAAATCCCTGATTCCGGAATCCACCATTTACGTTACTCTTGAGCCGTGTGCCCATTACGGGAAAACACCACCTTGTGCTCTGAAAATAAAAGAACTGGGCTTTCGGAAAGTCGTGATCGGAGCCATGGATTCTCATGACAAAGTAAACGGAAAAGGCAAAAAAATCATTCAGGATGCCGGAATCGAGGTGGTGTCCGGAGTTTTAGAGAAAGAATGCATCGAACTGAACAAAAGGTTTTTCACTTATCATGAAAAAAAGAGGCCTTACATCATCCTGAAATGGGCCCAGTCAGCGGACGGTTTACTGGATAAGGATTTTCAGCCGACTTCCATCTCGAATCCGTTGGCCAATCAATTTGTCCATCAGCTGAGAGCCGACGAACATGCAATCCTGGTGGGAACCCAAACTGCGTTGAACGACAACCCTGCCCTTACGGCAAGAAACGTGGAAGGGGTAAATCCGGTACGGATTTTAATTGATTTTGACCTGAAAGTTCCTTATGATTTCAATATTTACAACAGAGAAGCTAAAACCATTGTCATCAATTCTGTTAAAGAAGAAATTCAGGAACACATTCATTTTATTAAAATTAAAAAAGAAAATTTCCTGCAGGAACTGATGGATGCTCTGTACAAAGCGCAGATCCAGTCGGTGATTATCGAAGGCGGGAGGTTTACGCTGCAGCAGTTCATTAACGGAAATCTCTGGGATGAAGCTATCGTGATCCGCAATGAAAACCTGAATCTGGAAAACGGGACAAAAGCTCCGGTTTTATTGGATATCCAGCCGTTCAAAAAGGAAAATTTCAGAGATAACAGTCTGGCATTTTATAAAAATAAACAATATAAGGCTTTAATTATCAGAACTTATCGTAGCAAATATTTTTAATTTATCACCATACTTTGAAATTAATTCCGTACCTTCATGATCCATTTAAACCAATATCTCATGAAAAATTTAAGAAAATTATCAAAGAAAGAATTAAAATCTGTAAACGGGGGAATCCAGGCCTGTAACCAATATTGCCCTACGGGAACTTACAGATGCTGTATTCCGCGGGAAACTTATTATTGTGCGCTTGACGGCAGTCCTTGTGTAAAGCGTACAGGTCCGGGTAACCCGGGTGAGCCGGCAGATGGAGAATAAAATAATACAGAAAGGGAATCTCAACGGTTCTCTTTTTTGTTATCTTGTTTTTGAGTCTTTCCCTTAAAAAATTTTACCTTTGGAAAATAATTCCAGAATCCATTCAGAATCATTTTTCCAATTTCTTATGTTCAATTTTAAAACAATAGAATCTCCGGTTAAAAATATATTATTAAAAGAAAAAGGAAGCAAGTTCATCGGCTTTGCTTTCCCTGTAAATAATGAGGAAGAGCTTAAAACCGCTTTGGAGAAGATCCGCTCCGAACATCCGAAAGCAACGCATCATTGTTACGCATTCAGAATGGGGCTGCATGGGGAAAACTACCGCGCCAATGACGACGGCGAACCTTCGGGAAGTGCCGGACTGCCGATCTATAACCAGCTTCTGGCCAATGAGATTACAAACGTCCTTGTGATTTCCGTCCGCTATTACGGCGGGACAAAACTGGGCGTTTCCGGTTTGGTAAAAGCTTATAAGGAATCGGCAAAGATTACGCTGGAAGAAGCCCATATCATTACCCGGGAACTGGAAACGACAATTGAAATTCAGTTTAATTTTAACCAGCAAAATCTTATTTTCACATTACTTTCGAAATACGATGCAATGGTTTTACAGTTTGATGCTCACGAGAAATGTATTGTTACCGCATCTCTGAAGCTTTCCCAAAAAGAAAGCATCTCGGAAAAGCTTTCCGAGATGCAGTATGTTTCATTTAAATATAAAGATTAATTCCTTCTTCCTCCCATCAAAAGAGAAATAAAGTACAATAGCTGAACCAGAGAGCCGATCGCTGCTACAACGTAGGTTCTGGCTGCCCACTTAAGACTATCCTTTACACCGATATATTCTTCCGTAGTAACCGTCCCGGTATCCCTCAGCCATTTCATCGCACGATTACTCGCATCATATTCCACAGGAAGTGTTACAAAGGCAAAAAGCGTAGTTAAAGCAAACATAACAACACCAATTGTCAGGATCAGCTTGTTGCCGCTCATCATCATTACAAGGATCCCTCCCATGATAACAAACTGCATCAGGTTTGAGCTGATGCTTACTACCGGTACCAGCTTGGAACGGAGCTGCAACATGGAATACCCGACTTTATGCTGAACCGCATGTCCGCATTCATGGGCTGCAACTGCCGCTGCTGCAGCATTTCGTTGCATATAGACCGCTTCGGAAAGATTTACCGTTTTATTTTCAGGATTGTAATGATCGGTAAGCTGTCCCGGAACCGACATTACCTGTACGTCGTTGATTCCATTGTCCCGCAGCATTTTTTCCGCCACCTCTTTTCCCGACATTCCATTACGGAGATGTATATGCGAGTAATGTTCAAATTTCGACTTCAGCCGCCAGGAGACAAACCAACTTACGGCCATCGAAAGTATGATGATTATATAATATCCGCTCATCTATAAACTTGTAATCTATTTTTTCATACCGAATGATGTAAAAACTGTGCCAAAGTATTGTATTAATTTATTTATATTTGTTCCATAATTCGCACAGAAATCATGTCAGAAATTTCCGTTATTGAAGTAAAAAATGCCGATCAGCTCAAGGAGTTCGTAAGGTTTCCGATGGATCTTTATAAGAATAATCCTTATTATGTTCCTTCTTTCGTGAATGAGGAAATCAATATCTGGAATCCTGCTGAAAATCCGGCCCTTCAATATTCTGAAGCCAAACAATTCCTGGCATTTAAAAACAATACGGTTGTCGGGAGGATAGCGCTGATAATCAACCACAAGGAAGAACGTGAACTAGGGATCAGAAAAGTGCGTTTCGGGTGGATCGATTTCATTGATGATGAAAAGGTTTCCCAGGCTCTTATTCAGAAAGCCATCGATTATGCCATAGAAAAAAATATCGGGAAAATTGAAGGACCGATGGGTTTTACCAATCTTGATAAAGCAGGAATGCTGACCATGGGCTTCGACAAGCTGGCTACGATGATCGGGATTTATAACCACGCCTATTATCCGAAGCATCTGGAAAAGCTGGGCCTGACGAAAGAAAAAGAATGGGTGGAATTCGAGTTGCAGTTCCCGGAAGTACTGCCTGAAAAAATACACAAGTTCAACGAACTGATTTCCCAGAAATACAAACTCAAAGTTTTAAACTTTAAATCGAAAGAGGAGATTATCGAATACGTGGATCCCATGTTTGACCTCCTGGATGAAACCTATAAGCATCTGTCTACTTACACCCCTATTTCCGACGAACAGCGTAAAACGTATAAAGAGAAATATTTTAAACTTATCGACAAGGATTATATTGTCTGTGTCGCTGACGATGCCAATCAGCTGGTTGCCTTTGCCATCACCATGCCTTCTTATTCCGGCGCCCTGCAGAAATCCAAAGGAAAGCTGTTGCCTTTCGGATGGTGGCACTTCCTGAGAGCCGGAAAAAAGAACGACCGGGCGAATTTTTACCTGATCGGGATTCATCCCGACTATCAGAGAAGAGGCGTTACTTCTATTATTTTCAAGGAAATCTGGAAACTCTTCAGGAAAAAAGGAGTCAAATACCTGGAAACCAATCCTGAACTGGAAGAAAACAAAAGCGTCCAGCTTTTATGGCAGGATTACGATCCGGTGAACCATAAGAGACGACGGACCTATTCTATGGAGATCAAATAATTCCATTGTTGAAAAGTAGACTTATCAGAAATTTGAAGATATGAAACCACACCTAATTGTTTTCGGGATTTTGATTGCCGGATTTATCGCCTACAATTTATTTTTCCGGATCGGTGACGAAAGAACGAACACCGCAGTCAATATCATTTATGCCAGTGTGCTTTTTGCATACATTTCATTTATGGCATATTCTCTCCTCAGAAAAATGAAGAAATAATCCTTATTTTTACTGATTCTAAATTATACGTTTCATCTATTTTGAAGCGACTTTTAACCACATAAATTTCATGCTTTCTTGTTTATTCGCTAAATTTGCAAATTGAGATAATAATGCAAAAATGAATTTACCTGAAAGTTATATTCCAATCCTTTTACAGGCAGGTGTCGCGATAGGTTTCGTAGCCATTTCTTTGCTTGGAGCGCATTTTTTAGGTCCTAAACAGAAAAAAGGAAATTCTGTGAAAAACCAGAGCTGGGAATGTGGAGTCCCGGTGGAAGGAAATGCAAGAACGCCTTTTTCTATCAAATACTTTTTAACAGCAGTACTGTTTGTATTATTCGATATTGAAATCGTATTCTTCTATCCTTATGCCGTCAACTTCAGAGAATTCGGGATGGAAGGCTTCCTGGCGGTGCTTACTTTTGTAGCAATCTTCTTTATGGCATTTTTCTATGTCTGGAAGAGAGGGGCACTGGATTGGGATAAGTAAAGAAATAGAAATTGTAAATGACCGTTTTAGACAGGACAATTAGGTTTAATGACTAACATTAACACGTATCCGGGATCTAAATTAAATCTTAAATCAATCAAATGTCAGATAACAAACCAGTAATAAGAACAGATGCACCGGCTCCGGAAGGATTTGAAGGAGAAGGGTTTTTCGCAACGAAACTGAGCAGCGTCATCGGGATGGCCAGAAAATTCTCTCTTTGGCCGTTGCCTTTCGCAACCTCTTGTTGTGGCATCGAGTTTATGGCAACCCTTAACCCAACGTATGACGCTTCAAGATTCGGGATGGAAAGAAACTCTTTTTCCCCGAGACAGGCAGACTTACTGATGGTGTGCGGAACCATATCCAAGAAATTAGGACCGGTCCTAAAAGAAGTGTACACCCAGATGGCCGAGCCGAAATGGGTGGTTGCCGTAGGAGCTTGTGCTTCGAGCGGCGGTATTTTTGACACTTACTCCGTATTGCAGGGAATCGATAAAATAATTCCGGTAGACGTCTATGTTCCGGGATGCCCTCCCCGACCTGAGCAGATCATCGAAGGGGTAATGCAGGTTCAGGCCCTGGCTGAAAGCGAAAGCATCAGAAGAAGAGACACTCCTGAATATCAGAAATTATTAGATTCTTACAATATTAGCAACTAACGGAAATGACCAACGAATTTGTATTAGAAGCCATCACAAGAGAATTTCCGGAATCTGTTATTGCCAGTTCAGAACCGTATGGAATGCTGACGGTTGAAGTAAAGAAAGAAGACCTGAAGAAAATCGTTCATTACCTGAAAGATTCGTCACTGGAAATCAATTTCCTGACGGATATCTGCGGGATCCATTATCCTGAATTTCCGGAGAAGGAAATCGGTGTGGTGTATCACCTGCATAATATGATGACGAACTTCAGACTGCGTCTGAAAATTTTTATGTCCAGGGAAAATGTGGAGGTTGATTCTTTAGTGGATCTTTACGCCGGAGCCAACTGGATGGAAAGGGAAACGTATGATTTCTTCGGAATTAAATTTAAAGGACACCCTGATCTGAGACCTATCCTGAATATGGAAGACCTCGGCTATCACCCTATGCTGAAGGAATATCGTCTGGAAGACGGCACAAGAACCGACAAGAACGACGATATGTTCGGAAGATAATATAGCTTCTGGTGAATGGCAATTAGCCGATAGCCAAAAGCAAATAGCTAAAAGCAAATATTATGAAAGATAACTCATTATCTAATATACTTAACCAATACGACAGTAAGGAACAGATTGACGGACAGTTGTATACCCTCAATCTAGGACCTACCCACCCAGCTACCCACGGGATTTTCCAGAATGTCCTGACCATGGACGGAGAAAGAATCCTTCACGCAGAGCAGACCGTAGGCTATATCCACAGGGCATTTGAGAAAATTTCCGAAAGAAGGAATTATTCCCAGATCACTACCCTTACCGATCGTATGAATTACTGTTCTGCGCCGATTAACAACTTAGGCTGGCACATGACGGTTGAAAAGCTGATCGGGGTTGAAGTTCCGAAACGTGTAGACTATATGCGTGTTATTTTAATGGAGCTTGCCAGAATCGGTGACCACCTGATCTGCAACGGGGTAACCGGGATGGACTCAGGTGCAATTACAGGACTTACCTATATGTTCATCGAAAGAGAACGTATTTATGACATGTACGAACAGATCTGCGGAGCGAGGATGACGACCAATATGGGAAGGATCGGAGGTTTTGAAAGAGATTTCACTCCGAAGTTCCATGAGCTGATCAAGGATTTCCTTAAAACGTTCCCGCCGAGATTTAAAGAATTCTGTACGCTTCTTGAGAGAAACAGAATCTTTATGGACAGAACCATCGGTGCAGGAGGCATTTCTGCAGAAAGAGCATTAAGCTATGGTTTCACAGGTCCGAATTTACGTGCAACAGGTGTGGATTATGACGTGAGAGTTGCGCAGCCTTATTCTTCTTACGAGGATTTCGACTTTATCATTCCGGTGGGAACTTCCGGAGATACCTACGACCGTTTCATGGTTCGTCAGCAGGAAATCTGGGAATCTATTAAAATCATCAAACAAGCATACGAAAACCTTCCTGAAGGACCATTCCACGCGGATGTTCCGGATTTCTACCTTCCTGAAAAGGCAGATGTTTACCAGAAAATGGAAGCCCTGATCTACCACTTCAAGATCGTCATGGGAGAAACCGACGTTCCGAAAGGAGAAGTTTACCATGCCGTGGAAGGAGGAAACGGTGAATTAGGGTTCTATTTAGTAAGTGACGGCGGAAGAAGCCCTTACCGACTGCATTTCAGAAGACCTTGTTTTATTTACTACCAGGCGTATCCTGAAATGATTACAGGTTCTGTGATCTCCGATGCGATCGTTACCATGTGTAGTATGAATATTATTGCGGGCGAATTAGACGCATAAAACGGTAAAAAGTACAATGTATTGATATACAATGTACTTGGAAAATATAAACAGATAATAATACTTTGTACTTTGTACAATGTACATTTTACAACCAAATAAAATGAGCGAAACAATAGCTTTTAAACCGGAAAGTTTAGCACAGGTGCATAAGATGATGGCAAGATATCCCGAGGGAAGACAAAAATCGGCCCTTATTCCTGTTCTTCACCTGGCACAGAAAGAATTCGGCGGATGGCTGGACGTTCCGGTAATGGATTATGTTGCGGAACTACTGAGCATCAAGCCGATCGAAGTATATGAAGTGGCGACTTTCTACACCATGTTCAATATGAAGCCTGTGGGTAAATATGTGCTGGAAGTCTGCAGAACGGGACCTTGCATGGTTTCGGGAAGCGAAAAGATCCTGAACCACATCAGAACTAAACTGAACATTAAAGACGGGGAAACGACGGAAGACGGAATGTTCACGTTAAAGCCCGCAGAATGCCTTGGTGCGTGCGGATATGCCCCGATGATGCAGCTGGGAAAATTCTTCCACGAAAATTTAACGATAGAAAAAGTAGACGAAATCCTTGATCTTTGCAGAGAGGGGCAGGTTGCTTTGGACTAATAGAAAATTTTAAATTCTATATTTTAGATTTTAAATGATTCACTTAACGTTTAATACTAATTAATGCAAGACGCTAAAAGCCAATTGCAATAAGCACATAAAAATGAGTAAAAAACTTTTACTTAAAGACGCACATATCGAAGGCATACGCTATTTTGAAACCTACCGCAAGCAGGGAGGTTACGGAGCAGCAGAAAAAGCCCTGAAAATGACACCGGACGAAATCCTGGAAGAAGTGAAAGCTTCGGGACTTCGCGGACGTGGAGGAGCCGGATTCCCGACCGGGATGAAATGGAGCTTCCTGGCAAAGCCTGAAGGCGTTCCAAGACACCTTGTGGTAAATGCCGACGAATCCGAGCCGGGAACATTCAAAGACCGATACCTGATGGAATTCCTTCCGCATCTTTTGATCGAGGGAATGCTGATTTCATCATACTGTTTAGGTTCCAACACTTCATACATCTATATCCGTGGGGAATATTCATGGATTCCGGATATTTTGGAAGAAGCGATTGAAGAAGCGAAGGCCGCAGGGTTTTTAGGTAAAAATATTTTAGGAACAGGTTTCGATCTTGAAATCTATGTTCAGAGAGGTGCCGGAGCCTACATCTGCGGCGAAGAAACCGCATTGCTCGAATCTCTTGAAGGGAAAAGAGGAAACCCAAGACTTAAACCGCCATTCCCGGCTGTAAAAGGACTTTGGGAAAGACCAACCGTAGTGAACAACGTGGAATCAATCGCAGCGATTGTTCCGATCATCGATATTACCGGAGCGGAATATGCCAAAATCGGCGTAGGAAGATCTACCGGGACCAAACTGATTTCAGCCTGTGGAAACATCAATAAACCGGGCGTTTATGAAATCGATATGACGATTACCGTTGAAGAATTCATTTACTCTGACGAATACTGTGGCGGAATTAAGGACGGAAAAAGACTGAAAGCCTGTATTCCGGGTGGAAGCTCCGTTCCGATCGTTCCTGCCAATTTATTACTGAAAACCGTGAACGGAGAACCGAGATACATGAACTACGAATCTTTGGCTGACGGTGGTTTTGCTACCGGAACCATGATGGGTTCAGGAGGTTTTATTGTACTGGATGAAGATCAGTGTGTGGTGGAACATACCATGACCCTGGCGAGATTCTACAACCACGAAAGCTGCGGACAATGTACGCCTTGCCGTGAAGGTACGGGATGGATGTATAAGATTCTGAAAAAAATCGAGAAAGGAGAAGGAAAAATGGAAGATATCGATCTGCTTTGGGACATCCAGAGAAAGATCGAAGGAAATACGATCTGCCCATTGGGTGATGCGGCGGCATGGCCGGTAGCAGCAGCGATCCGTCACTTCAGAGACGAGTTTGAATGGCACGTGAAAAACCCTGAGTTGTGTAAGACACAGAACTATGGGCTGGCCCATTATGCAGATCCAATCCCTGCTGTTGAGAAAAATGCTTAGGATGAAAAGTTTACTGGCTGCCGGGTTAATGATTTCGGGTTTTGTTTTTGGACAAAGAGCGACAAATGATACCTTACCGAAAGAAAGATCCCTTGAAGAAGCTATTGGATATGTGAATGTTGCCAATCAATCCAAAAAGATTACAATTGAAACAGTTCCATTCCAGAATGAAAAGAAAGAAAAACCCTTACCATTAAGCAAAAAAGGACAGATGTTCGCTTTCTTCGGTTGGAACAGAGGGGCTTTTAGCAACTCGGACATTCATTTCAGCGGAAACGGCTATGATTTTCAGCTGAACAATGTATCGGCGAGAGACAGACCTACGAAATTGGGGATTGTATATATCGACCCGTCTTGGTTTACGGTAGTCCAATATAATTTCAGAGCAGGTTATTTTATTAAAGATAATTTGGCCTTAGTGCTAGGAATCGATCACATGAAATATGTAATGAATCAAAACCAAACGGTTGGTTTTTCAGGAAATATTTCAGATCCGAAATATGCAGCCATGGTACAGAACGGACAGGTAAATTTATCTGATGAGCAGTTCCTTACCTTTGAGCATACAGACGGTCTTAATTATGAAAATTTAGGCCTTGAAAAATATAAAAGTCTTGTTCACAAGAAAAATATAGACCTGGTATGGTCTTACGGAGCCGGTCTAGGTTTCATGTTTCCTAAGAGTAATGTAAAACTTTTCGGCAATGAAAGAAGCGACCGTTTCCATGTAGCCGGTATGGCAACCGATCTGAGATCGAGTTTAAACCTGGTTTTCTGGAATCACTGGATGATCAGGGCAGAAGCCAAAGCCGGATACATCAACATGTGGGATATTAAAACCACATTGAACAACAAACCGGATAAAGCCCGTCAGGATTTTGTTTTCGGACAGGTGCTGGCAGGAATCGGGTACACATTTAATACGAAAAAGTATAATTAAACAGAGCTTAATGGCTAAGGCATAAGCGAAAAGCATAGAATATGAGCGAAGAGGTTAAAAAATTTAAAATAACTATAGACGGACAGACCACCGAAGTTTTGCCTGGAACTTCTATCCTGGAAGCTGCCAGACAGATCGGCGGAAAATCCGTACCTCCGGCAATGTGCTATTACAGCAAATTGGAAACCAGCGGAGGAAGATGCAGAACTTGCTTAGTGGAAGTTTCCAAAGGATCTGAAGCAGATCCGCGTCCTATGCCGAAATTGGTGGCAAGCTGTAGAACCAATGTCATGGACGGGATGGAAGTAAAAAACCTTTCTTCCGAAAAGGCACAGGAAGGCAGAAAAGCCGTAACTGAGTTTTTGTTGCTAAATCACCCGTTGGATTGCCCGATCTGTGACCAGGCGGGAGAATGCCACCTTCAGGATCTTGGTTATGAGCATGGTGTGGAGAGCACCAGAACGGAATTCGAAAGAAATACCTACGATGCCGACGACTTAGGTCCTCACATCAAACTGAATATGAACCGTTGCATCCTGTGTGCAAGATGTGTACTGGCTGCTAATCAGCTTACCGGAGAAAGAGAGCACGGAATCCTTTTCAGAGGAGATCACGCTGAAATTTCAACGTATCTGAATAAAGCCCTTGATAATGATTTTATCGGAAACGTAATCGACGTTTGTCCGGTAGGTGCATTAACGGACAGAACCGCACGTTTTGCGAGCAGGGTTTGGTTTACCAAGCCGATGAATGCTTCTTGCAATTGTGGAAAATGTTCCGGAAAAGCAGTGGTTTGGATGAAAGGTGACGAAATTGTAAGGGTAACGGCCCGAAAAGACCAGTGGGGAGAAGTAGAAGAATTCATTTGCGATACCTGCCGTTTCGAGAGAAAGAGCTTAAGCGACTGGAACATAGAAGGCCCAAGACATATCGACCGGCATTCGGTAATTTCCCTGAACCACTACGAGAAGCCTAAAGACGAATTAAGAGTCCTGGACAATCCGATGGCGAAAGAAATCAGCGAAAAAGACGAAAAATAAAAAAGTTGGATGCTGAAGGAAGGAAGCTGGAAGTTTAACCTACTGCTTCCAACATCAGCTGTCTAAGAATATAAAAAATTGGTAATGTGATGATGAGTTGATACCACAGTGTACTGAACATCCGGCTTACGGCTCCCATCTTCAAAACATTTAAATTAAAAAATGGATTTAATTACATTTAAACTTATACTTGTATTAGCCCTTTTCCTGCTTTCATTGACGATTGCAGCCTACTCTACCTGGGCGGAACGGAAAGTGGCCTCGATCATGCAGGACAGGATCGGTCCCAACAGAGCAGGACCTTTCGGATTGCTACAGCCTCTTGCGGATGGTGGAAAGTTTTTCTTTAAAGAAGACTTCACCCCTGCCAATGCGGAAAAATTCCTTTTCGTATTGGGCCCTGCTTTGGTGATGTTTATTTCACTGATTACCGGAGCGGTTATTCCTTGGGGTAAAAGTTTAAATATTGCCGGTACCTCTTACGATCTGCAGGTTGCCAACATCGACGTGGGGGTTCTTTTCATTATCGGAATGGCTTCCATCGGGGTTTACGGAATTATGATCGGAGGCTGGGCTTCCAACAACAAATATTCATTATTAGGAGCCATCCGTGCTTCTTCACAGATGATTTCCTACGAACTGGCGATGGGATTGGCTTTGCTTTCCATCATTATGATGACGGGAAGTCTTGATCTTAAAGAAATTACGGCTAGCCAGACCAACGGAAAATTGTGGGGCTTTATTCCATGGGTTTCCGGACTGAACTGGAATATCTTCTATCAGCCGATCGCTTTCCTTGTGTTCTTCGTTGCTGCTTTGGCAGAAACCAACAGACACCCTTTCGATTTACCGGAGTGTGAATCCGAACTGGTAACCGGATATTCTACAGAATATTCATCAATGAAACTGGGACTGTATATGTTCGGTGAATATGTGAATATGTTCATCTCCAACGCTTTTATGGTGGTTCTTTTCTTCGGAGGATACAACTATCCTGGAATTGAGTGGGTAACGCAGCACTGGGGCGAAAACACCGCAGGAATCCTGAGCGTTGTGGCATTCTTAATCAAAACAATAATCGGAATTCTGATCTTTATGTGGATCAGATGGACGCTGCCGAGATTCAGATACGATCAATTGATGCACTTAGGATGGAAAACATTAATTCCAATGGCATTGGTAAACTTATTAATTACAGGAGCGGTAATTTTAGCTTTTGCGAATTAATAATTTGGAATAAATTAATTTGAAAATTTGATAATGTGACGATGAGTTGGTGTGGTGATGCAATATACTTCCATCTCCCGGCTTCCATCTTCTAACATTTAATAATAAAAAAATAATGAAACTTACAAACAGATCAAAAGTTGTTTCCAATAAAGAAATGACCCTTGCTGAAAAAATCTACCTGCCCGCCATTTTTACGGGGATGGGGATTACCTTTAAGCATGCTGTAAGAACCGTACTGAAAGGGGCTCCCGCAGTATATGCGTATCCCGAAGTACAGAAGCCGAGGGCAGAAATCTGGAGAGGCCAGCACGTTTTGAAAAGAGACGAGGAGGGCCGCGAAAGATGTACCGCCTGCGGACTTTGTGCGGTGGCATGTCCTGCAGAGGCCATTACCATGACGGCTGCAGAAAGAACGAAGGAGGAAAAGAACCTGTACAGAGAAGAAAAATACGCATCGGTCTATGAAATTAATATGCTGAGATGTATTTTCTGCGGAATGTGTGAAGAAGCCTGCCCGAAATCCGCGATCTATCTTACCGACAGACTCGTAGATGTAGAAACCAACAGAGGTTCTTTCATTTACGGAAAAGATAAATTGGTAGAAAAAATAAATGAAAGGATTGACATCACTGAAAGACAGTCCGAGAAACAAAAAAATGCGGTAAAATAATGGATCAGTTTTTATTTTTCTTGGTGGCATTTTTAGCAGTGGCAAGTGCGGTGTATTTCGTGTTTGCAAGAAATCCTCTCTATGCTATTCTGTCATTAATTGTTACGATGTTTTCGATCGCCGGCATGTACATCCTTCTGAATGCACAGTTCCTTGCGATTATCCAGATCATTGTCTATGCAGGAGCCATCATGGTATTGTTCCTGTATATCCTCATGATGCTTAACCTTAATAAGCAAGACGAAAGTAAGAAGAACAATACTTTAAAATTCGTCGGTGTTTTTACAGCCGGTCTTTTACTGATCGGTGTGTTGGGTGTTTTCAGAGGCGTACAGCAGAACCACGTAGCCGTAGCAAATGCAGACGGAAGCATCGGGCTTACCAAAAACCTGGGAAGACTTTTGTTCAATGAATATGTTTTACCGTTTGAGCTTGCATCCATCCTCATTCTGGCAGGTATCGTAGGTGCGGTATTAATCGGTAAAAAAGATTTATAAAATTATGGGAGAAGTAAATACATTTATACAAAGCATCCCTCTGAACTACTTCATCATTCTTTCGTCAGTATTATTCTGTCTGGGCGTGTTGGGCGTATTGCTGAGAAAAAATGCGATTGTTATTCTGGGTTGTGTAGAGCTTATGCTGAATTCTGTAAACCTTTTGCTGGCTGCATTTTCAGCCTACAAAGGGAACGGAGACGGACAACTTTTAGTTTTCTTCATTATGGTGGTGGCTGCTGCGGAAGTGGCGGTAGGTCTGGCAATTATTGCTATGCTATATCGAAATACCCGTTCTGTTGATGTAAGTATATTTAATAAATTAAGAGGATAAGAATGGAAAATTTAGTGTATGCAATAATACTTTTACCCCTTTTAGGTTTTCTTATTAACGGACTGTTCGGGAAAAATCTTCCGAAAATTGTGGTGGGTAGCCTGGCTACGGCAATGGTTTTTGCTTCTTTCTGCATCGCAGTTAGCATTTTCCTGGGTTTCAATTCAGAGAGCCAGCCCGTTATTGTAAAAGCTTTTGAATGGTTCAGGGTAAATGGTATTCAGATCAATTTCGGGTTCCAGATCGACCAGCTGTCTTTAATGATGGTGATGATCATTACGGGAATCGGTTCTTTAATCCACCTCTACTCTATCGGATACATGAGCCACGACAAAGGGTTCTATAAGTTTTTCACTTATTTAAATCTCTTCATTTTCTCCATGCTGTTACTGGTAATGGGAAGCAACTACCTGATCCTTTTCATCGGATGGGAAGGTGTAGGATTGTGTTCTTATTTACTGATCGGTTTCTGGTATACCAACGAAGAATACGGTAAAGCGGCAAGAAAGGCATTTATTATGAACAGAATCGGTGACCTTGCGTTACTGATCGGAATTTTCATGCTTGCTTCTCAGACGAATGCTGTAGATTATTTAACCATAAAAGAAAATGCCGGTAAATTTGAACTGGACGGAAGCGTTATCATCTTTATCACGGCGAGTTTATTTATCGGAGCTACCGGTAAATCGGCTCAGGTTCCTCTATATACCTGGCTTCCTGATGCAATGGCAGGTCCTACCCCGGTTTCTGCATTGATTCACGCGGCAACGATGGTAACGGCAGGGATCTATCTGGTCGTAAGATCTAACTTTTTATTCACATTGGCACCAAGCGTTCAGGACGGGATCTTATTCATCGGATTCCTAACGGCGGCATTGGCCGGATTCTACGCACTGCGCCAGAACGATATTAAAAAAGTACTGGCCTACTCTACCGTTTCACAGCTTGGATTTATGTTCATTGCTTTGGGATTGGGTGCTTATACCACTGCAATGTTCCACGTGATGACACATGCTTTCTTTAAAGCATTATTGTTCCTTGGAGCAGGTTCTGTGATCCACGCGATGAGCAACGAGCAGGATATGCGTTTCATGGGTGGCCTGAGAAAATACATTCCTATTACGCATGCCACATTCCTGATCGGTACACTGGCCATTTCCGGGTTCCCTCTGTTATCCGGGATGATTTCAAAAGACGAAATTCTCGTAGCTGCTTTTTCTAAAAACCCGATCTATTGGGTAATGTTATTTATTTTAGCGGCAGTTACGGCAACTTATATGTTCAGACTGTATTATCTTACTTTCCACGGGGAGTTCAGAGGTACGGAAGAGCAAAAGCACCATTTACATGAAAGCCCGTCTAATATGACGCTGCCTTTGATCGTATTGGCCATCTTTTCCGTAATAGGCGGTTTTATCAACCTTCCTCACTTCATCGGACACGGTCATTACGCCAAATTAATGGAATGGCTGAAGCCGGTGCTTACTGAGGAGAGCTACAACCAGATGGAAGCTACCCTTTCAGGAGTTCCTTTCGGTACTGAAATGATCCTTTTAGGTGCAACGGTTCTGATGTTCTTCTGTGTTTGGTTTTTTGTTAAAAATACATACGTCAACAAGAAAAAGCAGGCTCTTCCGGAAGAAATGTACACCGGATGGGAGAAACTGTCTGCCAAGAAATTATACGTTGACGAACTTTACAATGCGATTGTTGTAAAAACTGTTGAAGGATTAGGACGCGGAGGAAGAATGTTTGATAAAGGAATCCTTGACCGTTTTGTAGACTTCGTAGGCGATGGCGCTGAAGACAGCGGAAGAGCTATGAAGCGTATCCAGAACGGAAATGTGGAGAACTATATTCTTATCATGTCTTTAGCGGTGGGAATTATATTAATTGTTAACTTTTTATTACAATAATAATGTCGGGTTTGTTATTAACATTATTGCTATTACCTCTTGTAGGTTCGGGATTAGTTTTTGCCTGGAAAAACAATTCCAGCAAATATTTGGCACTGGGAATTGCGTTGGTACAAATGCTGGTTACCTTCTACATCGCAGCGGATTTTGATTATAATCCGACGGTAGACAGCGTACTGCAGCACGAGATCAATTACCCCTGGTCACAATTTATGAAGAGTTCCCTTCACTTCGGAATCGACGGGATGAGCCTTCTTCTTTTATTGCTGACAAATATTTTAACGCCGATCATTATCTTATCTTCTTTTAATGAAAATGTAAGCTACAGAAATACCTTCTACGGACTGATTCTGATGATGCAGTTCGGTCTGGTAGGTGTTTTCACTTCTCTGGACGGATTGCTGTTCTATATTTTCTGGGAAGTAACTCTGATCCCGATCTGGTTTATTGCCGGGCTTTGGGGACAGGAAAATAAAAGATTTGAATTCACAACGAAATTCTTCGTATATACTTTTGTAGGATCCTTATTCATGCTGGCCGGATTGATCTATGTGTACAACCACTCTGCATCATTCGCGCTTACGGATTTATACAATGCCCAGCTGAACGAAACGCAGCAAACGGTGGTATTCTGGTTTATCTTCTTTGCTTTCGCAGTGAAATTGCCGGTATTCCCTTTCCACACGTGGCAGCCTGATACCTATACATATTCTCCGACACAGGGATCAATGCTTTTATCGGGGATTATGCTTAAAATGGCAGTGTATGGAGTGATGCGTTATTTATTACCAATCACACCAATTCCGATTGCCGGGATTTCCGGACAAATCGTTATCATCCTGGCGATTGTTGGGATTGTACACGGTGCTCTGATCGCGATCATCCAGACGGATATGAAGAAAATCATTGCCTATTCATCTTTCTCCCATGTTGGACTGATGGTAGCAGGTATTTTTGCCTCTGCCGTAATTTCCCTGAGAGGAACGTTCAACATCGAAGGAGCGGAAGGAGCTTTGGTACAGACTTTTGCCCACGGGATTAACGTGGTGGGTCTGTTCTACTGCTGTGACATTTTATATAAGAGATTTAAATCCAGAGACATCCGACAGATGGGAGGACTTGCAAAAGTAGCGCCTAAGTTTGCCGTGTTGTTCCTGATTATTATACTGGGTTCCATGGGTGTTCCGTTAACCAACGGTTTCATCGGAGAATTTATCCTGCTGAAATCGGTGTACGATTTTAACGGATTGGCGGCAGTTATTGCCGGACTTACGGTAATCCTTGCCGCAGTCTATCTGTTGAGGTTTTACGGAAAAGCGATGTTCGGACAGGGTGATGAAGCGGTTTTGAGTACAGCCAAAGACCTTTCTGCCGTAGAATTCTCGGTATTGGCAAGTTTAGCGGTTTTTGTGATCGTATTCGGTATTTTCCCGCAACCGATCATCGAAATGGTGAATAGTTCGTTGAAGTTTATCTACCAGTCAATGGTAAGCTAATTTGATATTTTAAGAAATGAGTGTTTTAATTATTGTTTTCCTAACGGCAGTTGTTGCGTTATTTTCAGGAGTTTTTGAACAAGGGAAATTCGCAAGATACATTGGGATTTTGGGATTAATCATCGCATTATGGGTAAGTTTCATGCCGGAACTTTCGTTCTTCGGACAGTACAGGCATATGTATGACTACACAGAAAATACTGCGCTTTTTACTAAAATATCAATCGTAACCACTTTATTACTGTTCTTTCTGGGAGGTTTTGCATTCAGCAACCACAGAAGCCACCAGTCGGAACTGTACGCTTTGATGCTTTTTGCCCTTTGTGGAGGGATCATCCTTTTCGGATACCAGAATATGGTCACGCTGTTCTTAGGCGTTGAGATCCTTTCAATTCCTCTGTATGTAATGGCAGGAGCGAATAAAACAGATTTAAGGTCTAATGAAGCTTCGATCAAATATTTCCTGATGGGTGCGTTTGCCACAGGTTTCTTACTGTTTGGTATTGCATTTATTTATGGAAGTGTGGGAAGTTTCGATTTATATAAAATCCAGGATTTCGGAGTTTCGAATCCTAAAGATGTGATGTTTATTCTTGGGGTGTTGCTTATTCTTTGTGCCCTTGCATTTAAAGTAGCATTGGCACCTTTCCACATGTGGAGCCCGGATGTGTATTACGGAGCACCTTCACTGATCACAGCCTTTATGGCAAGTGTTGTGAAGATCTCAGGATTCTTTGCCCTGTTCAGACTGATGACCATCGGATTTGGAGGGGTTACAGCAGAATGGATCAACGTTTTCGGAGTATTCCTGATCATCACTTTACTATTGGCGAATGTAATGGGTCTTGCCCAGACCAACGCCAAAAGAATGCTGGCTTATTCTTCCGTTTCCCATGCAGGATATATCGGATTGGTATTTTTCGGAATGACCAGTCTTTCCACGTATAATTTAGCATTTTATTTATTTGCATATGCTTTATCTACCGTAGGGGTTTTCATGTGCCTGATCTATGTAGAAAAACTGAAGAGAGAAACTTCTTTCGGCGCTTTTAAAGGATTGGCGAAAACGGAGCCTTTACTGGCAACGGCAGCAGCGATCTCCATGCTTTCTATGGCGGGGATTCCTTTGACGGCTGGATTTATGGGGAAATTTGCTTTATTCTCCCAGGCAATGAATTCTAAGCACGGCGTATTCCTTGTATTGGTCGCGGTATTGGGGTCTGCCCTTTCTATTGCTTATTATTTAAGACTGATCATTTCCATGTTCTTCTTTAAAGAAAGCACATTCAAATCTTCAGAAAAAGTAACGGTTACTTACAATATAGTTGGCGTATTCGTTATCGCTTCAGTAGTTGTTTTGGGCGTTTTCCCTGACTTATTTGCAAAACTCTTCGGATTGTAAAAAATATTTATAAATCATTATAAAAAGCACAGCCTGAGGTTGTGCTTTTTTGTATGGCGTATTGGAAAATAATTCTTTACTATTTCGATTTGTCAGCTATTTTAAAAAATCCACAATTTATAATACGCAGGGAAGAGACGCTTACTTATTAAATCTTTTATCCTGTTTTTTTCTTCTAGGTTAAAATTACCATTACGATACCCTGATCTTCCATATCAATCATGGTTTTTTCATACCTTTACTCTAAATTTCAGCTTTGTCGGACTTCTATAAAAAAGATACTCCTTTTCAGGTGTATATCTCATTTAAAAAATATTTGGATGTACTGGAACATATCCGGTACAACGATCGTCTGGAGTACCGCGTTAATTATGCTGAATCGCTGATTGAAAAGACAAAAAATTTCCGGGAACTGAGGGATGGCTTTCAGGACATTTCCCTGCTGGAAAAAAGTGAAGACCTTATCCGCCTTCTGCTCGCAGACCTCTTTCCTACCGGACTTACCCATAATGAAATAAAAGCAGCCGGTATCCCGCTGTCCAATGTTACATTTAATTATACCGAACGGTTCAAATCGATACTGAAAGACGCCGGAAAAGATTTTGAAATCGAGCTGAGGAATATTGATGATGATGAGTTTTATGTTTTCTGCTGCTGCCTGATCCTCCAGGCCTATTTTAAAAGAGACATTAAAAGCACGCTCCCGTTGTACTATGATATTCCCAACAGACTGGGTATCATGAAGCATTATAAAATATCAGTAAATGTCGATTTTACAGAAGTATATCCTACGGAAGATGCACGGATCCCCTCGGAGGAAGTCATCGATATGCTGTTGGAAAACCTCGACGATTACAGGCTCTGGAAAAAATATTTCCCCTCAAAATCCTGGGTTCTGAAAGGTTTTTCCATTATTTCCCTTGTCGACTGCACCTCTGAGGTTGCCCTGTCAGATCTTAAATCCAGCATGATCCGGATTGATCCGGAAAATATAAAGCCGGATGAAAATCTGACAGAAATCTTCAAATCATATTTTGATGTTGCACAACTCAGCTTCGGGCTCATGCTTTTTAACGGAAAAGACCAGCGGCTGGAAAAGCTCCCGATCTATGAAAATGTATTCACCAATTATATTCTGGATTTCTGGATCAATACATTTGATTCGGAAACCAGAAAGAAAACATTTACCAACTTAAACCATAATTCGAAGCCCATCGTGGTTTCCAATATCGAAAATCTGGACCACGAGATCAAGTCTCTTCCTTCATTCAGTATTTTAAGAGACAACGAAATCAACAGTTTTATGGTCATTCCTATCATGAAGGACAACGAACTGATTGCCATCATGGAGTTTACTTCCCCTATTCCAAACAGTTTCAACGGACTTAAGCTTAAAAAAATTGAATTTTTCACGGATATGATCCTGTTTTCCCTTAACCGTTTCAGCTTTGAAAAAAATTATCAGATCGAAGCCATCATCCAGCGGGAATATACCACCATCCACGACAGTGTGGTCTGGAAATTCAGGAATGAAGCCGAGAAATATTTCAATGCTTCATTGGGAAAAAAAATATATTCGCTAAAACAGATTTCCTTTAAAAATTTAACTCCGCTCTTCGGCTTTTCAGACATCCGCTCTTCTTCCGAGAAACGGTACCAGCTGATGCTGGAGGATCTCAACAGGCAGATTGACGCTCTCCGGGAAATTTTCTCAATGATTAATTCAGATTCCGAAAAATACATATTGGCACTGGATATTTTTGAGAATGAGCTGGACCACGAAATAAAGGCAGATACCGAACAGCGTTTTCAAAGGCTGCTAAGGGATGAGATCCACCCTTTTTTGCAGGGCAGGCTCGAGGTAAAATCCTCCAGTGAAGTAAAGGCAAAAATTAAAGATTATTTTTCTCTTATTTTTATGCAAAGCGGGCTTTTCTACAACAACAGAAAAAGCCTGGATGATTCCATTACCTTGGTGAACCGGAAACTGGCAGATGTGCTGGACGAAGCACAGATCACGGCCCAGCAGATCTTTCCGCATTATTATGAAAGATTTAAATCCGACGGCATCGAACATAATTTATATATCGGACAGAATATTGCTCCCGGATTACATTACCACTCCAAAGTGGTCCATAAACTGAGGTACTGGCAGCTGAAAACCATCTGTAATATGGAGCTGGAATTCCGCAACTTCAGGAAAGACCTTCCGGTTGATCTTGAGATTGCCTCCCTGATTTTTGTATATAATGAAAAAATTGATATCCGTTTCAGGATGGATGAAAAGCGCTTCGATGTAGACGGAGCCTATAATTCTTATTATGAGATCATTAAAAAGCGGCTGGACAAAGCCCATGTAAAAGACTCCGGCGAACGCATTACCTGCCCCGGAAAAATCACCGTTGTTTATTTCGGAATGGAAAACCAGCGGGAATACCTCGACTACATCGGCAGGCTGCAGAAAAAAGGGATTCTTCAGAGTGACATTGAGTTTTTAAAAGTCGAAGACCTGCAGGGCATCACGGGACTTCTGGCTTTAAGGGTTTCCTTGGTGCAATGAAAAGTAAGTGGGAATCAATCTATCAAGGATCTCAAGGATTTTCACAGATAGATGATCACGCTTTAATTTTAACACATAAGTCACAGAGAGAATTTTAATCGTTTGAAAATATTTTAGAACACATCAGATAAAAAATCAAAGATTTTTAAAAACTTTTGAGCGATTTTATCAGTACGCATCATTAAACTTCTTTATACAGCATTAATATCTTTTGTGACTTTTGTAGTGAAATTTTCTCTTACCGATTAGATCAACCACCCCGTCAAAAATTCTTTGAATTTTCGCCACCCCTCCACGGGAGGAAATTTTGATCCTTATGATATTTAATATTTTGTATTCAATTTACTCTTCTTATGTCTTAATGGCTTAGCACGTTCCGAAATCCACCTGCTTTATAACCTATCACATAAAAATCAAAGATTTTTAAAAACTTATGTGCTCTGAAATGTTTTCAAAGCTTTCATTTTATATCTTCTATTTCTAATGTGTTTAAAAAGCTTTTGTGTCTTTTGTGGTAAAATTCTCCCACGACTCACTTTGCTTTCTCTTGACTATCGGACATTAGCTTTTCTGGATTCTACAGGCTCAGGAAAGCATATCCGAAAGAAAGCACGGAAATAATAATCCCGGCCATAAAGATCTGATACGTTATTGAAAGCAGCCTGTACTTCCGGTCCAGCACTTTACCCAGGTAATACAGATCCTTTACCATAGAATCATAGATATAATCCCGGTCTTTGATCAGGATATTCATCGCCGAATGGTAGTCATCAAACATCATCCGGTTAAAGTTTCCGAAAAACAAAAGATTGACCTTCCGGTCGGCAACATCCTGGGCGGTAAATCTTACCTTGGTTACGTTCGGTTTAGTCGATAAAATGGCAAAAACGATCGTCAATACACTTGATACCAGAAGGATAAAACTCGGGATAATCAGGTGCGAATTTTTAGGTGCATCAAGTTTCGGAACCAATACGGAAAGGCAGACCGAAATGATAATTGCATTCACCGAAAGGAGGATATTCGCCTTGCTGTCGGCAATATCGCTCAGCCGGGTATGATTTCCCAACGTTACCCTGAATAAGGTGTCTACGCTTCGGTCGGATTTCGGCTCTTTCTCTTTTTTACTTTCGGAAGATTCTTTCATGCCGTCATCCTTCTCAAGCTTTTTCTCGATCTTCTTAATGTTCTTTTCCTTCAGGGGCTGCCAATGCTGCTTTGCATAATCGGTGTAGAAACGATGCCTGTTTTTCAGCATATCGAGGTTGCCGGCATTCCACTCATCGTTGGAATAGCACCTTACGTTCGTCAGTTCCCACTCTTTTCGCAACGCATCGGAAATCTCATTGTAATCGCGGCTTGCAAAATGGCTGTAATCGGCATCCTTTACGATTTTTTCCAGGAGGTTCTGGGGTTCATACATAATCTTGGTGGCCAGGATCAGCTGCGATACCTCATCGACGTATTCTTCAGGATACCTTTCATTTTGCAGAAAATCTTTTGCAATTTTTACCCCGGCTTCTTCATGATCTTTGGCACATTCTATGTACCCGGTATCATGAAACCACATGGCCAGCAGTACTTTTTCCCGATCTTTTTCAGAAACGCCTGTATTGTTAAGGATCTCCTCCGCTTTGTTTACCGTGAAAGTAGTATGTATGAAATTATGATAAAAATATACCGAAGATAGTTTATCTTTGAATAGGCTTTCCACATAATCTTTGGCCTTGTGTAAAATATTCATCACCGAGATTTTATTAATGTAAATTTATGAATTTATACTTGAAAACGCATCTAAAAAATACTTCCGTTGCTTTCAGGCTTTTTCTGTCTGCCGGCGTTCTGTATTCATGCGCAACATATAACGTAAAAAAAGGCAAAAACTTATCCGAGGTAAGCCGTTCCGAAACCCTGTCCGGAAACGATTTCAAGCTTTTCCTGGTCGGTGATGCGGGAAATGCGGATGAGCCACAGGGGCAACGGACTCTGGATATGCTGAAAAGCCAGTTGGAAACCGCAGACAGCAACTCGATGCTGATTTTCCTGGGAGATAACATTTATCCGAAAGGAATGCCCGACAAATCCGATAAAAACTACGAAACGGCCAAAAAGAAACTGGAAGACCAGCTGGCCATCGTGAAAAACTTCAAAGGTAGAGCACTCGTTATCCCCGGAAACCACGACTGGTACAGCGGACTTGAAGGCCTCAAAGCACAGGAAGATTTCGTAAAAGACTATTTAAACGATAAAAAAGCTTTTCTTCCTAAAAACTCCTGCCCGATTGACGACATCAGCCTCACCAAAGATATTAAACTGATTGTCATCGATTCCGAATGGGCCTTGCTGAACTGGGACAAATACCCGGGTATCAATAAAAACTGTGACATCAAAACCCGCGAAGACCTGTTTGTTGAATTTAAAGATCTAATCAATAAAAACCAGGATAAAAGGATCATCGTAGCGATGCATCATCCTTTGATCAGCACCGGAACCCATGCCGGATTTACTTCTGCCCGATCCAACCTTTATCCTTTAAAAAGCAGGATTCCGGTGCCCGGTGTGGCAAGTCTTATTAATATCTTGAGAAGTTCTTCCGGAGCCAGTCCGGAGGACATTACCAACCAGCATTACGCAGATCTTGCCGGCCGTATCCGAAGCATTGTTCAGGATAAGGAAAACATCATTTTTGTTTCCGGGCACGACCACAACCTGCAGTATCATAAAAACAGGAACATCCGGCAGATCGTCAGTGGTGCCGGTTCCAAAGTAGAACCTGCTTCCATTCGTGAAGACAGTGATTTTTCTTACGGAGGAAGCGGTTTTGCCGTATTAAATCTCCGGAAAGACCAAAGTTCCGATGTGGAATATTTTTCCACAAAAGACAATTCCCCGGAAAGCCTTTCCCACATTCAGGTAATAGCTCAGCCGAAAGAATTTGTAAATAACTTTCCTGATTCTTTTCCATCAACCGTTTCATCTACTATTTACCCTGAAAAATTAACCCGGAAAGGAAAGTTCTATACCTGGCTTTGGGGTGAGCATTACCGGAAATATTACGGTATGCCGGTAGAAGCACCGACTGCCGATATTTCAATGCTTGACGGCGGTTATACCCCGTTCCGTGAAGGAGGCGGGAACCAGTCGAACAGCCTGAGGCTGAAAGCAAAGGACGGGCAGGAATTCGTGATGCGGGGCGTAAAGAAAAGTGCCGTGCGTTTCCTTAACAATATGGCTTTCCGGAAAAGTACTTTCGGAAATGAGCTGGACAATACCTTCCCGGAAAAGTTCCTTCTGGATTTTTACACGACCAACCATCCTTTTACCCCGTTTGCCGTGGGAAATATGGCAGATAAGATCGGGCTTTACCACAGCAATCCCAGACTATTCTATATTCCAAAGCAAAAAACCCTGGGTGAATATAATACGCATTTCGGGGATGAAATGTATATGATCGAGGAGCGTTTTTCATCAGATCCGAAAACCCTGGCTTCGCTGGACGGCGCAGAGGATATCGTTTCTACAGACGACGTGCTGAAAAATTTTAATAAAAGCTATAAATATACCGTCGATCAGGAAACCTACATTCGGGCACGGATTTTCGATATGTTGATCGGCGACTGGGACCGGCATGCCGACCAGTGGAAATGGGCGGAATACAAAAATGGTGATAAGGTGATCTACAAGCCGATTCCGAGAGACCGGGATCAGGCTTTCAGCAAATATGATGGTGCAGCCTTCAAAATCATCATGAATATTCCGGCCATCCGCCACATGAAAACGTTTAAGGATGATCTTAAAAATGTGAAATGGTTTTCCATGGAGCCTTATCCGCTGGATCTGGTGTTCCTGAAAGGGGCTACGGAAGCAGACTGGAAAGCCCAGGCGAAATATATACAGGAACATCTTACGGATCAGGATATCGACGAAGCCTTCAGGAATCTGCCGAAAGAAGTACAGGATGAAACCCTTGCCGATATTCAGCGGAAATTAAAATCAAGAAAAGCAAAACTCGGGATCTATGCATCCCAGTATTATGACGTACTCCAGAAAAAAGTACCGCTGGCAGGAACCGTTCATCCCGATAAATTTTTGATTACAAAAAACGGCAATACGGTTAATGTCAAACAATACAAACTCAATAAAAAACAGGAAAATCCCGAACTGGTTTTTGAAAAGACTTACGACGATTCCAAAACGAGAGAGCTCTGGATCTACGGTCTTGAAGATGATGATGTTTACGAAGTTTCAGGCGAAGGAAAACCGAAGATCAACATCCGCCTGATCGGAGGCTATAATCATGACACCTATAACGTGGCCGATGGACGCCGGGTTAAGATCTACGATTTCAAATCCCAGAAAAATACTTACCATACAAAAGGTACTTCAGAACATATTTCGGATGATTACAATGTTAATACATACGATTACAAACATCCGAAGTACAATTTCTTTGCAGGCTATCCTAATGCGAATTTCAATCCGGATGACGGAATTATTTTAGGTGTAGTTGCCAATTATACCGTGAATAATTTCATCCGTGATCCGTTTACCCAGAAACATACCCTAAGGGCCAATATATATACCGCAACGGGCGGATTTAATCTCGGCTATAAAGGCGTCTTTAAAAAAGCCATCGGAGGCTGGGACGCCGGCATCGACGCTTCATACACCACTCCGTTTTTTGCAAGAACGTTCTTTGGGCTGGGCAATGAAACCGTGTATGATGAGGAAGCGGTAGAAAGGGATTATAACCGGGTTCGTATTTCGCAGTTCAAATTGGCACCTTCCGTTTCAACTACGAGCTGGCACGGACTGAAACACCAGTTTCAACTGAGCTTCGAACAGGCAAAAGTGCAGCGGAACGACGACCGTTTCATCGCCGTTTCATCAGATGTAAATCCTGAAGTATTTAAAGGGCAGCAATTTGCAGGAGCCAATTATACCTTCGGCTTCAGAAACCTTGACAACACGGCTTTCCCAACCCTCGGACTGGAGCTGGCCCTGAATGCAGGGTGGAAAGCAAATTTATCGGAATTCAACCAGAACTTCGCTTCATTCCAGGGAACGCTGAATATCTTTCACCGGATCGATAAGCGCGGAAAATTCGTATTGGCCAATTCTGCCAATGCCATGATCATCAACAATAATAATTTTGAATTTTACCAGGCTGCCGCCATCGGAGGAAACAATAAGATGCGGGCCTACCGGAACGAAAGGTTTGCCGGAAAATCCTATGTCGTGAACAACACGGAAATCCGTTGGGATTTCGGACGTATTAAAAACAGTATTGCCCCGGCAAATATGGGCGTGCTGATCGGCTATGATCTCGGAAGGGTGTGGATGGACCGTGAATCCTCAGCCAAATGGCATCAGGGCGTAGGTGCCGGATTCTGGCTAAATATCGTGGAAATGTTTTCTGCAAGAATAGATTATTTTACCGGAGAAGACGGAGGTAGAATTTCGGGCGGTGTGGGACTTGCATTCTAATGTATTAGCAATCAGCAATTAGCAATTAGCAATTAGCAATTAGCAATTAGCAATTAGCAATTAGCAATTAGCAATTAGCAATTAGCAATTAGCAATTAGCAATTAGCAATTAGCAATTAGCAATTAGCAATTAGCAATTAGCAATTAGCAATTAGCAATTAGCAATTAGCAATTAGCAATTAGCAATTAGCAATTAGCAATTAGCAATTAGCAATTAGCAATTAGCAATTAGCAATTAGCAATTAGCAATTAGCAATTAGCAATTAGCAATTAGCAATTAGCAATTAGCAATTAGCAATTAGCAATTAGCAATTAGCAATTAGCAATTAGCAATTAGCAATTAGCAATTAGCAATTAGCAATTAGCAATTAGCAATTAGCAATTAGCAATTAGCAATTAGCAATTAGCAATTAGCAATTAGCAATTAGCAATTAGCAATTAGCAATTAGCAATTAGCAATTAGCAATTAGCAATTAGCAATTAGCAATTAGCAATTAGCAATTAGCAATTAGCAATTAGCAATTAGCAATTAGCAATTAGCAATTAGCAATTAGCAATTAGCAATTAGCAATTAGCAATTAGCAATTAGCAATTAGCAATTAGCAATTAGCAATTAGCAATTAGCAATTAGCAATTAGCAATTAGCAATTAGCAATTAGCAATTAGCAATTAGCAATTAGCAATTAGCAATTAGCAATTAGCAATTAGCAATTAGCAAAATTAAAATTTATGGCAAGGTTCAAAAAATGACTTTGCCATTTTTTTACGTTAAAAACTTTCAAAAAAATCTGCGCGATCTGCAAAGTATGCGTGAGATTTATTTAACGCAAAGTTTTTACTTCCTGGATAAATATTCCAAGGCAGCAAAGAAGAAATCAGCAAACTGATTGATGAAGGTTACGTGTGCTTCGCGCAGCAGACTTGTCTGCCTTTGCCACCTAAAATCAGCGATATCAAACATCAATCTTTGCGTTGAAAACTCTCAAAAAAATCTGCGCAATCTGCAAAGTATGCGTGAGATTTATTTAACGTAAAGTTTTTACTTCCTGGATAAATATTCCAAGGCAGCAAAAAAGAAATCAGCAAACTGATTGCTGAAGGTTACGTGTGCTTCGCGCAGCAGACTTGTTTGCCTTTGCCACCTAAAATCAGCGATATCAAGCATCAATCTTTGCGTTGAAAACTCTCAAAAAAATCTGCGCAATCTGCAAAGTATGCGTGAGATTTATTTAACTTAAAGTTTTTACTTCCTGGATCAATATTCCAAGGCAGCAAAGAGGAATCAGCAAACTGATTGATGAAGGGGGCGGCCGCTCCGCAAAGCAGGCTTGTTTGCCTTTGCCGCCTAAAATCAGCGATATCAAACATCAATCTTTGCGTTGAAAACTCTCAAAAAAATCTGCGCAATCTGCAAAGTATGCGTGAGATTTATTTAACGTAAAGTTTTTACTTCCTGGATAAATATTCCAAGGCAGCAAAGAGGAATCAGCAAACTGATTGATGAAGGGGTCGGCCGCTCCGCAAAGCAGGCTTGTTTGCCTTTGCCTCCTAAAATCAGCGATATCAAACATCAATCTTTGCGTTGAAAACTCTCAAAAAAATCTGCGCAATCTGCAAAGTATGCGTGAGATTTATTTAACTTAAAGTTTTTACTTCCTGGATAAATATTCCAAGGCAGCAAAGAGGAATCAGCAAACTGATTGATGAAGGGGGCGGCCGCTCCGCAAAGCAGGCTTGTTTGCCTTTGCCTCCTAAAATCAGCGATATCAAACATCAATTTTTGCGTTGAAAATCTTCAACAAAATCTGCGCGATCTGCAAAGTATGCGTGAGATTTATTTAACGCAAAGTTTTTATCTTTAAGGATGAATTTTCCAAGGCAACAAAGAAGAAATACAGCAAGCTGATTGATGAAGGTTACGTCTGCTTCACCCAGCAGACTTGTCTGCCTTTACCACCTAAAATCAGCGATATCAAACATCAATCTTTGCGTTGAAAACTCTCAAAAAAATCTACGCAATCTGCAAAATCTGCTTGATGTATTTTTTCTTTGCATCTCAAAATCCTGTAGCCAAAACGATGAGTCGGATCTGATTTTACTTCAGATTAAACCTATATACCTTTCCACCCGTTTTTTTGTCTTTTTCATCGGCGATCATTAAAGTATGGTCATCAAAAAAGGCAACGGATTCTTTTTGGGAATTATGGTTCAGGGAAACGGTACGGATTTTTGTTTTGCTGAAATCATCAGGACTAAAACCGGTCAGCACCTGGATGTTTTTGTGGTTTAATAAAACGATCTGGTTTTTGGTACTGTTGATAGCGGCGGAAGTAATGGCGGCATCGCTGTATCCGCCTTTCAGCTTCAGTCGCCTTATTAATTTTGCTTCAAAATCCCCTTCCTGGTTCGGAACTTTAAAAACAAGAAACGTCCCATCGAAACCTTTGCTCCGGTTTTTGGTAAACAGGTAAAAATTTCCGTTCATCTCTACAAAAGCTTCACAGTCGTACAGCAGGTTGGATTTTTTGGGTGGAAATTCAGTTTGTCCTTCGTAATAGAATTTTGTTTCCTGTATTACCTTCGTGGACTTTTGGGAATCATTTTTAAGGTCAATTTTTAAAATCGATAAATTTCGTCTGTCATTGTCATTGTTCCCGAAGTCACCGATATAAAGATTTCCCTGCGGATCTGCCGTGATATCTTCCCAGTCGTGGTTTTCTGCATTCTCCACCAAAACGTCCGCTGTTGGGTCACCCTGCAGATTCAGACCGTAGACCATATTCTTGTTTCCCTGGTCCTCAATGGTCCAGATGGTCTTTTTATCCGGAGATAAAGCCATACCGGAAACTTCCTTCAGTTTTTTCGGCAGAGAGAATTCCACTTTTAATTTATCGGTGGCAGACGAATCCTGAGCTTTCGGGTTACAGCTCCAAAGAAGAAATGCAGAAACAATAACGACGCGCAACATATTTATTTTTTTAATTTTTTAAACTGGAAATAAGAGAACCTGATATTCTTCTCTAAGTTATTAATAATCCGCTGATGATGGAGAAAAAATCCTGCCGCAAGACCGAGCAGGCTTCCGATAATGGTATCGATCAGACGGGCCTGCATCAGGATTTCGACGTTGTGATGGGCATCACTTGCCGTTTCCGCCAGCAGGATCGTCAGCGGTGTAATAAAGATAACGGCCAGACCATAGTTCCGAACTACCAAAAATTCAATGATAAACTGCAATACCGTAATGGTAATGATCATGGTTATTTTATCGGGATTGAATAAGAGCATGAGCCATACCAGACCGATTCCTATAAAAGTCCCAAGGATCCGGTGCATATTCCGCTGCCGGACGTGTTCAAAGTTTCGCCCCTGGATAATGGCAACGGTGGCAATCGAAATCCAGTAGGTATTTTTAAACGCTAGAAGATGGCCGATGATCAGGGTCATGGCCATAAAAAATCCGATGATCGTGCTTTCGACGAATTTGGTATACCTTCTTTTATTGAAAGTTCTTCTCGGGACCGTCACCATTTCGCTTTTTTCAACAAAGACCGAGTACAGGAAGGCCAGTGAGCATGACAAAACAGCGCCCATGGCCACAAGTCCGACCCTTGCAGGGATCAGTTCCGGGTCAAGCGGATACGTGCCTGCCATCGCCGCAACCATGATAAAGAAAAAATTGCCGGGGGGCGGAATTTTAAAATAGGATGAAATAAAATGCGCCAGAAAAGAAATAATGGCGACCGCCAAAGAAGCAAAATAGATATTAAACCCGAAAAATGAACTCACCGCAAAGGAAAATATGATCCCTACTGCACAAACCGCCAGGTGGATCATCCGCTGAGCCATCGGGGCCGAAGTGAAATACAGGATCGTTAATGCTCCTAAACTCGCGAGTGCCCCGTAATTGGGCTTACCGGTAAAATAGCCAATAAACAGACAGCTGCCGATGCACAGTGCGGCGAGAAAGGGAAAATGCCATTTCCTTTCCGTTTCCTTGATTTCCAGCAGGTACTGAAACCGGTGATGCAAGGGATTTCTTACTTTCATTTACTGCAGGCGTTTGGCTTTTTCCCAGAGGACATCCATTTCTTCCAGAGACAGGTCGGCGAGGTTAATCCCCTGCTCCGAAGCCAGCTGTTCCATTTTCTGAAATCTGGAAATGAATTTAAGATTGGTGCGCTCCAATGCCGAATCCGGATTGATTCCTGAAATCCGTGCATAGTTGATCAGTGAGAAAAACACATCCCCAAATTCCTGTTCTTTTTTATTGGGGTCTGTTTCTGCATGAAACTCCTGTATTTCTTCATCTACCTTTTTCCAGGCATCTTCCGCATCGTGAAACTCGAATCCGATCCCTTTTACCTTATCCTGGATCCGGTAGGCTTTTACCATACTCGGCAGGCTTTTGGGAACGCCGCCCAGGATGGATTTGTTGCCTTCTTTCAGCTTCAGCTTTTCCCAGTTCTGCTTTACTTCTTCCTCATCCTTCACTTCGGTATCTCCGTAAATGTGGGGATGGCGGAAGATCAGCTTTTCATTTAGGGAATTGATGACATCGGCGATATCAAAGCTTTCTTTTTCAGAACCGATTTTAGCGTAGAACACCAGGTGCAGCAAAACATCACCGAGTTCTTTTTTTATTTCCTGAAGGTCATTCTGCAGAATCGCATCCGAGAGCTCATAGGTTTCTTCCAGGGTAAGATGGCGAAGGGATTCCAATGTCTGTTTTTGATCCCACGGGCATTTTGCGCGCAGATCGTCCATAATATCCAGTAATCTTCCGAAAGCTTCCAGCTTTTCCTGTTTGGTATTCATAGTTTGAAAATTCAAAGTCATACAAATTTAAGGTAAATATTCTGTTATGCTCTTTTGTCCCGAAACAAAAAGAACGAAAAGATCAAACTAAAAAAGTACCCTTAAATTGCCATGAAGTATTCTGATCATGGAAGTTTCCAACGCAGGTAAAAAATCTGCTGTCTAAGGAAACAAAATTCATTTTACAAAAAAACATCTATGATAATCAACAATTTATATTACTTTCAATTATTTTAACGAAGAAAATAGTGAATCTGGTTTCTTCAGACTATCCTTTTTTTATCCTTTTTTCTCGGAATCCTGTTCCAAAACTATACTTATTTTTTTGTGGTATCAGACTTATAATTCATTCATTTGCGTAAAAATATTTTACCTGAATGATCATCTTAGATTCAAAGTTTTGGAGAGCGGTACGCATATGTTTAAAAAACAAAATCCCTCTGAAATTACAAGATATCAAATCTGTTATGGACACCATACATTGAACTGTACAACCTAAGCCTGCATGATAAGAAGATTCTGAAAACACGAAGCAGCCTGCAGAAATTAAATAAGAATAATTGAGCCGATATTCTCCCATCAATAAGCCTTTTATTTTTCATCAATACCCTAAAACAATCAACAGCCAGGCTTAGGTTTTTCATGACAGGCAAGAGAAAATAGAAATGTAGAAATTTTTAAACAAGATAAAATTAGAACATGAATAGAAAATTACACGTAATGGGAATATTTTTATTCTCCATTTCATGGGCAAATGCTCAGGTCGGCATCAACACCCAATCTCCTACAGCTGCCTTACACGTGGTAAGCAAAGGAAATGCGGCTACCACCCAAGCCCTGAAAGTGCATAATTCTGACGGAACCAATCTTCTGACGATTAATGATGACGGTACGGTTACCGGGTCTGCCGCTTCCAATCTCGGCGGAACGGGCAGCGGAACAAACGGTAAAAATGCACTGGTAAAGACCACCCCCGAAGCAGCCGGAGCCAATTGCAGCACCGGAGGGATCAAAATAGAAAGCGGGCTGGATAACAACAACAACGGGACTTTAGAAGTTTCGGAAATTACCGATACCAAATATGTCTGCAACGGAGCAGCGGGAGCAGATGGAAAATCCGTTTTAAACGGAACGGTAAACCCATCATCTTCAACAGGAAATAATGGCGATTTTTACGTTAACACGGCTACGAATTTCTTATTCGGTCCAAAAGCGGGAGGCAACTGGCCGGCAGGGGTTTCTCTTGTAGGTCCTGCAGGAGCCAACGGTGCTACAGGACCGGCGGGTATCGGATATGGAGGAACCTCCGCTTCTGCGAAAACGATCAGCTTAGGCAGTAAAACGTTTGCAGTACAAGCAGGGCTGGCATACATCCCCGGCCAGCGCATCCGTTTTGTGGATCCCACCAATGCTGCCAATTTCCTGGAAGGAATGATTACGTCTTACAGCTCAACAAGCATGGTGGTGAACATCGACAATAACGGTGGTTCAGGTACGATAGCAAATTGGAACCTTACCGTAGGCGGAAACTTAGGATCGGCAGGAGTTGGCGTACCGACAGGAGGAACAACCGGGCAGGTATTGGCAAAAGTGGATGGAACCAACTACAATACACAGTGGGTGACGCCAAGTGGGGGAGCAAGCGTTTATCCAAATATTGAATTAGATATTAGAAACAATGCTTCTCAATCTATTACGACTTTAGGAAACGGAACTTCTTCAAATTTGATTACTTTCTCTGGTAGTAATTCAGCAAATGCCTCTTTAACAGGAGGAAATACATGGAACGGAACAACCTTTACGGTAGGTTCAAACAGTGCTGGATGGTATCAAATAAATGTACAAATAATTGGAACACAAACTGATGGAGTAAGCTCAAGTAATATTGGAATACCTTTTTATATGGATTTAAATAATACTGTTGGAAGTACAATGTCTAGCGCTATATTATATCGTTCAAATTATTCTTCAAACACTAATGCTTCTCATTTAAAAAACAACAATACGATAACCACTTTATTGTATTTATCCGCTGGTAATACATTGAGTTTTTATGGTTTTAGTGCGAGTAATACAGTAGCAGGTAATACAAGCAATAATGGCAGCACGTACTTGAATATTGTGAGGATTAAATAAAAAAATTGAAATAAAAAACGAGGCGAAATCCTGAAAAGCCTATAATTAAAAGAGTAAAAATTCATAAAATATTGTTATATGTTAGAAATTAATACCCTGCTTTTTCATATTACCAGAAATGAAAATGCAAATTTAATTGAAGTTGGTGGAATACAACTTCAGGTTGGAAATGTAAATGCATATGGAAGAGGTTTCTACACGGTAGAAAACTTAGCAAATGTATTTCAGTGGAATCATGCAGATAATGCTGAAGACTTTTTGAATAATTATTCAGTTATTTTTAGTAGAGTAACTATAGAGACAGAAATTGATCTTGTAGCTCCGGTATTAGCTATTGATGGACCTTATGGACCGGGTGTCCTTCCATTAAGAAGAGGCGGTGATTTAGTATGGAGAAATTTCAATGGTACTATCCAAGGATCCCAAGCTCAAAACATAGAAGTTATAGGAAACCTAACTGTAAATACAATTAATAATATAGCAAATAATTTTTTAATACCTCAACCTATTAATGTTAATGGTTTAATTTTAAATAATATTGATCTAAATGCAATTCAAATTATAGCAAATATTAATGCTGTAATAGAAGATTTATAGAATAAATCTAATTTGCAATTTAAATTATAAGTTATGGGAGCAATAAGAGGTTTTATAAATAAAAATGATCAAGCAGACTCTTTAGTTAAAGAGCAAAATGCACATTTAGATTCTTTATCAGAAATGGCTAATATTAAAGTAAATTTATTTAAAGAAATAATAAACGATCGATTAATTAATGCAGGAACCGGTACAGATAAAACTGTGCCGATTACACAAATTCAAGATTTTATTTCGAATCTCAATACACTGAAATCATATGGTTTTCATTTTTGTCGGGATTACAAACAAACCGTTGAATACTATGTTATTACTAATTGCGGATAAGTACTCAGACCTATATAGTTTACATTAAAACTATCTCAATATTTTATTTAAAATATTTATTTTCAATTATTTAAACTTTTTATAATATAAACTAATTGAGGCCAGATACTTAAAGTATGAGATCAATAAATTATACTAAAAACGGGCCATGGCTGGCTCGTTTTTGCTTTTGCAATAATTATCCAGTTTGTCAATCCAAGACAATTTCAAAAGAAATACCCAATTAACTACAATGTTTATGACGGAAACATTCTCAAATAACACTCATTCAGTTTTATAGTAAAAATCTAAGGTCACTTTTTCATAGAAGCCCTTTCCACGATCAGCCACGCGGCATCAAGCATTTTTGTGAGTTGGAGAAACGGAATAATGATCCTGTCCTCCGCTGTACACACGGAATTCCCCAATGAGAAATACACCATTGCCGATAGAAACCCATCGAATTCTTCCCTACTACACGTCCTGAAAGCGTTTCGGAAGACCAGAACCGGATCCCGGTATTCTTCCTCCGGAGGGGAACCCGCCATTGTTTTGGAAAAGCGGGCTTTCGAAAGAATCCTGAACCTTCCTTTCTTTTCTTCTTTCCCGATCAGACGGCAGACGCGGAGCAGCGAACGCAACGCCTGGTACAGGTGGAAAACTTCAGCTGGGTCTTTCGTGATCCGGACATTCTTCTGTACCGAACACTGCATCATCATGCTGAGGGTTTCCTTTACTTCCGCCTGGCTGTTGAACTGGAAGAAGGTTTCCAGCAAACCCACCGCGGAATGTTTTCGGGTGCCGGACCAGAACCGGGCTTTAAAATCTTTTTTCTTTTTCATCACTCTGTTTTTCAGATTAAAAGGAGTACAGAACCCCAAAGGAATTTCCTGTGTGGTGCCGTGAATGTATTTGCCTGCTAAACACTTCGAGAGGAAGCATCACGTAGCCGGACCGTTGGCAGGGCAGATGATTATCGCTCTCGTAAAAACGGCTGCTGCTCTGCTGCTGAATGCAGGCTGTCTACTTTTTAAATTCCTTTCGTGACGAAAATAATTTGGAAAATTGATAGAAAGCCAGTACTTTTAAGGGATGAGTTTAAGCGTACTTCGGCTTTCCTTTTAGGCTTAAAGGAATTTCGGAGGGCGGCGGTTTTGGGTGCGGCTATACCCCGCCTTCCTGCACTTGCGGGCAGTTTCGGTATAGCGCTGTATCGGCTATTGCTGCACAGCTCCGGTCAGGCCGGTGGACCAGTAAGCAGCAGGGTGGAAATATTCTTTTTCATCATTTGGGTCTTAGGAGAGCTTGTCCCTGAAACCTGTACAAAAACCACCCTTTTGCCGACAGAAAAGTGATGTACTTTTCCAACAACCATTTCACGGGTTCCCCGATGAAAATTGTTGTGCCGGCTCGGAATGCGTCTTTTTAACGGGTCTTCAGAGGCTGTTATTGATTCGCTGATACAAATATAGTAACAATTTTTAATTGTGGCAATAAAACCACAATATTTTTTTTAAAGTATGGATGATAAATTTGCGACAATCTATAAAACAATCGGTGAAAATCTGAGAAATAAGCGAAAAGAAAATAATCTATCTCAACAACAATTGGCAGATTTAGCGGGTAAAATGGACCGTTCGAAAATCAGTGATATTGAAAATGGTAAGGAGGATTTTTTATTTTCTACTTTGTTGAAAATTTGTGGTGCGTTGGATATGGATATTGAACATTTATTTAAAAGCTGAAAAATTATTAGTTAGGTTCAAAGCAAGTCCATAACTTACGCTATGTTTTAAAAAATTCTTGAGTATTGTCAGGAATTTTTAATTGGGACATTATAAACGTATTACTGACATACATAATTTGAGATAACTTTCAAAGTGACACATTGCATTAATTAATATAATTTTATAGGGAGTGTCTGCTACTAATTATAAAATTCATTATCAATTGCACCGACAATATTTCTTCTTTTACCAGAAAAAGTTTCATTGATTCATTTTTAATTTTATACTGTGTATTTTACGAATCCTTTAGATAGTGATTACAGAAAATCTTCATTCAATATTGCAAATTTGTTTAATGGTAATTTCAAAAAAATATTGAAACCAAACAATAAAAACATCCGTATTTTTACGGAAAAAATATAAGAAAAAGTTATATTAATTTTGTAAAAAAATATGCAAAAAAATAATATTAAATTCTTGTTGATTGGACTTTGCTCAATATTTTTTATGATTATTGTTCTGTGGTTTAACTATCTATATGCTGTTAAATTGGGAAAAGACTATCAAGGAATATTTGGTGATATGTTTGGCGCTTCAAATGCTTTATTTACAGGATTGTCTTTTACCGGTTTAATTATTACAATTCTTTTACAAAGACAAGAGATAAAAGATACTAAAAATGAAGTTCGAAAACAAGCTAAAATAATTTCTATACAACAATTCGAAAACACATTTTTTACTTTAATATCATGCCATCATCAAATTATTGGAGATCTTAAATCTGATAGCTATTCTTTAAAAAATGGTGAGAAAAATTATATTTACTTTGAAGGTAGAAAGGTTTTTAAAAGTTTAGTTGAAACTATTTTTATCAATATAGAAAATGATGTAAATACTTTCAATACTAAATTTGCAAAATTACACGAAGGATTAGGTGATAGATATTTACATTATGTAAGAAATCTTTTTCAAATTATTAAGATAGTTGATGAATATAAATTTAATGATGATGAAAATATTAATACAAAAGAAAAGAAAAAATACATTGGAATAATCTGGCAACAATTGTCGGATAATGAAATTATCTTGATATTTTACAGTTGCGCTTATGAAAAAGAAAATCATGAATATAAAAATTTGATTGAAAAATATGCGCTTATGAAGAATTTAACAGAAATTTTTCTTCATGATGAAATTAAAAGTTTTTACTCCAAAAGTGCATTTAAATAATTTTTAATACACAAATATATAGGTGTAATATTTTTTGAAAATATGGACAAAACTTTCGTATTTGAAACAACTCAATTTGATTATGACTTTATCAATCATATCAAAAAGTTAAGAATGGAAAAAGGATTATCTCAGGAAAAATTAAGCCTGAAAATGGGTTTAGCACGAAGTTTTGTCGGTAATGTTGAAAACATAAAAGAAAACCATAAATACTCCACGCGCCACATTGCACTGCTGGCAAAAGCTTTCGGCTACAAAAATATTTCCGAACTGATGAACTTCCCTACTCCTGAATATGATCGGATTAAAGTTACCGTGAAGCAGGTTTATAATGAGAGTGGGACGAAGGTGATGGAGAGTGAGGTGGTGGGGATTGAGGGGATTAGGTGAATTAATAGCTAGTTTTTAATGTAAAATATTAAGCTATTATTTTAGTTATAAAACTTCTATTATTTAAGAATATTCTGCAATGTATGAATATTTAATTTTAAACTAAAATATGATTGCCTATTCACTCTATAAAGGACCAGCTGATAAAAAAACGTCATTTGACTATTTCCCTTTTTCTGACAAGAATCCTTGAATTTACACTGCAAATAATCTATATTTATGAATTACAACGACCCCCAAAAGCCTATTGATAAAATTGTAAAGCCTGTCCAGCGTTTCATCCAGCAGGAGAAATCGGGTGGGCTGCTTTTGGGAATCAGTGTCATTGTGGCCCTGCTATTAGCGAATACACCACTTTCCATACTTACCACGAAATCCTTGAGCAGTCATTCGGCTTCCGGTGGAACAATACTATCTATTTTGAGTACAACATCCACCATTGGATTAACGACGGGCTAATGTCGATCTTTTTTTTCGTGGTTGGGCTTGAGCTCAAGCGGGAAATCATCGGCGGTGAACTGTCCAATCTAAAAAAGGCTCTGCTCCCCATTATTGCAGCGGTGGGAGGAATGCTGATGCCTGCCCTCATTTACCTTCTGTTCAATCCTTCCGGTGAACCGCATAAAGGCTGGGGAATCCCGATGGCAACCGATATTGCTTTTGCACTGGGCGTTCTGTATTTGCTGGGAAACCGGATTCCGCTGGCGCTGAAAGTATTTCTTACCGCTCTGGCCATTGTAGATGATCTGGGAGCCGTATTGATTATTGCCTTCTTCTATACTGCCGAAATCAATATGATCTACCTGATGGCCGGCCTCATTATTCTGGCTGTGATATATCTGGGCAACAGGCTCGGAGTACGCTCCATCCTGTTTTATGCGCTGTTTGGAATCTGCGGTGTCTGGGCAGCTTTCCTGCTTTCGGGAGTTCATGCCACTATTGCAGCGGTGCTGGCTGCCTTTACCATCCCTGCCGATGTAAAGATCCCGGAAAATGTATTTATTTCCAAGATACAGGTGTATCTCGACCGGTTCAAGAATATTGACCCTACGGAAAATACACCAACTTTAACCAATGAACAGCTTCATGTTCTGGAACAGATAAATGAATCAACCCTTGCTGCTACACCGCCTTTACAAAGGCTGGAACATGCCATGCATCCGGCCGTATCGTTCCTTATAATTCCTGTTTTTGCCATTGCCAATGCAGGTATATCTTTGGATATCGATTTCGACAGTCTCTTCAACAATAATATTGCGCTGGGTACTGCATTTGGCCTTATCGGCGGTAAAGTGCTGGGCGTCGTAGGCTTCAGCTATGCTTTTATCCGGCTGAAGATAGCCGATGCCCCGGAAGGAATGAATTTCAGAAACCTGCTGGGGCTGGGTTTCCTGGCCTCCATCGGCTTTACAATGTCCCTGTTCATTACCTCTCTTGCCTTTTCGCATGAAGAATACCACACCCAGGCAAAAATCGGCATTTTTGCAGCTTCAATAACCGGCGGAATCATCGGATATATTATTCTTAATAAAAAAACACAACCATGATAAATAGTATTTTTAATTTTATCAACCTCCACAATGGAGAAGAACAAAAAGATAAAGTTCTCGAAAATGTAATCTCTAATATTTCTTTCCGCGGTTCCAATCTGTGGATTCTGGCCTGTGCGATCATTATTGCTTCCATCGGCCTGAACGTAAATTCTACGGCTGTCATCATCGGTGCCATGCTTATTTCCCCGCTGATGGGCCCGATCGTAGGAGCTGGATTTGCTTTGGGAACTTATAATTTTCCGCTACTGAAGAAATCGGTTAAAAGCCTTTTGATAGCAACTTTCGTAAGTCTTGCCGTATCAGCGGTTTACTTTTATATCAGTCCTTTCAAAGATGTGCAATCGGAACTCTTGTCGAGAACCTCTCCCAATATTTACGATGTACTTATTGCCTTTTTCGGCGGCCTGGTGGGCGTAATTGCCATCACGAGAGTGGAGAAAGGAAATCCGATTCCTGGAGTAGCCATCGCTACGGCCCTGATGCCCCCTCTGTGTACGGCAGGTTTCGGACTGGCAACATCCAATTTTTCATTTTTTTTCGGTGCCTTTACCTTTATACCATCAATTGTTTTTTCATCTGCATCGCGACTTTTTTTGTTGTGAAATTCCTGAAATATCCTTCCTCGATTATTGACAATAAATATGAAAAGCGAATCCGTTACGGGATTTCGGTCCTTATTCTGGTCATTATTGTCCCAAGCTTTTACCTCGCCTATAATCTTTTTAATGAAAAGAAATTTACCAAGACTGCTGAACAGTTTATTCAGAAGGAATTTGAAAACAATGGGTATACCGTCATCTATAAAAAAATAGCATACAATGCCAATCCGAAAACCATTGATATAGCCTTCTTAAATAAGACTTTCAATAAGGAACAGATTGCTTCATATAATAAAATGCTGGCCGATAATGGCCTGGTCAACACCAAGCTGAACATCCGCCAGGACGACACCGATATCAAATCCCAGATCTTAAATGAAATTAATAAGTTCGATACCAATGTTTCAGAAAAGGATGTTACCATCTCAAACCTGCGCCGGCAACTCGATACCTACAGGATTTCAGATTCATCATTCCTGAAAGAAATAAAAATTCTTTATCCTGAAATGCGTAATATCTCTTATGGCAAAACAGAAGAATACCCTGAAACAGACAGTGCCCGGCTACAGTTTACCTTTATGTATTCCGGAAATAATATTGACGGCATTAAACTTAAAAGCTGGCTTCATGAACGCCTTAAAGAAAAATACGTCACACTGGTAAATATTGCGGATAATAATGCAATTCCCGCCAGTACGCAGACGAATAAAAAGAAATAAAGATTTAAGAATATCTTCGAAAAAAGCAGGTTTCACATAAATGAAGCCTGTCTGTATTTGCGACTGAAAAACAATATTCCATTTTCAGCTATCATACTAATCCAACGCAATCTAATCGGATTTAATTCATTTTCAATTATTTAAATTAAGGATTAAAATTCAATGTGGCGAGTCAGGATTTTATATAAGGTTTCTGTAATACGATCAAACGATTTAACTACATAAAAAAAATTATAAATTTAATAACTGGAAAAAATTTGACTACTAAAATCAATGGTAGATGAAATAAGTCAAAATTTTAAAATTATCTTAAATGGTATAAATGATTATACTGAAATTTTTGAATATCTGTCAAAAGAATGGGTGAAAATAAAATGAATTATAAAATTTTAAATTTTAAGACGATTATACTCTTGATTTTTAATGCAATACTGCTATATCTTACTATTTCGGGTTATAAAGACTTATATAGAAAACAAGCAATTATGAAAAATCAGAAACCGGTAACCGTTCAGATTTTGGATACATTTGGTGGAAGAGGAAGGTCTTCCTGTAAAGTGAAATATAATAATCACATTTATAATGGTGTTACCCTGCCAAATCCAGATTTAAAAATAGGAAGCATAAACAGTGAGGATTTTTATTACAATAGTGAAAAAGACATTGTTTTCTCCAACAATTTACAAAGCCGTTCCATATATTTTATTATGATCCTCTTTGTAGCCTCTTTATTATTATGGATGATTCCAAAGAAATATTTATAGGCCTGCCATAAAATACTTAATCACGTTGCAGGACATTCATTTAGTCGTTTTGCCAGCAATCAATATTTAGATGAATTCCACTATTCCCTAATCTCAGCATTTCTTCTGGATTGAATTCAATTCCGCATTGCTGTTTATATTCATAAAGCATCCATAAAATAATTTTATCTCTTGTTATCCCAATTCCTTCTAAAGTATCAAACTTTGGTTCTAAAATATCAAGAAAATTATTTATAAAATCAAAATAAGGATCACGATCAGTTTCTATTACAACATAATTCCATGTATAGCATCTCTTGCCGGATATTTTATTCCTTTTATTTTCTGTAGGCTGAAGCTCCAATATTTTTGTTATCATATTGTAGATTTCGCTATTATTATTGGTATCTATTGACAATTTATAATACCTCATTTGTTTTTTGTTTGTAAGGATTTAGTATTTTCAAAAAAATTAAAGCGACCGATACTACTATTTCAAATCTGATATTTTAATATTAAATAAATCCTTTTAAATCTTCTAGAAAAGTCTTAAGACTTCATTGATACAAATATCTGGTTCAAACAGCTATCATCAGCCAAGTCGACTTTTATGACAGCTCTATACGTCGTTAACAATTTTGTAAATGTTCATTTTTTAAATTCTAAATTGCGGGTGGATTATACCAATGAAAAGTTAATCCATCATTATCCATTTTAAATATCTCAATATCAGCAAAAATTAACTCACTCTCATAACTTATTGCATATTTTATAATATCGTTTCTATTAGAATTGACTAATAAAATAATGTTACCTAAATAAAATTCTTCATCCTCGATTAGTAATTTTAATCCTTTTTCATCAATTTTAGATTTAAAATAATAGAAATAGGTATTTTCATAAGTTTTAACCTCTGCATAATCTTGCGAAAGATCTGCTCCAATAGAATCCTCGAATCTATATCTACTTAAAAAAGCTATTTCATTTTTTTCAAGTCTATTGTTGATAAGCAAAAATACTTTGTTCTTCCAAACCTCATCAAAATATTTGGTAAAACAACTTAAAACCATATTTTTTTTAAGATCTGTAATTTTAATCGTTTTATCAGCCATAATGCAATACTTTTCTTTAAATATAGTGAATTTTCGACTGATTATGTCCATCAGCCTGAGTTCGATTATGAAAGCAAGGGTAATTGATTTGTTTATAATCGAACTCAGTTTATTAAGATTTCACTCACTTGTTTTACGGTCGATATATAAGGGAGGAAATTAAGGGTCTTATGAGATTGAGATTTTTAAATCAGATTATATGTTGGAATGTGCAGGAGACGATTTAAAAAAATTGGGGATAGAATTTAAAACCAGATACCAAACTAATGGTATTCCTTTTTAATGAAATTCCATTTAGAATATAGTTATAAAAGCAAGATCTAACTTTTTAACTTACACACTTTATGGGAGAGTGTCGCTTTTCACTAAATCTGATAAATATTCCGGTAATTTCTGATCAAATTTCCAGGAAATGTCAAAAATATTGAACTCTGGTCTGCTAGACATTGATCTATATTATATTTAATACAACTTTGATTATAACAATATTTTTAATTATTTCTTGTATCAGTAAAATGCAATTTCGTGATCAGATAAAATAAATGAACGTGATCATTGCGGTTTACTGATTTGATAACTACCATCCCTTGACACTTGAACTACACCTTTGATTGATGAAAAAAAATTTTCAGCATCTGATATCGTTTTATTATCCGGAATGCTAACAGCAATAGCATTTATATTTTCATATTGATAAAAAACATCTGCACCATAAGCATTTGCCCTGCTGACTAGATCAGTTTTGCTAATTTTATTATTATAATAAATAATCAGACTTTTAGATCCTTTTTCGATTTTCTTGTTTTTATCAGAAGAATTTATTTGAGTATTTTTCACGGATTCACAACTAAATGTGATTACTAACAGGATAAAAAATATTATTCCTTTAAAAAACATTTTCATGTGGGATTATATAATATATAGAAATAGGTTAACAAAACAAATACCAATCCATTCTGGTTTTAAATTATATCCAATTTTATTTGAATCAGACTTGGTTAGTGAGTCATTACCTTTTGAAACATGTGTTGCATAACAGTGTATTCCATATTATACTGTGCGAGTAAATATCCAGGTTTTAATTGGTAAAACATGCTTTATTGTAAGCTATTTTGCTTCATGATTTTATCTGCGAGAATAATAAGTTCCTTTTGAGTTTCCTGATCTGCTTCATTGGATAACAAGACAATACCGGAATGCTCTTCGGGATAAAATATCATGTAGCTGCTAAATCCCAAACTCCCTCCGGTATGGGAAATACTTCTCCTGCCATCTTCTGTTATTTTTACTTTCCAGTTCAGTGCAACGGCACCATCCTCAATCTTACCAAAAGTAGGCTGATGACTCAGTGATACAACAGGATCTTTTTCATTCAATTGGAAAGCCATATATTTCAACATATCTGAAGTGGAGGATGCGATGCTGGCTGCTACTCTAAGGTCTTCCCAATCGATCACCGGCATTATTCGCCCTTTGCCATCGTAGCCCTTTGCCATTTTTAATGGGACTTCTCCTGATTTCAGCAGACAGGTATTTTTCATCTTTAATGGCTTTGCAAAATATTTTTTCAGAAGATTTTCATAATTGTCATTGTAAACACCCTCCATTATATATCCCAGCAACTGTGCTGCAGTATTGCAATGCTTCGACATGCTTCCCGGCTGCCCTTTTAATTTCACCTGATGAAGATCCCGGTAAAGATCCTGTCTGCTATATATCGTATGGACAGAATCTAAAATGTAGGGTATACTGTCCGGGTCTGCCTTTCCAAATAGATCCTTATCAGACATCCAATTGGGTAGTCCGGATGTGAGATTTGCCAGATTGAGCAGCGTGATCGGTTTTCCATCATATTCCAAATTAGGATAGTCGTCCTTCAGATATTTTCTAATATCATCATTCAGGTTTACCTTCTTATCAAGAACGGCCTTTGCCAGTAGCGTAGCACCGAATGTCTTTGTAATGGAAGCTAGTTCGTATATGGTATGTTCTGTCGGAAGATCCTGCTTATCTCTTTGAGTCGAGCCTTAATTATAGATAAACTTCTTCCCATTTTTTATGACACCTACTGAAATGCCGACTCTCGAATTATTCTGCATAAACGCAGAAACCGATCGATCTACCAGGGAATCCAATGCTGTTTTTAATTTATTGTCGGTAGGAAATTTTATGGAACCGGTCTGCGCAAAATAGCCTGATGTACAGATTAAAGTGAACATTAATAGCGTTTTTTTCATATAGGCTTAAGTTTTATAATGTGTTTACTGATACATTCTCATTTTTTATCTTTCAAATAATTGGCAGCATTGGTATTATCAGGATTCAGCTCTAACGATTTTCTGTAGTTAATGATGGCTTCCTTACGATTTCCAAGTGTTTCCAGTATTTCCCCATAGCTGTCGTAGACATTGGAACTTTTAGGAAACAACAGGGTATTCAATTTAAAAATTTCCATTGCTTCATTTTTTTTGCCTTGTTCTATAAGCTGATATCCCCAGGAATTGACTTCATCCTCGGTCAGACTAAAGTTTTTATCGTTTTTACTGATTTTATTGAAAATTTTATTGGCATCTTTAAAATCATTCTTTAACAGCTGCTGGCGAAGGAACTTCAGATTCTTACTTAGTCCGAAGCCGTTTTTTACTTTCATATCCGGAATATAGAAACCGGCAATTTCATCAATGAACTATTCGGGATTTGAGCCCTGAAGATTGGTTAACACGATTACCGATAAATTGTCCTGAGGATAGACAAACAGTGCGGAGCGCATTCCGCCAACGAGTGCCAATGCAGGGTGCTCTTCTCTGACCACTGTCGGCCAGCCCAGGGCATAACCATTGGTCAATTTATTGAATCCTCCGATATTTCCGTTATTCAGTCTGGCTGTAGCAAACATCTGATCCAGGCTTGACTGTTTTTTCAACAGTCTTTTGCTTTGAAGTGCAATAAGCCATTTGGCCAGATCCTCGGATGTCGAAATAATCCCGGTTGCAGTTCTGAAAAACAGAGGAAAAGTGGCATAGGCATTATGCAGCTTACCGTCATTAATCCACTTTCCTCCCTCATTGTAAATGGTGGAATATGAGTTTGAATTATTTGGAATGACATCGTTCGAATCGCCAAAACGGGTGGAGACCATACCGCAGGGCCTGAATTGATTTTCTTCACTGAACTTTGTGAAATGCTTGCCGCTGAGTTTGGTTATGACCTTTCCTAAAATATAATATCCTGTCTGATTGTAACTGAATTTGTCTCCGGGACTAAATTCCATTGGTAATTCCTAACCATTTCCCAGTTGCGATTTTCATCACCATCCCCCAATACCTGTTCCTTTTCGTCTATATTATTGGGGAGACCGGAAGTGTTCCAGGCTCGCAAAGCCGTAGTTTTTAAGTTTATCAATTTTTCCATTCCGTATAATTGCCAACTGAAGACCAGGAATGTTCGACTGTACCATTTTTTGTTTGATGAATAAATCAATACTGTCTGTGGTGTTTTGAGCAATCATTTGTTTGGAAAATGAAACTGCAAATAACAATAATCCAATCTCAACGGTTTTAAACAGCCTTCTCATTTTAATAGTTTAGTGGTTCACTAAATTAAAACAACTGAAGCAATAATTTTATTACATTGATCATTAAAAGTATAATCATCAGGCAATACATCAATTATAGATTTTACTTTATCGTCTTTTTTTAATACTACTGTCATCGTTTTGTGAGATTTAATTGCTTGTTTTACCAAACTTGTATATTAGATACTTCAATATCTTTAAAAAGTTAGGATAATCCAATCGCTAAAACTATTTCCTCCAATTCCTTAATATTCTTTGTATGAGATTCTATAATATTATCTAAATCTACACGAAGATTATCAAGCTGCGATAATTCAGCGTCGAATTTCTTTTTCATCTCTAAACATGTTGCCTTATCTTCCTCTAGAAGTTGCCTAAAACGGTTTAAATATTTAATTACTAATTCTTTATTCATAATTCAATAGATTATGGTTTCTTTTAGAGATAATAAGGTCCAGGAAATAAATTTCTTTTTAGCTCCAATGAATAAATATCATTAGCATAAGAAGTTGGTAATTTATCTCTTTTATTTATTATTGTACTATTAACCTCATAATTTTTGTTAATCTGATTACATTCGGTTAAGAGAGATTCCAAAAAAAATCAATCATATCTGAATATTTAGTATCTAAACCATGGGCTAAATCAAAGCCATTACCTACAATTATTAATTTATTCATAGTAGAATTTTATTATCTATCACGTTTGCATAAAGGAATATTCCATCATTATTTTGTGAGATATTTTTTAGAACATTAACTGATTTTTAGTTATTATAAAAAAAGAATTTCAAATCATGAATTTTTAAAGTATTTTTAGCAAAAAAAATGAAAAAAAATTATTCTGTTTTTGCTTTTATCTTAACTCTTCATCTTCTGATGTCTACGGACTGCTCAGGTTTTAATAATGGAATCGAGGAAATTCCAAATAAAATAAAAGTGAGTTTAGATAATTCAAAAATATACCATATCGGTGATACAATAACGATTCGAGGGCATGTATCGGTAAACGGACTAAACCTGGTTTCAAAGGATTCGGTAAAACTTAAAGGGAATCCCTTGTTTATGATCTCTGTATCTAAGTTAATACAGGGCCAAGCTTCTTATAACCTACAATATGCTCTGAACAAGTTTAAAATTATATCTAAAAATTTCCAGATTGATAATTATGTAAACTGTCCTAATTCTCATCTATATGTTTCGGCAACGGAAGATATGACGTCAAAATTATTTCGTTACGAAATAAAACTAATTCCTCAGGAAACAGGCGATTTTTCAATTTGTTTTGGTGAAAATTTTTCATTACAAAATAATAAAAAAGCAAGACCTTCTTCAAAGTTGTCCGGTCTCAGGAGCTAATTCTATGGTATTGAAAGGCTGTGCAAACAACAATATCTCGGCAAATCTTACCAAAGGAAATGTTTTATACAAGTTAATTAACCTATAAATTCCTATATCAAATGATTAATTTATCAATAAAAAAAGTAGTCGCGTGTTTTTTTATTTTACTATTAAGCAGTTGCAGTGGGTGTGACCACTGTGACGATCAGCCTGTTATATATAATTACAGCATTCAAAATAATTCCGGAGCAAAAGTAGAAATCATTCCCTATACTTCAAATTCATCAGGGGTTGAAGCAATGGTTTTGTCTGAAAAAATTACTATTGAGGATTCTAAAAGTGTTTCAAAAGAGTTCAAAGATTTGGCACCTTATGATGGTTTTAGTTTTAATGATTTCCTGAAATATCCAAGCAAAATTGATATTGTTTTCAATAATTCAAAAAAGATTACTTATGAAATCTGCGGTTTTAACGGTGTTCTTTGCAATAATTCCAGGAATATTTTTAATCATGAATTTAATAATGAGATCAATGAAATATACAAAATAACTGCTTCTGATTTTCAGAATGCTACCAGCTGTAATGGAAATTGTTACTAGTGATCTAGAAAATGCAGATTGAACAAATAAATGCACCAACATCTTTTTGGTGCATTTATTTGATGAGTCCGCCAGTAAAAAGTTTAAATTAGTTCTTTTATCAAATTTTGGAATAAATAGAAATTAGATTAAAAATCATATCCAATTTTGAAGCTAAGATCAAATACGGCTTCTGCAACCGTGTTGCCATTTTCAAATGCCGCAGCATATCCTAAGCCCGCTTTGAATTCATAATTAAAGTTTCCTGCAAAATTCCTTCTGAATCCATAAGTAGGAATAATATTCAACTGATTGGTAAGATTCAGATTATTAGTATTTGAAATAATAAACCAATCCGGTATATAACGAATTTGCAATCCTATATAATTTGCTGAATTATTTTTTATATTCTTTCCGTTTTCAGCACGTTTAGATATGTTGTAATAATATTTTGGCTGTAGTGTTAACGATGGATAAAACGCAAAACCCGTTTTTGCATACAAATCTCCGCCCCAAATTGCAGGAAAGAGACTTGCTTCGACTCGCAAAGTAGTCTTATCTGCAATTTTTGTTTCGTTATACAAATCCAATCCGAATAAACCAATTTGTCCACCTGTAATATTTTTTTCAACATTTTTTTGAATATTTGTTTCTTGCGCTTTACCTAAAAAAGATGCAACAACAAATGCCACTAATTAAATCTGTTTTATCATAGTTATATTTTATTTACCGCTAATTCAAAAATTTTAATTTTCTGGCATAAAATTTTTAGAGTTGTAAAGCTAATGCAATAATTCAGTGTAAGTTAAAAATTAAAATTATTTTTATTTGACATTTTTTTTATTTCTTCATCCGTATGATGATCCAGAATTTTAGCATATCTATAAAATGTTGCCCTACTTAATCCAGGTGATTTATAAATTTCTTCCGGACGTTTTGTTATATCCTTATATATATATTACGTAAAAGTAAAAGTTTAGAAATAGTTTCTTTAGTATAACCTTTCGGCCTGCCTCCTAACCTTCCTCTTGCCCTGGCAGATTGTAAACCTGTATTGGTTCTCTCCCGGATCAGCTCTCGTTCGTATTCAGCAGGCGATGCTATCAGATTTAAGAAGAACCGGCCATTTGCAGTAGCAGTATCTACTCCATCGGTAAAACCTTTTATTATAATCCCTTTATCACTTAAACTTAAAACAAGATCAATAATATTTTTTACGCTTCTTCCTAATCGGTCCAATCGCCAAACATAAAGTTCATAACCTTTCTGAAACTGTTCGATCATCTTATCGAGCTCCGGAAGATTTTTTGTCGTACCTGAAATTTTCTCCTTGTAAATTTTTTCGCAGCCTGCTTTTTCAAGAGCTTCAATCTGTAAATCTAAGTTTTGGTCTCTGGTTGAAACACGGACATATCCTATTTTCATATTTCTTACATTAAACTCACACTTTGTAAATTAATTAAACTTTGTTTACTGATACAATGTTTTGAAAAGTTATATTTAAAAATAAAGTGATTAGATCCAACCACGTTAAAAATTTCATAAAACCGTCGTATTATGCTTAGAGCAAATAAAAACAGACTTTTAATGAAGACTGTTTACATTTGATTTACTAAGAATAAGTAAGTTTGTCTAAAGAAGATCATAGAACCGCAATATCACGAACGTTCCCAAAAGCAAAAAACCCCATCAAATCTGATGAGGTTCCATATCTTAAATTAAAATCAAGGAATTATCCCTGTTTTCTGTGCGTGCTTTTCGGAGCGGCTTTGGCTGCGGAAGTGGCTTTTACTTTCGGAGCGGCAGGCTTTTCAGCTTTTGGGGCTTTCTTAGGCGCTTCCTTTTCTACATTCAGGTCTTCCGTCTGAGCCGGTTCACCGTCTAGGGTTTCAGGTTCTGCCTTTACGAAGCTTTCCGGCGTGATGTATCCTGCTTTCTGAAGAATGTTGTACCACTGCGCCAGTTTTTTGATATCGGAAGCATATACCCTTCCCGTATCATAATCCGGAAGAGAAGCGATCATAAATTCTTTAAGCTCAGCCTCATTTGCTTTATGGTGAATCGCCTCTTTGTAATCGTAGTTTTTAGCAATATTTTCAAAAACTTCAAACAATGGAACTTCCTTATCGAATGTAAACATGGCGATGTTATCCAATAAGCTCACCTGGCTTGAATTGCCAATGCTTACTTTTTTCTTGGTCGTAACATCTTCAATAATAAATCCGTTTTTTAATTGGGAAACTAATTTGAAAAGTCCCGGTTTTCCGGAAATTGAAATTATTTTTTCTAACAGCATAATTTTATTTTTTTTAATTCTGCGATCGGCTCCTGCACTTCGCCGGGCTTGGTGGAAGAACGTTCTGCGTTTTTATTTTAATTTTATTATTCTACTTATTTCGGAAATCTCATTTTGTAACCGATGCTTACGTCACCCTGGGTAATTTTGGTCAGCTTTCCTTTAACGAGCTTCTTTTTCAAAGCGCTTAAATGGTCGGTGAACAGGATCCCTTCAATGTGGTCGTACTCATGCTGGATTACGCGGGCCCTAATATCGGAAAAAGTTTCTGTATGTTTTACAAAATTTTCGTCATAATATTCAATAACGATCGTCTCCTTTCTTTTTACGTCCTCGCGTACATCCGGAATCGAAAGGCATCCTTCATTGAATTTCCATTCTTCGCCGGATTCTTCAAGGATTTTTGCATTGATGAATACTTTTTTGAATTCGGCAAGCTCATCCTGAATATCCTCATAATCTTCGTCCTCCGCCAGCGGGCTTACGTCGATTACGAAAAGGCGGATGTCCAGACCGATCTGCGGTGCCGCCAGACCGATTCCGTTGGCGCTGTACATCGTCTCAAACATATTCCCTATCAACTCCTGCAGCCCGGGATAATCTTTGTCTATATCCTTTGCCACTTTTCTTAAAACCGGGTCCCCAAAAGCTCTTATCGGTAAAATCATCTTGTTCTTTGTTCTAAAAAATTCTGCAATATGATGGTTGCACTCACTTTATCTATTAATCCCTTTTCCTGTCTCTGTTTTTTGCTTTTCCCGCTCTGGGAAATAAAAAACGAAGCCATTTTGGACGTAAACCTTTCATCGAAACGGTGAACTTCCACCTCCGGAAATTCTTTCCTGAAAATCCCGATGAACTTCAGGATATCCGTTTCCACTTCGGAAACATTTCCCTTCAGGTCTACAGGAAGCCCTACAACTACTCCATCCACACGGTTTTCGCTGAAATATTTCTTCAGGAAGGCGATGAGGGATGAGGTCTGTACCGTCTCCAGACCGCTTGCAATAATCTGCATATCATCCGTTGCCGCAATGCCGCAGCGGGCTTTTCCGTAGTCTATCGCCAAGATCTGTCCCATAGGTTTGCAAATTTAGTAAATTTTAATGATTTTATTCCAAAAGCTGTTTTTTATTCCCTTATCTGGTTTCGGGACGCCTTTTCTAGCCTTCCTGACCATTCATTACTACAGCAAACAGTTGACTGAATTGCAATTAGCAATAGAAATTCCATACAAATCGGATGCTTTTTTTACAAATTATGTTCTGATACGCTAATTTTTTTATAAATTTAATCTTCAAAACGAAATTATGAAGCAACTCATTCTCGTAAGACATGCGAAAAGCGACTGGCCGGAAGAAACGGACGATTTTAACAGACCCCTGGCAGACAAGGGGTTGGAGGAAGCCATACAGATGTCCCGCTTTATGAAGACCCATAACGTAGCGATCGATTATTTCGTATCGAGCCCCGCTGTCCGTGCCCTGAATACGTGCAAAATCTTCAAACAATCTTATGATATCGACATGGGTACGGATGAGAAACTTTACAATCCGCTGGAAAGCAATTTTGAATCGGTAATTTACAACCTGGACGACAGCCACAAGTCGGTAGCCTTTTTCTCGCACAACAACGGGATCTCCAACTTTGCGAATTCCATTTCCCAAAATATCTTTCACTTCCCGACCTGCGGCGTAGCTGGCTTTGAAATCGACTGCAATTCGTGGTCTGAATTCGACGGTGCGAAAAAGAAACTGCTGTTCTTTTACGAGCCGGGGAAAATTTAGTACCTATTTATGCTGAGGCCGGGAGCCGGGTGATGGATGCTGGAAGTTTTCTCTGTCAACATTAATAACAGAAGTCTTTAATATTAAAATGATAGTATAACACTGTTTCAAGCTTCTGATTACTTTTACTCTGGTAAACTGCTGAAAACAAAAAAACGGACCGAAGCCCGTTTCTATTGAATATTTTGAAATTATTTTCTTCTCAGATCCAGATCATCGAAATCAAAGCTGAAATCGGTAACATCGGAAACAGGTTTTAATCTGGCAGATTGCGCTTTTCCGGTTTCGTCATAATCAAAGATCAAGTAAGCATCCGCATCATAGCTGCGATCATCCCATTTAATGATAAATGAATTGTTGGAATACGGCAGCAGCTCCCCTTTTAATCTCGGAGAATTTTTGCATGCGATTCTGCAGGTATTTCCCTGCTGTACAATTTCTACATCCCCAAACCATTTGTCGGTATACGTTCCGGCGAATTGCTCCGCTTTCGGCTGAATGTTTTTATCTTTCCTGAAGGCTTCGGATTTTGCATAAGCTTCTTTCTTCTGCCTGTCGAAAATCTCTTCTGTTTTTTTTACCCGGTCACCGTATGTTTTCAGCCAGTTGCGGTCTGCTATGCCTAGATAAGAATCTTTTACGGTATTGGTGATGGTATTGAAAGCCGCTCCGGACTGCTGGTTGGTTAAAACGACAATCCCCAGTTTCATATCAGGAATCAGCGTAAACTGCGTTACGGTTCCGATCAGCCCACCCGTGTGCTGGATCTGTTTGTGGCCTTTGACATCACTTAAGAACCATCCCATTCCGTAGCCGTAGAAATTCGTATCATACGGATTTTTAGCTGCCACTGCACTTGGGATCTGCAGGCTCCAAAGCTGCTGTGCATTTTTATCCGAAACTAATTTTTTCCCATCTTTGGTGGTAAAATTATTCAGCAGGAATTCGGCCCAGGTGGTCATGTCCTTGATATTGCTCATGATTCCGCCTGCAGCATTGCCCGTTTCATTCCAGTCGTGGGGCACGGCGATGGCTTTTCCATCCACCGGAGCATGGGCATCGATCTTATTGGCTACGGCTTTAGCCCGGTTATAACTTCCATAGCTGGACGTCATCCCGACTGGCTTCATGATCCTCTGTTCGATAAACTCTGCCCAGCTTAACCCGGAAATCCGGTGGATCACTTCACCCGCTACGATAAACATGATATTGTTGTAGTCCAAAGTTGTTCTGAAAGGATTTTCAGGCTTTAAATATCTTACATTGTGAACGATATCATTAACGGTTAAGCTTCCGCCTTCCGGGAAAAACATCAGGTCGCCCTGTCCGAGTCCCAAACCTGCACGGTGGGTAACCAGGTCTTTAATCGTTACATTCTGGGAAACGTACGAATCATACATCTGGAATTCAGGGATGTATTGGGAAACCTTGTCGTCCCAGCTCAGCTTTCCTTCGTCTGCCAGGATAGCCAGCGCAGTACAGGTAAATCCTTTGGAGTTTGATGCGATTCCGACCAGTGTATTGTCATCCATCGGCTGTCCGGTGGTTAAAGAACGTACCCCGAATCCTTTTGAGTAAATTACTTTACCATCTTTGATAATTCCGACTGACATTCCCGGCACATCGAACGTTTTCAGGGTATTTTGTACAAGTTCATCAAGTTTTTTCTCTTCCACCTGTGCATTCGCAATACCGACAGCAAGTAAAAGAAGGAAAAAAGAAAGTTTCTGCTTCATTATAGTAAGATTTATACAAAAGTATAGAAATTCTGTAAACTAATAAATGTAGTATATTTGAAAAATTTTCAAATATAGTTATGAATTTAAATGAATTTTTCCAAGACAAATCCATAAAGAATAAAGAAAAAATTGAAATACTTTCTAATACTGTCCTTAATGGAGAAATTTCTTTAAGAGAGCTTCTTGATTTCGCATCATTGTCAAAAGATCCTGTAAAAGCAAGTTGCATTGAAGCACTGGAGTTTTCTACTCAGGTGAAACATGATCTCCTTGATCAGGAAACTTTTGATTTTATTACAGAAAATCTATCTGCAGATGCTCCAAGAATAAAGTGGGAAAGTGCTAAAGTTATAGGAAATACAGCGAAGAATTTTCCGGAAAACCTTAACGATCCTATAACAAAACTTATTGAAAATACTACTTATGAAGGGACTGTTGTACGATGGAGTGCCGCTTTTGCATTATCTAAGATTTTAAATATCAATGATAACCTAAAAAAACAAGCTGCTTTTACAAATAAAAGATATCTGTGATAAAGAGGAAAAGAACAGTATCAAAAAGATTTATCAAAAAGCAATAAAAACTGCAGAAAAATGACCAAAATACTTCTCCTTTCCGATTCCCATTCCTATATCGACGACCGTATTTTAGAATACGCCGGCCAGGCTGATGAGATTTGGCACGGCGGTGATTTCGGAAGTATGGAGGTGATTGAGCAGCTGGAAAAAATCAAACCGCTGAAAGGCGTGTACGGAAATATCGACAATGCGAAGATCCGTTCGGAATTTCCGGAAGTAAACCGTTTTACCTGTGAAGACGTTGAAATCCTAATGATCCACATCGGCGGCTATCCCGGGAAATATACGCAACTGGCCAGACAGGAAATTACGAAAAAGGCACCGAAATTGTTCATTTCAGGGCATTCCCATATTCTGAAGGTGATGTTTGACCAGAAAAACAATTTGCTGCATCTGAATCCCGGGGCCTGTGGCAAACAGGGATGGCACAAGATGCGGACGATGATGCGGTTTGTTATTGATGGTACGGAAATAAAAGACCTGGAAGTGATTGAGCTGGGTCCGAAATTTTGAGATTCAAGGTTTAAGGTTTAAGGTTTAAAATTAGTTGTCTGAAGATTAAAATTATGAAAATCGGTGATCATGTTTCTGTGGTAGACGAAGATTTGAGCGGGGTGATTACTTCGGTGAAAGGAGACATCGTGGTCTTTAAAGACGAATACGGATTTACCTACCAATATCCGAAGGAGAAGCTGGTCCCAAAGATTTCAGACTTTTATGAAAATATTAAAGTCGTCCGAAAAGCAGAGCCAAAGAAAGTTACGTCAAAAGGCCATCAGAAAACCCCGATGATCCTGGACCTTCATTTTCATAATCTGGTAAAAAACCCGAATGATTATGATAGTTTTGAAAGGCTGTTTATCCAGAAGGAAAAACTGGTGGAAACCCTTAATTTCTGCCGGAGGCACCACCTGAAAAGGCTCGAAATCGTACACGGAATCGGCGACGGGGTTTTGCAGAGGATCGTGCATGATATCCTGGAAAGCCAGACCGGACTCGATTTTTACAACAAGGAAATACTTCATCATCAATCGGGTGCGGTAATGGTAGAATTTCACTAAATTTGCAGGAATCAAATTATGAATATACTTAATTTACTTTTTATCAAAGACGGACTCATCTACCAGATTGCCAGGAATAAAAGCATTGTGGAAGAGAAGTCTTATTTTACGGATGAGGATTCCCCGGAGCATTTTATTCGGGACACCCTGGATCAGGTCCTGTTGAAACAGCGGTTTGACGAAATCCATGTGATTTCCGCCCTGAACCACTTCACCCTGATGCCGGAAGGTTTCTCGGAGCATGAAGCGGGATTCGACCTGATCGCCTTCAATGCGCCAACAGATAAGGAAAAGGAAGAGCTGATGCTTTCCATCAATGAAAAATTCAGAATCCAGTTCTATTATACTTTTCCGAAGGAATTCTATAAAAAGATCAAAGAGCTGGCGGTACCGGTACAGTTCAATTTCTCCGGTGAAAAGTTTTTAAACAGTATTCATTATAAAAACAACAAGGAAATCCACATTAACCTGTATCATAATCAATGTGAGTTTTTCGCCATCGACAACAAAAAAATTATCTTATACAACAACCTGGATGTAAATTCGGAAGTCGATTTTCTTTATTTCGTGATGTTCACCTTGAGCAAAATCGGTTTCGGGATCAATGAAACCCACTTTTTTGCCTACGGGGAAACCACGGAAAACGAAACCTTCATTTCGGAACTTCAGAAATTCGTTAAGCACCTGAAAATCGTATTTGATAATATCCCTACCAGAAATTTTATATTAAATTAGGTTCTGATGACCTGATGGCAGAAAGTATCTGCTGGCTCCTTCAACACCCTATAATCCAACCACTATGTACAGAATCATTTCAGGCAAATGGAAAGCCAAAAAAATAGCCGCCCCGAAAAACTTTGATGTAAGGCCAACCACGGATTTTGCCAAGGAAGCGCTGTTCAGCATCCTGGAAAACACGTACGATATGCAGTCGGTTTCCGTACTGGACCTGTTTGCGGGAATCGGTTCCATCAGTTTTGAATTTGCCTCAAGGGGCTGCGGGGATGTTACTTCCGTAGAAATGAACCCGAAACACACTTCTTTCCTTAATACGACCGCTTCAGAACTGGGATTCAGCCTTCAGGTGAATGTTCAGCGGGGTGATGTATTCGACTGGCTGAAGAAATTCAGGAACAAAAAATCTTTTGAGATTGTATTTTCCGATGCTCCATTTGAAATGGAAGAGAAGAAATACCAGGAAATTATTTCTTTGGTGTTAAACAATAAATACCTCAAAGAAAACGGCGTTCTGATCGTTGAGCACCAGAGCCGGATGAAGTTTGATCATCCCAACCTTATGGATACCCGGAAATACGGAAACGTAAGCTTCAGTTTTTTCAGACCGAATAAGGAAGAAGATATAACTATTACAACCGAAGAATAATCAGGACGTTTTCCTGATTATTTTTTTTGAGGTCTGTGCCGCTTCAATTCCCCATTTGGTAATCTCCCGGATCACCGGAGCAAGAGTTTTCCCGAAATCGGTGAGGGTGTATTCCACCATCAGCGGCGGTTTTTCCGTATACACTTTCCGGTTAATTACGTGGTCTTCTTCCAGCTGTTTCAGCTGCAGGCTCAGCGTCCGTTCCGTAATGGTAGGAATCAGCTTTCTGAGCTCGTTGTACCGTTTTGCCCCGTCCATAAGGTGAACAAGAATCACCGCCTTCCACTTTCCTCCGATGAATTTCATGGTGACACTTGTACAGCAGGGATATGTTTTATCGTCTATCGTATACATTTTTATACTATCATTTTTTACCGTTATTGCAAATGTATAAAACTTACAATAGTTTTGCAACTATAAAAAATATAGTTAAATAATTATGAGCTTTTTAGAAAAAATGAAATCGAGATATACGGTCAAAAAGTATAATCCGAAAGGAACCCTCAGCGAAGAAACCGTTCAGCAGCTGAAAGATATTTTACAGCTGAGCCCATCCTCCATCAACAGCCAGCCGTGGAATTTTGTCTTTGTGAAGGAATCTTCGGAAAACCGGGAAAAGCTGGCCGATGCTTCCTACTGGAACAAAGAAAAAATCGACAACAGTAACCTGCTGATCGTCTTCCAGGTGCTGAAAAAACCGGAAGATTTTGAAAAACAAATCGAAGGGTATCTGCCGGAAGGTTCCGTCAATTATTATAAAAACTTTGTAAAATCCAGAGGAGAAGCCTTTATAAAATCCTGGATGGCCCATCAGGTCTACCTGTCTCTGGGCGTACTGCTTTCCGCGTGTGCCGAAATGGGACTGGATTCCACCCCGATGGAAGGTATCGAAAACGACAAATACGATGAGATCATCAGCAATGATAAATACCAAACCCTTTTTGCCGTCACCATCGGAACAAGATCAGAAGAAGACTCCAACCAGCCTGCGGTTACACCGAAGAAAAGACTGGAACGGGGAGAGGTGATTCTCGAAATGTAACTTTTATTTATCTTAAAGTATAGGGCTGTTTCAAAAATGAGACAGCTCTTATTTTTTTGTAATAAAAAAATAATACGACGAGTTTTGTCGTTACCCGCATTTACATTTGCTTCAGAAAAGTATAAAAACTAAATGAAAACAATAAAATGGAAAAATTTGAAGACGAATTCGGGAATTTATCAGGATTTAAAATCCTATCCTTCGAAGAGGTGAATAAAGGATTTAAAGGTAATCAAAATCCGTTACAAGGAATTTCAGGATTACAGGCTTCGGAAAAAATCGAAATTAAAAATGATGAATATATTAACCTTACCCAATTACTAGGAGATCTAAGGTTAAGCTATAATGGAGGTAAAGGAAAATATATGTCTTATGTATTCAAGGAATATTTTAAGGATGTAGCACAAACCTATATTATGGACGGTGAGAAGCATATTAATCTTTCAGCAAAGCTTTATCTTAAAAACGGGAAGATAAAAGTTTCCCAACATTTAGGGTCAGATAGACCGCGTATGGAAGTTTTTTTTGATGAAAATGACAAGCTTACCTATTCTCTTACGTTTCGATTTGAAGACACTGGGCAGGATGCCATAGAACTGAGAACATCTTCTTTTATAGAATATAAAAATCTTTTACTTTATCTGGGATATGGAAATGTAGAAACAGATTATGATGCCTCACTGTTTTTTATCAGAGAATTCACACACTTCTTAGAAAGTTCTGCAAGAGCAGATGACTTATATAAAGTATATGGAGATTTGCCGATCGGTTTTATGATGAAGGTCCATCTTTCTACCGATGTCGTTATAAATCATTTGAAAATATTAACACAAGAAGACGATACCGGATGGTTTAGCTGGACAAAAGACACAACTTCACTTTTAATAAAAGTAATGGGAATGTTTAGAAAATTTCAGGAAGCAGCCGATTATTTCTGGAAAAACCCAAAATTGCTTGCTGAAATTTATAATAATCTGGATGGGTATTCGGAAGTATTGGGACAGCCTAAATCCAACCGTATCCTTTTTGCTTCCGTCCTCAATGTATTCGCGCAAAGAGATAGCAGTTCCAAAATGAAAACAACTGGAAATGCACTTCTCAACGGGAATGGCTATTTTATAGAAAGTAATATCCTGGAATTGAATGATACCCTTAATACGATTAAAGGAATTGTAAGTTTCGACTGGGATTTCGATTATAAGGATGCTATTTTTCTTCAACAGAAAAAAACAGTTACCAAAACCATCGAACAAAGAGAAACGGACGAATTCGGTAAAGGAGGAAGTACAGTTGAACAGACGCAGACATCATCTGAAAATGTGGACCCGGGTTATTTTTATCACCCCATGAATTTAGTTCATTTTACAGATAAAGAACAAGAAAAAGCAAGCCTGGTAACCGCTTTGTTTATAAAGGCGATCGCCGATGAGGAGGAATGGGCGGAAGTGATGGAGAATATCCGTATTGGCGGAGATATTTTTGCCATTATCGCCGGATTTGTGACGATGGGACTTACAGGTAATCTCTCTGTACTGGCAATTGCAGATCTCGGTTTGGCAAGCATTGATCTGGCGCTAATGAACGAAGATGTAAAAAATTGGGTTTCTGATTTGCCGGGCGGAAAATGGTTCGTGGAAAACTGGGATACGATATATGCTTTAATAGGAGCAGGAATTTTAAGTGTTGTGATGATTGAAGGAATTCTCACCCATGGTCCGGCTCTTTTGGAAACAATCAAGAATTTAAAGAATGTAAAAGGAAATTATCTTATTTTTACGAAGCAACTGGAGAAACTGGTAGAAGAACTTCAAGCGTACAGACTTAGAAATCCGAGCAACGTCATTGAAGAAGTGGTTCTGGCTGGTGAGAAAAACGGGCTATTAAAAAAGTTACTGAAGCCTCTCTTAGGTGCAGATGCTAATGTAGAATACATCCTGGAACAACTCGCCAAAAGAAAAATCTCAGTAAAAAAAGCTGGCGATAATCTGTATGAGATTTATTATAATGGTAAATTGGTTACGCTGGCAGATGCCAGTGAAGCAGGAGCTTTTTTGAAAGATAATTTTTGGAAGACGGAAAGGCAATTAGAAAAGGTTAGTAAAGAAAAACAGTTCAATTGGGTACAACTTTTTGATGATTTAGGAGGTAAAATACTTTATAAAGTAGAAATAGAGAAAATAAGAAAGCTACTTACGAAAAAAGGAATACATTTAATGTTAGAAACAGATTCTATTGAAATAAAATCTTTTTTTAAACCGGCGGATGGCTTTAATACGGCAGATGAACTTTTTAATTTTTTGAGTGAAAATAATATTATTGCGGGTGCTTTTAATCCTGAAACCATGCAGATAATTTTTACGAAAAACCCATCTGAGCTTACTTTTTTTCATGAAATGATGCATATACAGCATTGTGATGAAATTGGAATAGAAGCCTATCTTTTAAAGGATACATTAGAAAAAGAAACATATGTTTGGGAAAAAATTTATGAATCTAAAGAAAGATGGACTACAAAAGAATTGCAAGCTAGTTTAGATTATCTAAATGATATAAGAAAAGATGAATATGGTTTACCACCTTTACAAATTAAAATAATAAACAAATGATACAAACTAAAGAAAAAATTCTTGAAAAAACCCATATGATTATGAAGGATCTTCAAGGTAAACGGTATAAAGAAACCTGTGTTCGCAAAATTAATTTTCATAAGAAAAATGACACATTACATTCACAAGAATTAACAAGTGATGTATGGGTTATTTCATTAAATTCAATTTTTGATAAAATTGATTTTCTAACAGTCTCTGATGAAACAGGTGAACCTGTTTTTATTCGTCGCTTTAGCTATCAGGTTCAGGAAATTAAAAAAGATAGTAATGGAAAATATTATTTAGTAAAAGAAGATTAACATAATAATATATTTTAGCTTGTCATGAAGATGATAAAATGTTAAAATGCTGTAACAATTGAACATTCTAAATAAAAGACTAAAATAATTTTGCTTGATCCAATTATGATATTAAAAACACTGGAATTAATAAATAAAGCAAGTGGAAAAATTGCATTAAACAATTTAGAAATTTTATCAAACAAAGGACAAAATGAGCCTTTGTTTGGAGGGTACTTTATTCAACTGTTAAGACAAATGAAACAGGAAAGATTGATTGATTCGGATAAAAATGAATGGTATTTCTCCATTACGCAAAAGGGCTTGGATTATCTGAAAGAGCATGCAAAAGAATAGAGATTTACATAAATTTAATTAAAAAATAAAAGCTGTCTCTTCACGGGACAGCTTTGCTTTTATAGAACTTTCAATTCGAGATCGATGGTTTTTCCGAAAAATTTCTTCGAGATCTTTTCAAAGTTTTTCGTCAGATCCGAAAGGTAGAAATGGTAATTGGGATGGGGATTCTGATCGTTGAGAAGGTTGTACTTATCCAGGATAATTTTCAGATGATTGGCGACAATATTGGGCGAATCGATCACGCGGACCCGGTTGCCGTAATATTGCTTGATTTCATCAATTAATAAAGGATAATGGGTACAGCCCAGGATCAGCGTTTCAATATTTTTCAGCTTGCTGTTGCTGAGGTAATTGTAGATGATGGCATGGGTAATCGGATGGTTTTTGAAACCTTCTTCGATGGCCGGAACCAGCAAAGGGGTGGCCAGCTCATCTACTTTGATCCATTTATTATGCTTTCGTATGCTTTTCTTATACAAACCGGAATTTACCGTGGCTTTCGTGGCGATCACGCCCACATTGTTGTGAATCTCGTAAGACACCTTTTCAGCCACAGGATTGATCACGTCAATAACCGGTACTTTCCCCTCCACCGAATGCATCACTTCGTTCAAAGCATTGGCCGTTGCCGTATTGCAGGCAATAACGATGGCCTTACAGTTCTGCTGCAACAGGAAGTTGGTGATCTTGGTGGAATATTCGATGATGGCTTCCCTCGATTTTTCACCGTACGGAAGGTGCTTGGTATCCCCGAAATAAATAAGGTCTTCATGAGGTAGCAAACGCTTGATTTCTTTGGCAACCGTTAATCCGCCCACGCCGCTATCGAAAATCCCGATAGGCTGTTTGGGTGATAGGTGTGAATAATCCTGTTTTTTAGTTTTCAAAATCCTGATTTAATGACTACAAAATTAATTTAAATTTCATTATCTAAATTATCTGCCTCCCTACTATTTCACAAGTATTTTGAATATCTTGCTAAATTCTTTATTTTCAACGGTAAGCATATAACCTCCGGCAGGAATATCGTGAAGAGGAATAAGATTTTTCCCCTCAACGATATTCAGATTTTGATTATAAATCATCCTGCCTTCAAAACCGGATATGGTGATATTGGTACTCCCTTTCAGCTTTTTACGGTTAATAATTTCCAGATAACCATTTACAACAGGATTGATAATTCTCAGCTGATCTTCTTTCTCAATGTCCGAAGTATTGAGTACCACCGAATTCAGTGCCGCATAAGCATTGATCCTTCCCCAGCCGTGATATTTATCAAAGCCGGCCGTATCTTCAGCGGGAACGCCTTTCATATCTTCGGCAGTCAACTGGAGAATGTTTCTCACCTGTGCAGGCGTCAGTGTCGGTTTTTTCGATAAGATCAGCGAAGCAACTCCTGCAACCAGAGGCGTAGCTTGGGAAGTTCCGCCCCAGTAGGAGTTATAAGAAGTATTGGAATCGATGCCTAAGCCGTAAATATAATTCCCGGGAGCCACCACATTGATGTGATTCCCATAGCTGCTGCCGGAAGTTGAGCTCCAGAAAAACGGCTGTGTTCTTTTGTCATTGGCATCGGTAGATCCTACGGCAATCACGTTATCATACGCTGTGGAATAGGCTGCAGGATAATTAGCCACTTCATTATTGTTGTTCATCATACAGGCGACCAGCAGCACATTATTGGTTTTCATGTAGCTGATGGCATTCGCTATCAGGGAAGAAGTGGAGGATCCTCCGATGGACATCGATACTACTTTGGCTCCGTTGTCAACTGCATAGTACAGGCTGTTCGCCATGGCGGCGTAGGTAGCACTGTTGGAACTGTTCAGTACTTTCAGCGGCATGATCTTGCTATTCCAGTTAACACCGGCATATCCTTTTCCATTGTTGGCTATACTTCCGATGATCCCGGAACAGTTAGTTCCATGACCGTGGTCATCGGTCGGGTTGTTGTCATTACTTACCCAGTCCCAGCCACGGTAATCATCGATCAGTCCGTTTCCGTCATTGTCGATACCGTCGATGATCTCAACAGGTTTGGTCCAGACTCTGGCGGCAATATCTTCATGGGACATATTCAGCCCGGAATCCGAAACGGCGATAATCATATTGGGATTACCGGTTTCAACATCCCACGCCAGTTCCATATCCACATCGGCATCGGTGGCGGTGGTCATACCGGACGCAGAAAATGTTCCGTTATTATAGAGACCCCATTGCCTGGACAGGAAATAAGAGTCATTGGGGAAAGTGGAAAAAGTATCTGCTCCCTTCACTCCTGCGCCGTGGGCTATGTAATTCGGCTCCGCAAAATCGATGGCAGGGTTTTCTGCATAGATTTTCAGCACTGAAACAACATCTGTATCGCTGTTAAATTCCAGCAGCAAAGAAGTAGTGTCTTCAATCCTTCCAATCGGAACCATCTTTCGGATCACATTATTTTGATTCAGCTGATCTAAGCTTTGTATACCGGTGATATTTTTTGCCGCATCGAATTTCTGTTTGCTGAAGAATCCTTTTTTGATTTTGATAACAAGCTGATTCTTTTCAAATTCCTGAGCGTGGGATAGAGATAAAAGCAAAACGGAAAATACCGTTAGAATATTTTTTTTCATGGTTTCTAATGTTTAATTAGGTTTTCAGATTATGGGATAAAAGTAAACAAATACAGATCCCCCTGCAAACTTTACTATTAAACTTTTTATTAACAAGAAACCGATGGTCAAAAAATCTGTCTTTAAATGAATCTAAAAATTCAATTAAAAAATTTAAACCATAAACAGATCCGAGGCAATACCGTCTGCCATAAACCATTGCTTTTCAGGAATTTTCAGATGGTTGTTTTCAATGATGAGGATTTCTTCCTCAAGCTTCTGTTTGATTTCCCGCTGGAAATGTTCGAGGATCCTGTCGTTGAATTTTCCTTTTAAGTTTTCAAGGTCCACTCCCCAGATGGTACGAAGGCCAATCATGATCATTTCATTAAACTGGTCTTCAGCTGAAAGAATTTCCTCTTCTTTTGCCGGAAGATGAGCATTCAGTTTTTTAATATACTGCTGATTGTTGGCTATATTCCAGCTTCTGACATCGGATCCGTTGTAAGAATGTGCAGAAGGGCCTATTCCCAGGTATTCTTTATACTTCCAATACGAAGAATTGTGTCTTGAATAAAAGCCCGGCTTCGCAAAGTTGGAAACCTCGTAATGCTCAAAGCCATGATCTTTCAGGAAATCCGACAGGTAATAAAATTCTCTGTTCTGCTCTTCCTCTTTCGGACTGATCACCTTCCCTTTCGAAATCCAGTTTTCCAGAGCGGTTTTAGGTTCTACCGTCAAGGCATACGAAGAAATATGCGGAACTTCAAGGGCAATGGTTTTGTTCAGGTTCTCTTTCCAGATTTCCAGATTGGAGGTGGGCGAACCGTAAATGAGATCGATGCTTAAATTTTCAAATCCGAAATCCTGGGCCCTTTTAATGGAATCTTCCGCTTCATTGGCCGTGTGCGCCCGGTTCATCAGTTTCAAATCGGCTTCAAAGAAACTCTGGGTTCCGATGGAAAGGCGATTCACCGGGGAATCTGATAATCCTTTTAAAAATTCTTTATTCAGATCATCGGGATTGGCTTCTAAGGTTATTTCAATGTCCTTTTCGAAGCTGAAATGTTTCAATACCTCATCAATCAGGGATTTTATTTCGTCCGCAGAAAGGATGGATGGTGTTCCACCGCCGAAATACAAGGAAGATAAACTTTTGTTCTGCAGTTCATTTTTTCTGAGAACGATTTCCTTTTTCATCGCAGCCACCATGTCATCTTTAAAATTCAAAGATGTTGAAAAATGAAAGTTGCAATAGCTGCATTTCTGCTTGCAAAAGGGAATGTGAATGTAAATCATAAAAAAAGCCCTGAAAAATTCAGAGCTCAAATGTATTTAAATTAAATCAATTAATATCTATAACCTCTGTGGTTAATGAAGTTGTCGAAGTTGTATCCTAACCCGATCATGAAGCTGTTTCCTCCGTATTGCTGAATATCAGACAATCCTAAGTTATACGTTGCTCCGATCATGAATTTGTTGAATCTTACTTTTACAACCGGTGCGATTTGCAGCTGCTGGCTGTCGAATCTGTTCTGAACGGAACGGTAGCTTACCCCGAACGAGAAGGCATTGATATCGTTGAAGAACGTTGCCATTAAGTTGTAATCGATCGTTCTGGTTGAGTTCGTATTAAGGTTGATTAATGCAGACGGTGTGAAATAGATGTTATCCCCAATGTGCCAGTCGTATCCTAAGTTTAAGAAAAACTTGATCGGAGAAGGCTCACGTCCGTTTACGATCGCTTCGTCATTGGTAAGCGCGATATCGTTTACGGAAACTCCTGCGAAGATGTTTCTGTAAGTAGCCTGCGCCCCGAAGTTCGCATACGCCATGAAGATGTTGCTTTCGCTTCCCTGTAATAAAGGGTCAGAAGCATCCTGGGTATTAATCTTTGAATAATCAAAATTCATGTTATAGAAACTCACGCTGGTACCGAATGAGAACTGGTCTTTTCGGTCTCCTTCGCTGCTAAGAGGAATAAAATATGAAGCACCCGCCGTAATACCTCCGGCAGAAATAGGCCCGTTGCTGTCTCTGAATACAGATAAACCTGCCCCTACCCTATCGAAGATGTTCGCGTTGATCCCTACCGATTGTACGTTGGGAGACTCACTGAACTTCGAAAATTGCTGCTGATAGTTAAGATTAAGCTGCACATAATCGGTCTTTCCGTATTGTGCCGGGTTGAACAAAAACTCACCATCTAAAAGATATTGTTGATAGTACGGTAAAGTTTCTTGTGCTTTGTATGCATTTGACAAAAGAGCTAAACATACGATAGCATATAGTTTTCTCATAACAAATCTTGATTTCAATTCAACAAATATAAAAAAATTCTCAATATATTTTTAGTTTTCTAAATAATTTCTCCATTTTTTTACAGCATCCGCCATATCTTTCGGCATCGGGCTTTCAAAATATAATTCTTTCCTGGTGGTGGGATGTACAAATCCTAAAGTATGGGCATGAAGCGCATGTCTCGGAAGAATTTCAAATACGTTTTTGATAAACTGCTTATACTTAGGAAGATTCACTCCGCGGAGAGGCGTATGGCCTTCATACCTTTCATCATTGAACAGCGTATGGCCGATGTGTTTGAAGTGCGCCCTGATCTGGTGGGTCCTTCCGGTTTCCAGTTTACATTCTACCCAGGTCATGTATCTGAATCTTTCCAGCACTTTATAATGCGTTACGGCATGCTTTCCCTGGCTTCCGTCCTCATAGGTATGCATCTGCATTCTGTTTTTGGGATGGCGACCGATGTGGCCACGGATCGTTCCTTCATCATCCTGCACATTTCCCCAAACGAAGGCCCAGTACAGCCTTTTGGTTTTCCGGTCGAAGAACTGTTTGGCCAGAAAGCTTAAAGCAAATTCGGTTTTTGCGATCACCAATAGTCCGGAGGTATCTTTATCGATCCGGTGAACCAGTCCTACCCGGTCCAGATCCGACTTCTGTCCGTTCTGTTCGAAATGATAGGCCAGAGCATTTACCAGTGTTCCGTCCCAGTTTCCGAATCCCGGATGGACCACCATTCCGGGTTCTTTATCGACAACGATCAAATCATCATCTTCGTATACGATATTGATGGGAATGTTCTGAGGGATAATTACATTTTCTCTCGGAGGATGAGCCAGCAGTACGGAGACCTGGTCTCCCGGTTTTACGCGGTAGTTCTGTTTTACAGCCGTTCCGTTCACCACTACATTCCCCGCCCGGCAGGTCTGGGAAATTTTATTCCTTGAAGAATTCTGGCGGAAAATCAGTAAAAATTTATCGATTCTTAAAGGTTCCTGGTTTTTATCCACCGTGATATTAAGGTGCTCGTACAACCCTTTATTTTCCTCATCAATATCAATATTCCCGATACTGTTCTGATCTAATAGTTCTTCATCGAAAAAATCTTCGTTATCTTCTGCCATTTATTTGATCTTTTATACAAAAAGCTTCAACATAATGAAAGTTGAAGCCTGTATTCTTATAATAATTTAGAGATTATTCTATTACTAATTTTTTAGCCTTTGGCTTTTCAGCAGGTTTTGCCGTTGCCGTTGCAGGCTTGCTGCTGTTCGTTCCGGAAGCAGCACCGGATCCGCTTCCTGAGGAAGTGGTTTTGGGCCTGTTAGTTTCTGTTGTTGAAACAGCCGGTTTAGTATTGGTTCTTGACGTTTCCGTCTTCGGAGTTTCCTTTCTCGGAGCAGGCGGCACCGGTATGTCGGAACTCTGTTCTTCCCGTACGGGCATTTCCTGATACTGGATTGGCGGTAATGCCGTATCTACTTTCATTCGGTAGGTAGAATTCAGCTGTTCGATCTTCGCACTTAATTCTGCCAGGGTCTTTTTACTTGCCCAGAGGTCAATCTGCATGCCTTGGTCACGGACATCCCCTGCAGCCGGATCCTGATAATAAATCACATCGGATTCATCTTTGCTGCCGTCTTCATGATCCACGATTCCTACTTCAAACATGCTTCGCGCAATCACCTGTCTTGCTTCCTTCACTGTTAATCCCACCACATTCGGGATGGCTATATTTCTCATAGGCCCGGAACCGATTACCACGTCGACCGTGGAGAATCTCGCCAGCTTGGTCTTAGGTTTCACTTCGTTTCCGTTATAGAGGATCCGGATCACCGCATCTTTCTGAATACTCGGTTCGTAAATAGTATCTCCCACTTTTAATCCGACCTGCTCCAGTCGCTGGAAGGCAAGACCTGAATATTTATTGATTACATCCGGAACTTCTACTTTCGCCCATGTCCTCGGGTTCACCCTCAGCACAATGGCTCTGCCGTCCTTCACACGAGAACCCGGAACCGGATAGACCTGCAGCACCTGGAAAGGTCTGTATTTAGGATTATATTCAGCACTATCAACTTCATATTCCAATCCTGTATCATCCAATACTTTGATGGCATCCTGTACAGATTTATTGACAACATTCGGAACGGGAATTTCCTGACCGTGATGGGTATGATACTCAAGCCAACGGAACGTAAGCCAGACCAACCCCACAAAAACACCGATGGCTACGATCAAGTTCAGTAAAACTTTCCAATTGAAAAGTGATTTAAGCATACTTAAAATGACTATTATTAGACAGCAAATATAATTAATAATTTTAGAATGTCCTTTTTATTTAACACATTTCACTTTTGACCCGAATTTTTCCGGATTTGCATTTATCCGTTCTATAAAATGATTAAATTTGCCTTAACTGATACTAGACAAAATGAGCAAAAAACAAGTTGCCGTAGTAATGGGAGGCTATTCTGACGAATATGTCGTATCCTTAAAAAGCGGACAATTAATCTATGATTCTTTAGACAGAAATCTGTACGATGTATACAAAGTGGTCATCCTGAAAGATGAATGGTATTTTTTAGATGAAAACGATAAAAAACACGCCATTAATAAAGGGAATTTTTCTGTAAACCCCGATAATAATTCGACTTTAACATTTGATGTCTGCTTCAACATCATCCATGGAACTCCGGGTGAAAACGGGATCCTTCAGGCATATTGGGATGCGATCGGACAGAAATATACGGGCTGCGATTTTTACCAGAGTGCCCTGACTTTTAATAAAAAAGATACTTTAGCCGTCCTTTCAAAATACGGAATACCTTCTGCAAAAAGCGTTTACCTGAGAAAAGGAGAAGAAATTAATGTTGATGAAATCATTGGCAATTTGGGGTTACCCATCTTTGTAAAACCGAACCAATCCGGATCTTCCCTGGGGATTTCAAAAGTCAAGGAAAAGTCTGAATTACTGGCAGCAACGGAAATTGCCTTTAAAGAAGACGATGAAATATTGATCGAAAGCTTCCTGGACGGAATGGAAGTTTCCGTAGGCGTGATTGATTATAAAGGAGAAACCATCGTTCTGGGAATCACGGAAATTGTTCCCCAAAATGAATTTTTCGATTACGAAGCCAAATACGAAGGGGCTTCAGAGGAAATTACCCCTGCCAGAATCGACAATGCTACGAAGATCCGTGTTGAAGAAATTGCAAAAAGAGCATACAATTCTTTAGGGATGAGCGGCTTTTCCAGAAGTGAGTTTATTCTGATGGACGGCGTACCATACATGCTTGAAATGAATACCAATCCGGGATTTTCGCCGGCGAGTATCCTTCCGCAACAGGCAAAGATCTACGGAATTTCCATTACGGACCTTTGTGGAAACGAAGTTGAAAAAGCTTTATCTAAAAATTAAAACGTATGAAAATTGCTGTTTTCCCGGGTTCATTCGATCCGATTACTTTAGGACATTACGATATTATTGAACGGGCGGCCCCGCTTTTTGACAAGCTGATTATTGCCATCGGGCAGAATTCCCAGAAAAAATATATGTTTCCGCTCGAAAAAAGAATCGAATTCATCCAGAATTCCGTTGCCGAATTCCCAAATGTGGAAGTGGATTCCTTTGAAGGCCTAACCGTCGATTACTGTTTTGAGAAAAACGCGCAGTACATTATCAGAGGCCTTAGAAACCCTGCCGATTTCGAGTTTGAAAAAGCCATCGCCCACACCAACAGAACCCTTGCCCATAAAAAACTGGAAACGGTATTTTTACTGACTTCTTCCGGAAAATCCTTCATCAGCAGCAGCATTGTGAGGGAAATCATCAACCACGGCGGGGAATACGGACTTTTAGTACCGGACTCGGTAAGGGTGGAGAAATAAATATGAGTAATGGGCAATGAGTGATATTTTAATTAACGGATAATAGATAATCTTTAATGTATGGATTTTAATCAATTATTTAGATACAGGACAAAACAGTTTTCTATTGCCGTAATCAAATCTTTATCCCCTTTGCCTTATTCGGATGACCTTTCGATTATCAGATCTTCAACGTCCGTTGCTGCCAATTACAGAGTGGTTTCCAGAGCAAGGTCTGAGAAAGAAAAATTGGCCAAAATATGTATTGTTGTTGAAGAAACTGATGAAACCCAATTCTGGTTGGAGCTTATCGAAGAACTCGAATATCTGAGCCCTGAAAAAATCTTCCCGTTAAAACAGGAATGTGATGAATTGGTAAAAGTAATGACATCGTATAAATTTAAATTATCTCAAAATATATAAAGAATAGTTTTATTATTCATTACCCATTATTCATTACCTATAAAAAATGCACGAACAGTTCAATTTTGCCATAGAAGTCCTTGGAACGATCTCCTTCTCGATGTCGGGGAGTTTTGCAGCGATGCAGAAACGCCTGGATCCGTTTGGGGTACTGATCATCGCCTTCGTTACTTCGGTAGGTGGCGGAACCGTGCGGGATCTCTTGTTGGATATTCCGGTATTCTGGATGCATGACCTGCTGACCTGTGCCCTAATTATCCTTACCAGTATTTTCACCATGATCTTTAAATCGTTTGAAAAAAATTTCAGGGTAACTTTATTTATTTTCGACAGTTTCGGGCTTGGGCTGTTTACGATTATCGGGGTCCAGAAAGGGCTCAATGCCGATATCCACCCCCTGATCTGTATCGGCCTGGGAACGATTACCGGCTGTTTCGGAGGAATTATCCGGGACATCCTGCTCAACAGAATCCCATTGATCTTCAGGAAAGAAATTTATGCAACAGCCTGTATTGTGGGCGGTTCCATTTTTTTATTACTGACCCAGTTTACGACACTGACGTATACGGTAATCCAGGTATTTACCATCCTGCTGATCGTTTCAATCCGGACCTTAGCGGTAAAATACCACTGGCAGATCCCGAAATTCTACGGGTATGAGAATAATGCGGAGATGTAGTTTTCGTGAATTTGAAATCAGTCCCCGGATTAATTAGCTGGAAGAGGGATGCCGGGTGCCGGAAGTTTCTCTTGTCAAAAATACGGTCAGAGGTATTGTTAATCAGACGAAACATTCTGTCATGCTATCAAAGAGAATTCTATTAAAAAATCGGACTGAATTAACCTTAATTTTATGCAAATTTGAAATAGACCTGAGCTGATGGGTTGGAAGATGTATTTGGTTAAACCTCATAGGTTTTTAAAGCCTATGAGGTTTATAGCCCCGATAGCAGCGGCATCCTTTTTCTGTACCGGATCCGGCGCCGGCAGAAAAAGATACAGCGGACAGCGGGAATAAGCTCCTGAAAATCAATTCCGTGTAAAAATTAAAGCTCTGTTGATCAGATCTACCTGGACTGAGGCCCGACAAAATAAAAAGCATCTGAAATCATTCAGATGCTTTTTATTTTTTTATTTATTCCTTTTATTAAGAGAATTTCCCCCGGTTTCTCATATTGGGATTGTGCATGTGTTTCTGCATGGTCGGCATTTTCAGCTGGTCTTTCATCATTTTGATCTGGTCGGTCATCATTCCGGCACTGTCCAGTCTTTTGGCTTCATCCAATAACTTCTGCCCTTCCTGTCTTCTGCCTTTGGAGATCGCTGCAGCCGCCAGATTCAGGGTAGCCATTGCTCTGTCGTGTTTCATGTTCAGGCCGTATTCCAAAGCTTTTTTCATGAAAGGCTCCACTTTCGTCGGATGATCCTGTGCATTGGTTAATCCCATCAGATAATGGTAATACCCGTACTGGGTTTTATGAAGCTGTGCTTTGTAATCCGTAATATTTTTAAGCCATTCTCCGGCCTTTTCCATGTTCTGTTTCCTCAGCTGCCAGAAGGCTAAAAGGATGTATTCGTTTTTAAAGAAAATAAGGATAGGCAACGCTGCTAATAGAAAAACAACAATTCCCCAGCCCAGACTTCTTGTAAAGATCATCAGGTAAAGTCCTGAAAGGATAAGAACTGCCGCAACGGCAATTTTTATATATTTATTCATTATTAAAATTTAGAAGTGCAAAGATAATAAATTTCAGGTTCAATGTTTAAGGTTCAGGATCTAAAGTTTTTCGTTAAACTCTTAACGGATTACTTCAAACATTAAATCCTTTCATAAGTCTGAAAGCAGAAATCGTGCTCATGCTTTTCATCTTTTTCATGACAAACTTCGTCGGTCTTTTTCCAGACTTTAGGATCGATCTTTGGAAAATAAGTATCCGCTTCAAGTTCTGCTTTCACGACGGTTACCTCAAGCCGGTCTGTGATATCCATCATTTGTTCATAGATCTTCCCGCCACCGATGATAAAAATTTCCTCATCTATTTTTTTGGCGAACTTTACGGCTTCCTTGATGCTTCCTACGATAAGAATTCCCTCCTCAAACCAGTCGGTTTTCCGGGACACGACAATATTGGTACGGTTGGGAAGCGGTTTTCCGATGCTTTCGTATGTTTTTCGTCCCATGATCACGGGATGTCCCGAAGTGATCTCTTTAAAGTGTTTCAAGTCTCTCGGAAGATGCCAGAGCAAACGGTTTTCGAAACCGATTTCATTCTTCTCTCCCATGGCCACCACAATTGTTGTCATTAAAATAAATTTTTACAAAATTAGCACATAATTTGTATATTTGGTTAGCACGAAAAATATTAAAAAAATTTCAAACTATGAAAAATAAAGGTTGTCTGAGCGCAGGAACGATCGGTATCGCCCTCCTTATCATTGTCGCTGTCCTTTTCTTCTGGGGCAAAAGCGGATACAATAATTTCGTAACGAAAGAACAGAACGTTAATACCAAATGGTCCAACGTAGAAACCGTATACCAAAAAAGAGCAAACCTGATCCCGAATCTGGAAAGAACGGTAAAATCCTATGCTAAATTTGAACAGGAAACCCTAACGAAAGTAGTAGAAGCCCGTTCCAAAGCAACCTCCATCAACGTTGATCCTACGAATATGACGGAGCAGGATCTTGCTAAATTCCAGGCAGCACAGGGTGAGCTTTCCGGAGCTTTAAGCAGATTAATGGCCGTCGTAGAATCTTATCCGAACCTTAAAGCAGACCAGCAATACATCAATTTCCAGAGAGAATATACGGCAATTGAAAACAGCATCAGAACGGAAACCGTTTATTACAATGCCGCGGCTCAGGATTACAATACTTCCATCAAAACATTCCCGAATAATATCCTGGCAAACTTCACCAACTTTAAAGAAAAACCTTATTTCAAAGCGGAAGCCGGGGCCGAAAAAGCACCTGAAGTATTCTCAGAATAATGGCAACTCCTTTCCTGACAGATCAGCAAATCGCTTCCCTCGTGGAAGCCATCCAGTCGGCGGAAGAACATTCTACCGGAGAAATCAGGGTGCATATTGATACGAATACGGATGAAGATAATGCCAAAATTGCATTTAAGGTTTTTGAAGAACTGTGCCTGAATAAAACGGCAGAAAGAAACGCCGTACTTTTTCACATTAATTTTGAGCGGAAATACCTGACAATCATAGGAGATTCCGGCATTCATGAAAAGGTCAACCAATCTTTCTGGGATCACCTGCACGACTACATTACTTCTGAATTTGCAAAAGGAAATTATTACAAAGCTTTAAAAAGCGGGATTCTTGAAACCGGCCTGGAACTAAAAAAATATTTTCCCGTAACAGGGGAAAACCATAACGAGCTGCCTAATGAAATTACGTTCTCTTAACATAGTTTTTTCATTCTTATTCATTTTCTTCTACAGTTTTGTAGCGGCCCAATACACGGTGCCCCAAAAACCGGCTGTTCTTTATCCTGTTTTCGACGAAGCCAACCTACTGAAACCACAGGAAAAAGAGGCGCTGAATAAAAAGCTGATTGCCTTTGCCGATTCTACTTCAACCGAGATTGAAGTGATCATCATTCCCTCCACCAAAGGGGAAGACGTGAATTTCCTGGCGACGATGTTCGGGGAAAAATGGGGCATCGGTAAAAAAAATGTAGACAACGGAATTGTTTTCCTTATAGCAACTGAAGATCATACCATGTCGATCCAGCAGGGAAGAGCGGTTGAGCAATATCTCACGGCCTCCGTTGCAGGACAGATCATTGATTACATCGTCACTCCTCATTTTAAACAGGGAGAATGGTATGAAGGCATCAATCGTGGAACCTCAGCGATTATGGAAGCCGTTCAGGGGAAATTCAAGCCTCTGAACAATCAGGAAAACAGCGGAGACGGCAGCCTGACGAAAATTATCATCATCGCTTTTATTATTTTCATCCTTCTGACCATTCTTTTCGGAAACAAGGGAGGCGGAAAAGGCGGCGGCGGTGATGACGACGATGTCATTATTTCCAGAAGAGGCCGCAGGAATTACCCCGGCGGATTCTTCCCTTTCCCGGGCAGCTTCGGCGGTGGATTTGGTGGAGGAAGTTCGGGTAGCGGAGGCGGAGGTTTCGGAGGTTTTGGCGGAGGCGGAAGTTTCGGAGGCGGTGGCGCTTCGGGAGGATGGTAGATAGATTAATATTCACCTCTTATTCCCAATGCTTTTCATTCTTAAACAATCTAAATACGAATTTCCATGCTATGTTTTAAGAACGCTATCGGGTTACAAAAAATTGTTTTGAATTTAATCTAATGTTTTGCTTCATCTTTGTCTTGTTATAAGAAATCTAAACACGAATCTTTATAAGCTGCTTTCTAACATCTTCCTTTTTCATTGATCTCAGGATTATCCAATATGATAAAAAAGCAAATTTCCAATCATTAATCCTAATTTATATTAATACAAATCCCCGATTTCAATATTAAAAATTAATAAACATGCCCGAATCCTGTTTTTAATTCAAAACTTTTTCATTATATTTACTAAAAACAGGTTATGAAGAAGACATTGGTAGTTTTTGCACACCCCTATCTGGAGCATTCCAATTCGAATGCAGAGCTTATCAATTTTTACGTCCGACATCAGCATTTTACCCTTCGGGATCTCTATGAAGAATATCCTAATTTTCACATTGCCGCTTTTCGGGAAAGGAAGAGGATCAGGAATTACGAACGTTTCATTTTCCAGTTTCCGCTGATCTGGTTCGGAACGCCACCCCTTTTAAAATTATGGATCGATGAAGTCTTCGACCGGGACTGGCTGAAAGAAGGGGAATATAATCCGCTGGAAGGCAAAGAAGTCTATATCCTGGTAACCACCGGCGGAAAAGAAAGATCTTTCAGCAAAGAAGGCACTTATAAATTTACCGTTGAAGAGCTGATCAGCGGGCTGATCGTTTCCCTGAATGTCTTTAAAGTAAATATAAAAAATATAAAAATCGTTTACGAAGCGAATAAGCTTTCAAAAAAAGAAATCATTGCACACAAGAAGCAGTTTGTAGAACTTCTCAATCAATAAAAATATGGAAACAAGCTTAGCAATGAATACCCTTATTTTCTTAGGCGTTGCCATCATTATGGTTCCGCTGGCAAGAAAATTCGGGTTGAGTTCCGTCATCGGATATATTGCGGGCGGAATCATTATCGGGCCGTACGTCCTTAAACTGACGGGGAGGAATGTAGATGATATTATGCATGCCAGTGAGTTCGGTGTGATTATGCTGCTTTTCCTTGTAGGACTTGAACTGGAGCCCCGGAAATTCTGGGAAATGCGGAAAAAGATCGTCGGTCTTGGTATGACGCAGATGCTCCTTACCATTTCCCTGCTCTTCGTTGTTTTCCTATGGGCAGGATGGAAAGTGGATAAGGCTGTGGCCGTTGCCATGTGTTTTGCCCTGTCTTCCACCGCCATCGTTCTGCAGACCCTGCAGGAAAAGAACAACCTGAATACGCTGGCCGGTGAAGCTTCCTTTTCTACGTTGCTGTTTCAGGATATTGCCGTGATTCCCATCCTCGCCATTCTGCCGCTGATGGCTCATCATAAGGTCAGCAGCAACGACAATGAAATCCATGTCATTATCCAGAATCTTCCGCAATGGATGCAGTTTGCGACGGTAATACTCGGCGTTGCTTTTCTGATTTTACTGGGAAGATATGTTTTCGTCCCATTTCTGAGATATGTATCAAAATCAGGAATGACCGAACTTCTTACCGCTTCTTCCCTGTTCCTGGTGATTGGCGTTTCTGAACTGATGATTGCCATCGGCCTTTCTCCCGCACTGGGAGCCTTTCTTGCGGGGGTTATGCTTGCCAACAGCGAATTCCGCCATGAACTTGAAGCACAGATCGATCCGTTCAAAGGATTACTGCTGGCCGTATTCTTTGTCAGCGTTGGTTCCACTCTGAACTTTAATATTATTGCAGAAGATCCTCTTTTTATTTTCAGCACCGTTTTCGCTGTGCTGGCCGTAAAGTTCTTTGTACTCTATATGATCGGAAAGTTCTTTAAGATTGATACGCCACAAAGCCTATTTTATGCTTTTGCACTTTCGCAGGTAGGAGAATTTGCTTTTGTCTTAATCAATTACGCGTCCAATCTTTATCTGCTGAGTTCGGAATTAAACGCCCAGATGATGGCGGTTACTGCGATTACCATGTGCATCACTCCTTTTTTGCTTATTATTAATGATGAATTCATCACCCCGAAATTCATTAAAGAAATACCTGATGCCGATAACGATTTCAATATTATGGATGGCAGTATCCGACAGAAAAAAATTATTATCGTCGGTTTCGGGCATTTCGGAAGCACGGTGGGCCGGCTATTAAAGGCCAACAAAATTCCGGCAACGGTTCTGGACCGGGATTCGGACCGGGTGAAGCTGCTGAGAAGCTATGGCTTTAAAGTATATTACGGTGATGCCACGAAAATTCCGACCCTTCGCGCTGCGGGAATTGAAGAGGCGGAAATCCTGATCCTGTGCCTGGACGATCCTGAAGACAATAAGTTTATTGCGGATGTGGTGCGGGAAAATTACCCCAACGTAAAAATCTTCGTCAGGGCCAAAAACAGAATTGATGCTTATGAATATTTGAACAACGGCATCAATAATATCTATCGTGAAACCCTGGGAACAGCTGTGGATATGGCTGTGGATGTGCTCCATGAAACCGGTATGCGGAAATATGCCGCGCGCCGTCTGGGACAGAGGTTCATGACCATTGATAAGGCTTCCATCCGAAAATTGGCAAAATCTGAGGACGATGACGAAATCCATCTGTTTACCACCAAAGAAATTCTCCAGAGAGAAGAAGAATTACTGGCTTACGACAATCTGAATTTCAACAATAAGCAATGGGAAGACTCATCAATGGACGATGAAGAGGATAATGAAAGCTGATTACCGGATATTTACGCTTCCGCCGCTGCTTTCTTCTTTGATGATATTGGTTACATTTCCTTTTTTATAAACGCTGAGACTTCCCCCGGAAGATGCTTCTGCCTGGATTGAAGAAGACGCGCTGATATCTATGCTCGCTCCGCTGGAAGATTCCGCTTTCAGATTTTGTGCAATTACATTTTTTGCTGAAATACTGCTTCCTGAAGAGGCACTCACTTCCACATTTTTAGCTTTTCCGGAAAGTTCGATGCTTGCAGCGGATGAAGCTTCCACATCCAAATCTACTGCCCATATTTTACCGTCGAAACTTCCGCTGCTGTCGATGGAAATATCAAAATCATTGGCTTCCAGATCACCGGAAACCGATGCCGAACTCGAAACTTCCACTTTCATTTTATCCTGTACGAATTTATCTTTAATGGTAATACCGGCCGCAGAATTGGCATTCAGCTTTGAAAAGTCTCTGGTATAAATTTTTGCGGAAACTTTATGGGTATTCATCACCCTGATTCCCGGCTTGTAATGGATGTGCAGTTCGCCGCCGCTGTTATCCACCAGAATCTCATCAATAATATTCTGGGGAGCAGAGATAACTACTTTTTCGACATCTGATTTGATAACTTCTGCAGATATAGACTGGGAAACTTCTATCTCGTCGAAATTACCCGTCACTGTTTTTTCTCTCATCGGGCCATTGTCTTTGCTGACCACTTTTTCCACCCAATTGTTTTTTTCCTGTCCGCGGTTGTTTCGGTCGTGTTTTTCACAAGATGCCAGCATCAAAAAGGCCGAAAGAATAAAAATAGTTTGCGGTTTCATGTTTATCGATTTATTTGATTAATGTGTTATTATTTAGTAACAACTAAGGTATAAAAAATATTACATCTGCCTGAATAATTATATAACCGAAGTCATAACAATGATTTTTCAGATCAAGTTTTTCTATAAAACAAAAAAGCATTAAAAACCGACCACTTATATTACAAACCGGTTTCAGCGATCGGATTTATCTTCATCACGTTATTCTGGGAGCCTTCGAACTGGTTGCCGTCTTAATGTCCCGGAAATCAACACCTGTACTCCATATATCAAAGCAGGTCTGATTACCTTCAGCGCTGAATAAACCTCACAGGTTTTGAAAACCTGTGAGGTTTGATGTAACTGCCGAAAATATCTTTCATTTTGATATTCAATAGATTACAGATTACTTTTATTCCACTATAATCTGCAACTTTAATTTCTTTCAGGAAACTTAATTTCTCCAATTCCGTCTTCCTGCTGTTATGATAACCTAAGTTTTTAATATCTTTATACTTTATTAATAAATAATTTATGAAGAAGATTTCATCAGTATTATTAATTTCTGCATTAGCATTTAATCAATCCTGTACAACAATGAAAACCACCGATAACACCCAGGAAGTTCCGGTACCGGACGCTTCGCTTTCCTCCAATCCCCTGATGAGGAAAAGCAGCCTTCAGTACGAAGCTCCCGAATTTGACAAAATTAAAAACGAACATTTCAAGCCTGCTTTTGATTTTGGACTAAAACAGCATGACGCCGAAATTCTACAGATAGCGAACAATCCGCAGGCTCCTACATTTGAAAATACCATTGTCGCCCTGGAAAAAAGCGGCGAGGTTCTGAAAAGAGCGATGATCGTATTCTCCAACCTTACGAGTGCCAATACCAATCCTACCCTACAGGCACTGGACGAGGAATACGCTCCGGTTTTTGCCGCCCATTCCGATAAAATGTATCTGAATGAAAACCTGTATAAAAGAATCAAGGCCATTTCTGAAAACGGGCTGGATTCTGAAAGCAAAAGACTGCTGCAATATTACAAACAAAACTTCGAAATTGCCGGAGCCAATCTTTCTTCAGCAGACAAGGAAAAATTAAAGCAGATCAATCAGGAGCTGGCTTCCCTGTCTACCCAGTATTCCAATAAATTGCTAGAAGCCAGAAAGCAGGGCGGTGTATTTTTTAACGATGCCAAAGAACTGGACGGACTTTCTCCAGATGAAATCGCAGCAGCAGCAAGTGATGCAAAGAACGCCGGAAAACCGGGACAATACCTTTTGGCTTTACAGAATACTACCCAACAGCCACTTCTGCAAAGCCTGAAAAACCGGGCTACACGAGAAAAACTCTTCAAAGCATCCTGGATGAGGGCTGAAAAAGGTGATGCGAATGATACCAGAGAAACCATTGGAAAGCTGGCAAATTTAAGGCTGAAAAAAGCCCAGGTTTTAGGGAAGACAAGTTTCGCAGCGTGGAAACTGCAGGACCAGATGGCCAAAACACCGGAAGCAGCAACTAAACTCATGAACCAGATTGCGACGCCAGCTGTGGAAACAGCAAGACGCGAAGCAAAAGATATCCAGGATCTGATCGACCAACAGAAAGGAGGCTTCAAAGTAGAGCCCTGGGACTGGAATTTCTATTCCGAGCAGGTAAGAAAAGCCAAATTCGATCTGGATGAAAGCCAGATTAAACCGTATTTTGAAATTACCACCGTACTGGAAAAAGGGGTTTTCTTTGCTGCCGAAAAATTCTATGGACTGACCTTCAAAAAAAGAACGGATCTTCCGGTTTACCATCCGGATGTCGTAACGTATGAAGTTTTCGACCACGACGGAAAATCTTTGGCCATTTACTATCTGGATTTCTACACGAGAGATTCCAAAAACGGCGGAGCCTGGATGAGCAACTTTGTGGAGCAATCGTATCTACTGGGAACAAAACCAGTGATCGTAAACTGCTACAATTACCAGAAGCCGGCTCCGGGAAAACCATCGCTGATTAGCTATGATGATGTTTCAACGATTTTCCATGAATTCGGGCACTCCATTCACGGGATGTTTGCGAGCCAGAAATACCCATCGCTTTCCGGAACCAACGTACCGAGAGACTTCGTGGAATTCCCTTCCCAAATCAATGAACACTGGGCTTTGGATCCGGTCGTATTGAAAAATTACGCGTTGCATTATGAAACCAAGCAGCCGATCCCGCAATCGCTGGTCGATAAAATCAAGAAAGCAGCAACCTTTAACCAAGGCTATATGACCACCGAATTGGTATCTGCTGCAGAGCTGGATATGGATTGGCATACGGTAACCGATGAAAAACAGCTGATTCCGGTACTGGATTTTGAAAAACAGTCATTGGCCAAGCATGGATTTACTTTAGCTACCGTTCCTCCGAGATACCATACGCCTTATTTTGCCCATATCTGGGGCGGAGGATATTCGGCAGGATATTACGCATACCTCTGGTCTGAGACCCTGGACAACGATGCCTGGGAATGGATTAGCAAGAATGGCGGCCTTACCAGAGAAAACGGCGACCGTTTCAGAAAATACATCCTCTCCGTAGGAAATTCCGTAGACCTTAACCAGGCATTCCGGGATTTTACGGGACATGATCCGGACATCAAGCCTTTATTGAGAAACAGAGGTTTTATTAAATAAATTTTGAAAAGCATTCATTTTTTGGATGCTTTTTTTTATTGAACATACATATTAAGTTTTAGCTAAAGCCGATGAAATCTTTTATCTGTGAAAACGGACTTAAGTAAGTTCCTATTGATAGTATATAGAAAAATATTCGTGTACATTTGTGTTAAAAAAAGAAAACAATGAATTGTCCCTGCTGTTCCGGAAAAACTTACGAAGACTGCTGCAAGCCTTACCACACCGGAGAGAAGAATGCGCCAACTGCCGAAGCCCTGATGCGTTCAAGGTTTTCTGCCTTTGCCATTCCGAATGGCGATTATCTGATGGAAACCACCTTTCCCGGTAAAAGAAAATACCACAACCGGAAAGATTTACAGGAATGGGGAGAAATCAATACCTGGACAAAACTGGAAATTGTCAATAAGCCTAATACCAATAAGGTTGAGTTCAAAGCGTATTACAAGGATGAAGATGGGGTACTGCAAATCCACCATGAACTTTCTACTTTCAAAATGATTCAGAACCGCTGGTTCTATGTGAGCGGCGTATTTTTAGATTAGATTTCTACGGATGGTGTAATTGCTCCCCCAGATGGCACGGATTTTCACGGATGATTGAGATTAATAATAACACATAAGTCACAGAGAGTATTTGATAGCTTGAAAATATTTCAGAGCACATGAGATAAAAATCAAAAATTTTTAAAAACTTTTGTGCGCTTTCTACAGCATGTATATCTTTTGTAACTTTTGTGGTAAAATTCTCCCGCAGATGGTAAGGATTTTCACGGATGATAACGTAGCTTTGAGTGCCTCAGCCACCGGATAGTATTACCGTAATACCAAAAAATCTTTGATTTTTTTTGTGTTCTGAAATATTCGCCAAAAAGGAAACTAAATTCTTCTGTGACTTATGTGTTAGAACTTTGTGGTAAACTTCCACGGTTAGATTGAAACCACAGGTTTACACAAAACAAAAATGTCCGGCAGAACCGGACATTGTATTTGATTAGTGAGCTTCGTTTCCGTCGATCCCATGCGCGTGACCGTGTGACAACTCTTCTTCCGTTGCAGGACGCGTATTTAAAATTTCCACCTGGAAATCCAATACTTTTCCTGCCATCGGGTGATTAAGATCTGCAATCACCGCTTCCGGCGTAACCTCTACCACAAATGCCTGGAAATTGTTCCCCTGGTTATCGGATAAAGGTAAGATCGCCCCAACAGGCGGAATTCCGGATTCGTTGAACATGTCGATCGGCAGCTGTGCAATAGCATCCGGCTGTTTTTCACCGTAAGCCTCCTCAGGCTGAATGGTGAAAGCGGTTTTATCACCTGCTTTCATCCCATGGATATTCTGCTCAAACTTTGGAATCATCATTCCCACACCGTACAGAAATGTAAGTGGATTTTCTGCTGTTGTTTCTTCTACAAGAATCTTACTTCCATCTTCTTCGATCGTGTGAAGTATGTAACTTACAGCTACAACATGATTGTTTTCGATTGTCATATTTTTTCTTTTTGTCGTGAATTTCCTCACGATTAACAGCACAAAGATACTGTTTTTGAAATCATTGACCGAAGAAATATGAGGTTAAAAGCAGTCTCTGCAGTAATGTTTTCACTTTTGTTTCCGGGCTTCATTCCGCTTCTTTTCGCGAAGCATAAAAAGGTACAGGCTCTCGACCTTCGCTCTCGCCCAATCGGTTTTTCTCAGAAATTTTAGAGAGGAGTTGATGCTCGGATTATCAGTAAAGCACCGGATGTTGATCTGTTCGCCCAACTTTTCAAATCCCTGGTAATAAGCTACCAATTCTTCAAGAATGGCATCCAGTCTTTTTCCGTGAAGCGGGTCTTTCGATTGTTGTTCCATAATGCTGCAAAGGTAATTATTTGTCTTCTAATCTGCTGTGGCAAACTTTTATTTTTAGCAGAAAACAAAATCCTCCACTGAAATTCAGCGGAGGGTTTATGTTTTACAGATGTGCGACCAACGGTTTTACTTCTTTTCCGAACAGCCCGATGGATTTCATCATGATGTCATGTGCCGGATCGCCGACGTCCATGTGCCCGATAAATCGGGTAATCCCGAAAATCTCTTTCATATAAGCGATTTTATCAGCCACTTCTTTCGGGCTTCCGATGAAGAGTGCCCCGTCTTTGCTTCTTCCGCCTTCATACTGCATTTTGGTGAAAGGAGCCCAGCCTCTGGACGAACCAATTCTGTCCATCTGTGCTTTATAGGTGTGGAAATAGCCATCAATCGCGGCAGGATCATCGCTGACAAACGTATGCGAGTGGATCGCGATCTGCATCTGCGATACATCATGGCCTGCTTTCTTGTATTCCTGCTTGTAAAATTCGATCAGGTTTCTGAACTGTACCGGCATTCCTCCGATAATAGCAACGATTAAAGGCATTCCCAGCTCGGCAGCCTGAAGTACCGACTGCGGTGTTCCGCCCACAGCTCTCCAGATCGGCAGCTTCCCGTTATTTTTTGCTCTCGGATAAACAGTCTGGTTCTGCATCGGTGCGCGGAGTTTTCCCTTCCAGGTTACATTTTCCTCTGCATTTATTTTCATCAATAAATCTAATTTTTCATTGAAAAGCTCCTCATAATCATTCAGCGAGTATCCATACAGCGGGAAAGACTCGATAAAGCTGCCGCGGCCTACGTAAATTTCGGCACGTCCGTTGGAGATCAGATCCAGCGTTGCGAAATCTTCATAGACTTTTACCGGCTCGGAAGAACTCAATACGGTAACGCCACTGGCTAATTTGATGTTTTTAGTGATGCTGGCCGCTGCAGCCAGAACGATTTCCGGGGATGATACGGCATAATCGGGACGGTGATGCTCGCCCATAGCAAAAACATCAATTCCCACTTCATCCATGAGTTTTACCTGCTCCAGGATCTCCCGGATTTTGATACCTGAATCTCTATATTTTCCGGTGGCCCGGTCGAATGACACATCGCCGAACATTCCTATTCCTAATTCCATATTGTTGATTTTTTATAGTGCAAAGGTACGGCAAGGAAACATCAGAAGCATTGATGTTTGTTAAGAACGGAAATATTTAGAAAGCTGGAAGCGGGATGCCGGAAATTTCTTAAGTTAACAAATTACCAATAATCTTAAATATCAAATGATCCTTTTCACATTCTGTTAAGAGCGATCACCGTAATCGGAGATACATTCAGAAACTGATGGGTTAACATTCTCCTGCAATTTTCCCGGAAGGTAAACGTAACTGCTCAACAGAAACACCAATCCCTACTACCTGAGAAAACAATATAGTTAACTATCCTGGGGAACCGGGGAATGGTGAAGGAAAACCAATAAAAAAGACAGAAACCTCAACGAATCAAACGTTGTAAGTGTTTCTGTCTGCTTTTATAAATTTTATTATAGCTCCGGACTTATTTTTTCAGGTACTGATCAAAATAATCCGTTACTTTCTGCATCAGGTGCACGCGGTCTTTTCCGATCACGTTGTGCGGATGGCCGGGATACACGAAATAATCCAGCTGGATGCCGTTATCTACCGCGGACTTGATGAACTTAACGGAGTGCTGCCACACCACCACATCGTCCTGTGCGCCGTGGATCATCAGCAATTTCCCTTTCAGGTTCTGCACTTTATCCAGCAGGTTGGCCGTGGCGTAACCCTGTGGATTCTCCTGTGGTGTATCCATATATCTTTCGCCGTACATAATTTCGTACATGCTCCAGTCGATTACAGGACCTCCGGCAACGCCTACTTTGAAGACATCAGGCTTGCGAAGCATAAAGCTGGTGGTCATAAAGCCTCCGAAACTCCACCCGTGAATTCCCATTCTGTCCGCATCTACGTAAGGTAAAGATTTCAGGTATTCCACCCCTTTCATCTGGTCGTTCATTTCGTTGGTTCCAAGGTTTCTGAACACCGACTGTTCGAATTTCAGTCCGCGGTTGGCAGAACCTCTTCCATCCATAGTGAAAATGATGTATCCGTTCTGGGCCATGTATTCGTACCAAAGGTTCCCGGATGCAGGGAATGTATTGGTAATCAGCTGCAGGTGTGGTCCATTGTACAGATATACGATCACCGGGTATTTTTTATTCGGGTCAAAATTGGTCGGAAGAATGATTTTTCCGTATAACAGTGTTCCGTCGTCCGCTTTGAGGTTTACGTTTTTAATTTCCGGACGCTGGTAATTTTTCAGCGGGTTTTCCGAAGTCAGGAGGTTGCTCGTCTTTAAAGTATTTGTGTTGATGATATTAGCCACTCTCGGTGTATCCGCGTTGCTGTACACATCATACAGGTAATTCCCGTCGCTGCTCAACATACCGGAATGGACACCTTCCGCACTATCCAGCCGCTGCATCTTAAAATTGGTCCAGTTGATTCTGTACAGGTGTTTTTCCAAAGGAGTTTCTTTGGTAGACGTAAAGTAGATTTCCTTTTTCTTTTCGTTAAAGCCTAAAATCTCGTTCACCAGCCAGTCGCCTTTGGTGATCTGGGCCACCAGGCCTTTTTCCAGACTGTAATGGAACAGATGGTTGTATCCCGTGCGCTGACTCTGCCAGATGAAATCCGTATTGGAATTCGGGAAGAAGGTAAGCGGATGCTGGGGTTCCACGTATTTATCGCTGGTCTCTTCAAAAAGGGTTTTTACTAAATTTCCCGTTGCCGCATCGTACTGGTTCATTTTCAGATGATTCTGGCCCCGGTTCAGGACACCCACAAAGATGTATTTTGAATCCGGGCTCCACGTGACGGCCGTTAAATACTGGTCTTTTTCGCCTTCGATGTTCAGGAAGGTTGTTTTCTGGCTTTTGATGTTGAAAACACCCAGGGTTACCTGGTGCGAGGTTTTCCCCGCCATCGGATATTTGATGTTGTGGTTCACGGCCGGCGTTACGGACCAGTCGATGATCGGGTAATCCGCCACCATGGTCTGATCCATTCTGTAAAAGGCTACACTTTCGGAGTTTGGAGCCGGGAAAATTCCGGTATCGATCCCGAATTCATTCCTGTGAACATTGGAAGAACCGTTCAGTATATTTTCGTTGGCCTCGTTGGTTACCGCGATTATTTTTCCGTTCCTGCTTACCAATAGATTATTCTTTACGGTAAAGGCAAACGTCTGGTTGTCTGCGAAAACCTTTACGTTCTCTGCATTTTCAGCCATTGGCACGGTATTTTTCATTTTCCAGTCGCTGCCGGATTTTTCCATCCATACCATTTTGCCGTTCGCGTTGAAATAGCCCTGCGAGCTGCCGGTAAATCTAATCGGCGGAACCGCTTTAAATTTATTGTCCGTCAGGTTACGGTTCAGCTGTGTAAGCGATACCAGGGTATCCTGTTTTTTTGTTTTGATATCGGTGATGAGATATCCTCCTTTTACTGCCTGGATATAAGATTTTCCGTCTGCAGACCATGAAAACTGGGAAATGTTTTTAACGGCCAGGTTTGTCCTCATCCCGTTTACCGCCTCCGCCATCGTAAATTTTTGGGTCTGAGCCAGTGCGCTGCTTCCCAAAACCAGCATGCATAAAGATAATGTATAGAGTTTCATTGTATAAAATTGAATCCTCCAAAAATAAGAAATAAATACCAATCGTTAAGAAATGTTAAATTAAAACATTCGTAAAATGAACGTGTGGCAGGGCTGGGAAATATTGCGTAAATTCATGAATAATAATTGATGATTGACCGGTTTTGATTTTATTCATCTTATGAACAAAATGCTAATTACGGGGCCTTACAGCCCTAGCCCCGATAGAAACGTCATCCTTTTTTGTTGCGAGCGGAGCAAAGCGGAGGCCGTGACAAAAAAGATACAGTGGATAGCGGGAAACAGCTCCTAAAAGATAAAAAGGAGAAAGAACCATTTCTTATCCTACGTCAATGACTCGTACCCGTCATCCGCTATACATTTGCATTATAATCAACAACAAAAATAGTAATACAATGGCTACAAAATGGAACTTAGATCCAGCACACAGTGAAATTACCTTTAAAGTAAAACACATGATGATTTCCAGCATCAAAGGAAACTTCACCAACTTTACTGCAGAAATCGAAACGGAAGACGATACTTTTGCCAATGCAAAAACAACGGCTACCATCCAGACGGATTCTATTTCTACGAATAATACAGACCGTGACAACCACTTAAAATCTGAAGAGTTTTTCAATGCCGAGGCTAATCCTACGATTACTTTTGAATCTTCTGCCCTGAACAATGAAGTTACCGGCAATCTTACCCTGAACGGAGTGACAAAGCCTGTAGTTCTGGATGTTGATTTCGGAGGGATTAATGTAGACCCGTGGGGAAATACGAAAGCGGGATTTTCTTTTGAAGGGAAGATCAACAGAACCGATTTCGGACTGAACTGGAATGCAGCGCTTGAAGCAGGCGGCGTACTGGTAAGCGACGAAGTGAAAATCGCCGGAGAATTGCAGTTTGTAAAGCAGGCCTAATTTTCTGTCTTCTTAACATTAAGCATCATGATGTCATTCAATAGTGGCTTATATTCTTAATGTCCGGAAATAATCAAAACTTATTTCCATTAAGAGCATTATATAAATAATCTTCAAAAGGTTCAGGGATTTCTAAAGCCTTGAACCTTTTGTTTTTTCTAAAAGTGAATCTTATGAACCTCAACGATCTCCAAAATATCAGTGACCATTTTACCCTGACCCCGAAAATGCCCGTTCTTTTCCTTGGGCATGGTTCGCCCATGAACGCGATTGAAGAGAACCGTTTTGTACAGGGATTCAGGAAGATGGCGACGGAAATCCCGAAACCTAATGCGATCCTTTGTATTTCCGCACACTGGTTTACACGCGGCACCAAAGTAACGGCAATGGATATGCCCAGGACGATTCATGATTTCGGGGGCTTTCCGCAAGCTTTGTTCGATGTGGAATATCCTGCACCCGGAGATCCCGCACTGGCAAAAGAAACCGCCGGTTTACTGGCTCCCGTTCCGGTGGAGGAAGATCACAGCTGGGGACTGGATCATGGGGCATGGTCTGTGATCAAGCATCTTTATCCGGAAGCGGATATTCCTGTTATCCAGATGAGTATAGATTATACAAAACCTCCGCAGTATCATTTTGATCTGGCTAAAAAGCTGAATAAGCTCCGTGAAAAAGGTATCTTAATTATAGGAAGTGGAAACATTATCCATAATCTGCGTCTGATCGACTGGAGGAATATCAACACACCCGGCGCCGGCTGGGACTGGGCCATCGAAGCGCGTGAAAAAACGAACCATTGGATTTTGGATGGAAATTTTAAGAATATTATTGAATATCAAAACCAAGGAATTTCTCTGCAGTATGCCATTCCGACTCCCGATCATTATCTTCCCTTAGTTTATACATTGGGACTGAAAACTTCTTCAGATGAGCTGTCACTGTTCAATGATGAATTGATCGGCGGCTCGCTGAGTATGACAAGTGTTAGGATAGGCTGATGATTAAACAAAAAAAACGAGGGATAAAAATCCCCCGATCTTAGAATATGCATAAAGCTTTTAGATTCTTGTGATACCAACAACGTGTGGCTGGCCGTTAATCGGCTGATAGATTTCCACAATGGCCTGCCAAATGACTTCTGCAGGCGGCATTGAAGCGTCGCACCTGAAACGGTAATTGGTGCCATTTACCACTTGTGTTGATACTTCGTAAGGTTTGTATTGCACTCCTACAAATCCTTTCATGGCTTCGTCAAATACTTTTTGATCTTCCGGAGTAAGAGGGTGAAATGCTGTCCAGCCTCCTACTAATGTTTCTTGTTGTTCTGTCATGATTAATATTTTTGTTTCCCTACTCTTATGGCCTTTCGGATACGCCCCGTTTGAATGGTTTCTGGCTCCATCGTTTTAGTTTTTAGATTTGCCTAATACATCAATAATTATAAAATCATCAATGGTAAAAGTCAAACTGTTTTGTTGTGATCACATGACAAAGCTACTTCAGAAAACGGATAAATCACAGAGTAGATATACTCAAATTTAAATTACGTAGAAATACCATTTATCCATTAAAAAAGACAGCAATAATTATCGCTGCCTGTATATTAATTTATCTATGATGAATTACTGAACTGCCTGCAGTACATTAATGTTTCCGTACCCGTAATCTGAATTCGGGGTCGGGTAATATGTTGCAGACTGCCGCATTTTATTCAGTACCTGATCTCTCGTCCAGGAAGGATTTTTAGCCCAGACCAAGGCTGCAATCCCTGCTGTGGAAGCGGTGGCTACGGAGGAACCGCCAACATAATCGTTCTGGGTGTTGTAATAACTCAATACCGGGATATTGCTCCCTGAAGCTCTTTCCATCTGATAGGTAAAATCAATTTCCGATCCGGAATGGCAGACATCGCACTTCTGGTTGGAAGTATTTTCTTTAACGCCTGTGATGGCTTGTGTTTCAGGCATCCATGCCGGGAAGATCACGCCTACAAAGTTCGTAAAGCTGGTAGAAGTTCCGCCTGCGCAGAAGATCAGTTTTCCTTTTGAATAGGCATATTTTACGCCGTCTTCAATTTTTCCTACAGAGAAAATGTGCCCCATCGACATGGAAATAATTTTTACACTACTGTTATTTCCCAGTTCCGTAAATGCGATCTTCACTCCGTTCTGCTCATGATATCCATCCAGCACTACGTTGGAAGCGGCGCGATAGGTAACCAGGTTTGCATTATAAGCAACACCAACCGGCTGGCCCAGGTTGTTCCGGGGTGCCGCCGCAGCAGAAGCCATGCTGGTTCCGTGGCCACATTTGTCCGCAGAGCCGTCATATCCGGTACTCCACGGCCATGCAGAATCCACATACACCCCATTTTTGCTGATCGTTCTCCCGGTGGAAAGCCCATTATTGAAGCTGCCTCCGAGTAATGTCTGCTCAGGCGAAACCCCGCTGTCGATTACTCCGATGGTAACTCCTTTTCCGCTGCTGTAGCTCCAGGCATTGATGATGTTGTGCTTTGTGAAGGACCACGGTGCTTTTGCATTGGGCAAAACCGTGGTATAATCGGAAGTATTGAGGGTTGCAGATTCAAAACCGCAGCCTGATGAGCTGCCGCTGGATTTGGCCGTTGCCCCAAACTGTCTTTCATTTTCAAAATAGCGGTAATCGGCAGGCTCCAGATAGCGGATATTTTTCATTTTCCTAAGCGCGATCACCGTTTCCTGCTTTTCGATGGCCACATCGATCTGATTTAAATAAGGATCGGAAGACAGTACCATACGGTCTGAGCTACCTTCATATTTTTTGATCAGTTCCAGAATTTCGTTTTCAATTACTTTGCTGTCGGCATCCAGGCTTCTGTCGAAAGAAGAGCCGAAACCGATGGAAGCAATTTTATTTCCCTGAAAAATGGCACTCCACACAAAATGATCAGAAGATTCATTCCACGAAAACCGCCCTTTGGTTTTGATGGTTTCATTGATTTTTTCATTGATCTGCCTGGCGGTTAGAGGATCTTTCTGTGTAATTTCAGTTTCGACAACATTACCTTGAAGATCGTCCCTGTTGCATCCTGTAAATACGGACAGGGATAAGAATAAATAAAAGACACTTTTTTTCATATTCAATATATTTTGATTCGTAAAACCAATATATCACTTTAGACTGAATTACAGACTGTTGAAATTTAAATAATGCTTAATTCTGTTATGCTTTGAATAATAACGGATCATAATTAAAGGCTGGAAGAGGGATGCGGGATGCCTGAAGTGAAATCTTTGGTTATTTATTGAATCAAAAAGGCTTCCATTAACTGGAAGCCTGATATTACTGACCTTTGGAAGGCATGGGCGGCGGAGGCGATTGATAGCCTTTTGCCTCACTTAGTTTTTCAACTAGTTTTTTTCCTATTTTCTGCCCAAAATCTCTTCCTACTTCCACACTTTCCTTCATTATTAAAGGAGTATTGGTAATTATTTTCTGCCCGAGCGGAGTTTTATAGAATCTGATCAGCTCATCCAAATCAGATTCACTATAGTATTTTGCGTAAATCGGAATGTACAGTTTAGAAAATTCTTCGGAAGAAACTTCTTTTAAAAACTCATTCCAGAATTCATCCGGTATCATTTTATAATTTTCCTTATAGGCATCAACGAATTGTTTAGCTCCTAACGAGGCCATTTTACTTACACCTATAACTTCAATAAGCTCTTTTACTTTCGCTTCTTTGGCAGATTGGGCAAAAACGAAAGTGCCTGCGAAAATAAAAAATGCTGCTGTAACTTTTTTTATCATTTCCATTATTAATTTACCACAAATTTCCGCTCATTAATCAGTTCCGCTATGGCCAGCATATCATTCCCGATCAGGCGGTCGTCTTCCAGTTTGGCTACTCTGGAACGGAGGATGGCAAAGTTTTCCTCGATGATTTTTGAACATTTTGCCGGTCTTCTGAATTCCAGCCCCTGTGCCGCGAACATCAGCTCTACAGACAGAATGTTTACCAGATTCCCAAGCACCTGATTAAATTTTCTTCCGGAAATACTTCCCATGGAAACATGGTCCTCCTGCCCTAAACTCGTCGGAATTGAATCTGCGGAAGCCGGGAAACATAAGGTTTTATTTTCCGTTACCAAAGCCGCAGAAGTATACTGCGGGATCATGAAACCTGAATTCAATCCGGAGCTTTCAGTCAATAACCTTGGCAGTCCGTATTTTCCTTCCAGTAATAAGTAGCTTCTCCGGTCTGAAATATTTCCCAATTCGGCAGCGGCCAGGGTGGCATAATCTAAAGGCAGGGCCATCAGCTGACCGTGGAAATTCCCTCCCGAAATGGATTCTTCGGCGCTCAGAACGATCGGGTTATCCGTTACGGAATTCAGCTCTGTCTCCGCCATCATTTTAAGGTGCTCGAAAGCATTCCGGCTGGCTCCATGAACCTGCGGCACACATCGCATGGAATAAGGATCCTGCACCCTGTCGCAGTATTCATGGGATTTAAGGTTATCGGAACCTTTCAGGAATTTCAGCATTCTCGCCGCTACTTTTTTACTTCCTTCAAACGGTCTGATCTCATGAAGCTCTTTTTTGAAAGGGCTTGCAGAACCTCTGTAGGCTTCAAGGCTCATGGCAGCGGTCATATCTGCAAGATCCAGCAGATATTCAAATTTTTCCAGTCCTTTTATGGCATGCGCGAGGATAAACTGGGTTCCATTGATCAGTCCCAATCCTTCTTTCGGACCTAAAACCAATGGCTCTAGATTATTTTTTGCCAAAACCTCAGCCGTTTCAAAGATTTCGTTTCCTACCCATACCTGCCCCAGTCCTAAAAGCGGCAATACCAGGTGTGCCAGCGGCGCAAGATCACCGGAAGCCCCTACAGAACCCTGCTCCGGAACCACCGGGACGATGTCTTTCTGAAGCATCAGGATCATCCGCTCAATCACTTCAAGAGAAACTCCCGAAAACCCTTTCGACAAGGCGTGAACTTTTGCAATCATCATGATTTTGGAAAGTTCCTTTTCAATCGGTTTTCCTACTCCTACGGCGTGGGAAATAATCAGGTTATATTGTAAAAGCGCCGTTTCGTCGGCAGAAATTTTCGTATCGCAAAGCGGTCCGAATCCCGTATTGATTCCATATACGCATCGATCCGACTCTACAATCTGCTGTACGTTTTGCTGGGATCTCAGAATCTGCTCTTTGGCTTTCTTGTTTAATTTGGCTTTATCTGGAGTTTTACAGATTTCCAGAACGTCATGGAAACCGAAAACATCTACACCGTATATCATTTTTAAAATTTTGTCCTAAAATTAAGCATTTAGACAGTATTGGGAAAGCTAAATTTCCTTACCGTATATTTTTCTGAAAAGCAACCGATTAATTTGCTATTTTTACCACCGAAATTAAAAATTAATATCCTTATGAAACTTAAATTTTTGTTGCTTTCCCTATCCCTTGTAAGCACTGTTTCTTTCGCCCAGAAAGTAAAATACTCCAGAGAAGAGGTGAAAAAAATGGAGCAATATCTTTTCAATGAAGGCTTTAATGCACCTTCCACAAGAAAAACATCGACCGTTATTTTAAAAGACGGATCTTCTCATAAAGGTTTCTGCAGTAAAACGGATACCAAAAAAGGACAGATTTTCGAGGTTACCCTTAAAGACAGCATCAGCAAGAAGCCTGAAGTATTCCTGGCTGACAACATCAGTGAAATGTACCTCTATCCCAACGAAGCAGAGAAATTTGTGAAAGTGGCCAAGTACATGGGCAACATCAGAAATTATCAGACTAAAAAACTGAAAAACTCCACCACAAAAGACCGTATTCATTTTGTGAACCAGACGGTTTCCCTGAAAAATAAAAAAGAGGACAAGGAGTTTTTAATGCAGGTAATCAATCCTGAATTTGACGACATCATTTCCGTATACCATGATCCCAGAGCAAAGGAAACTGCCGGATTTTCCGTAATGGGCTCTCCGCAGCTGGGTGGTGGCGTTATTAAATCCTATTATGTAAAAAAGGGCGACAAAGTGATGTGGCTTCATAAAGATGATTTTGAGGACAACTACGATTTCCTGTTCGGAGATAACGCTGAATTCATGAAAAAGTATCCTAAGAATTCTGTGGAATGGGATTATTTCAGTTTCCTGGTCCACGAATATACGAACATGAGCAATGGATAACAATCAATTTTAACATAATATTGTGCAGCCATAGGTTTTCTATGGCTTTTTTCTTGCTTTTAATTTCCGTAATTTTGTTATATGAATCCTTCTTTAGAATTACAGCTCAAAACTTTACCATCCGAACCCGGCGTTTATCGTTATTATGATAAAAATGATCAGCTTTTGTATGTGGGGAAAGCCAAGAATTTAAAGAAAAGGGTTCTCTCCTATTTCAACAAAACCCTTATGGGATACCGGATCAGGATCATGGTCGGGAAAATCCAGCGGTTGGAAACGACTATCGTGAATAGCGAGTACGATGCGCTTCTTCTGGAAAACAATCTGATCAAGGAGCATCAGCCGTTTTACAACGTGATGCTGAAAGACGATAAAACGTATCCGTGGATCTGCATAAAAAATGAAGATTTTCCCAGAATCTTTCTCACCCGTACCAAAATTAAAGACGGCTCCGAATATTACGGACCTTATGCGAAAGTGCGTCCGGCAAAGATTTTACTGGATACCATCAAACATATCTACAAGCTCAGAACCTGTAACCTCAACCTGGCTCCTGCTAAGATTGAAGAAGGAAAGTATAAAGTATGCCTGGAATATCACATTAAAAACTGCGAAGGCCCTTGTGAGGGGCTCGAAAGCAAGGAAGATTATGACGAAAAAATAGATGCCATCCGCGGGATCATTAAAGGAGATTTCCGGAAAGCAAAGGAATATCTGATGAACCAGATGATGAAGTATGCCACGAACCTCCAGTTTGAAAATGCCCAGATTATCAAAGAAAGACTCGATGCTTTGGAAGATTACCAGTCGAAAAACACCGTGGTAAATCCAAGCATTGACGATGTGGATGTTTTTGGAATGACAAGTGATGAAACGGCAGCCTATGTAAATTTCTTTAAGATCCGGAACGGAAATATCATCCAGAGTTTTACCACTGAAATTAAAAAGATTCTTGAGGAAAGCGACGAAGAGATCCTGGAAGAAGCGCTGATCGAAATCCGACAGAAATTCGATTCGAATTCAAAAGAAATCCTTCTTCCGTTCCATTTATCTGTTGAGATCCCGAATGTAAAGCTGATTGTTCCTAAAGTAGGTGACAAAAAAAGAATCGTTGAACTTTCCGAAAAAAATGCAAAAGAATACCGTCTGGAAAAACTGAAGCAAGTCCAGATCGTTGATCCGGAACGGCATACGAACCGGATCATGGCAGAAATGCAGAAGCTGTTGAGGATGCCGGTAGAACCTCGCCATATCGAAGGTTTCGATAACTCGAATATCCAGGGAACAAATCCGGTTTCGGCCTGTGTCGTTTTCAAGGATGGCAAGCCCAGCAAAGCAGATTACCGGATTTTCCACCCGAAGACCGTAGAAGGAGCAAATGACTTCGCCACCATGGAGGAAGTAATCTACCGCCGCTACAAACGATTGCTGGATGAAGGCGAAAGCTTACCGCAGCTGATCCTGATTGACGGAGGAAAGGGGCAATTATCGTCGGCAGTGAAGAGTTTAAGACTGTTAGGACTATACGGAAAAATTACCATTGTTGGGATTGCGAAAAGGCTGGAGGAAATATTCTTTCCGGAAGATCCCATCCCTTTATATTTAGATAAAAAGTCGGAAACGCTGAAAATTCTGCAGCGTGTACGGGATGAGGCCCACCGTTTCGGGGTAAAACATCACCGGACCAGAAGAAAAAATTCGACGATAAAATCTGAACTGGAGGAAATTCCCGGAGTCGGAGAAAAAACAATCGAACTGCTTTTATCGAAGCTGAAATCCGTTAAGCGGATCAGGGAATCCAATCTTGAAATCTTAGAAGAAATCCTGGGAAAAAGCAAGGCCAAGGTTATTTACGATTTTTTTAACCAAGCGTAAAAAAATTAACAACAATTACCAAATAATAAATAATTTAATAAAAATAAATATCATAATATTTGTTAATTTAAATATTTTTTATAAATTAGACATAGTTAAACACTGCTTAACGACTTCTAACATTTAAATTTACAAAAATTAAGAGACCGCCTTTTTCAGACAGTCTCTTTTTTTATTATTTTTTGAGAATTTTACTCAGGAATTCTCCTTTGCTTGTTTTTATCTTTAAGAAATATATTCCTGAACTCAACCCGGAAATATTTACTTTCCCGTTGAAATCCGGAATATTTTTCATCAGTTTACCTGATGTATCAAATAATTTGAGGCTTTCAATAGTAACGTCGTTCCGAATCTTTAATGAAAACTCTCCGGAAACAGGGTTCGGATATATCTGTATCTGCGGATCGACGGTCTTCGTATGGGCATCGGCATCATTCACTGCCAGATAAACAGGAAGCGGATCGATAACGGTATACAATTCATTTCCGTGCTGCTTGGTGTAGATGGTTAAAAACAGTTTTTCGTTATCGGTAGCCATTTTTAAAATATTTTCGTTGGCCAACAACTGGTTATCATCATTGGTAACAAAAATATCCAGAGAAGCCGTGCCTGCCGGAGTTCCATTGCTTCTCCACACCTTTTGGGAATCTCCATTCAGGAAATACAGGTAATTGTTGGTACAAGCCATGTCTTTTATTGCAGAAAAATTGGCTCCGAGACTTACTGTTCCTGCTGTAGTACCGTCAGTTTTTAATAATTGTGTTGCATTGTTGTTGGTAAAAAACAATTGATTTCCGCATTTCTTAAATTTAACATCCCCGAAAAAATTAACCGGTGAAACCTGCGTGGTTCCGGCAACCGTTCCATCGGTAGAATATAGTCCGCCGGGATATCCTTTCACGACATAAAATAATTTATTATTAAGGATTTCCGTATCGCTGTCGATGCTGGACGAGCTGTATAGTTCGCTGTGGGATTTCAGCAGAACAGCGGAAGCCAGATCGCCGTTGGAGGCAAAAAGTTCCGTATTGGAGGTATTTGTAGAGCCTTCTTTTCTTGTTGAATATAATAATTTGTTATTTAAATTTCCGACCACCTTGATATTTCCGTCGGATCCGTCCTGGAAATTGATCTGGATAGTTTTTATGGTATTCGCTTCGGTTCCGTCGGATTTCCAGACGCCCAATTTTCCGTTCTGTTTGGCTACAAAATAAGCAAAGCCGTTAAGTACTGTTGTTTTTGGATCTGTATTGTACATGCTGCCCATGCTTTCGGTTGAAATATCTTTTACCAGCACTACCGTGTTGGAATTGTTGTCAATCTTCCAAAGCTCCGTTCCCAACACGTTGTTATATCCGGAAAACAATAAGGTATTGTCATTAAGATTAACATAGAAAGAGTTATCATAGACAACGGTATTTCCAGTAGAAATAACCACTGAATTTGCAGAGGCTCCGTCTGTTCTGTAAAATCCGCTGACCGGATTAGGCGTGTTGTTTTTCGTATAGAGAAAGTTTCCGACTTTAAAAAGGGTATCGTTAAAATTTGTATACATTCCCGGACCAAAAGATCCATAGGTAAAATTGGTAAATCTTGTAATCTGTTGGGTGGTTTTATTTCTCTTGTAAAACTGGCTGTTGAATTCGCGGTCTGTTGCAATAAAAACGAGATCATCATTCAGCAATTCGTAAGAATGAGGCGAACTACTTTCATACCTGCTGATATCCGATGCCAGGACAGCTGACTGCGCAGACGGATCCAGGGAATATAATTCCATCCCATTCTTAGGGCTGCTTCCTGCCAGATACAGTTTTGAATTAAAATCCACAACCCCATTCGCAGCCGTCATCCCCAATGCTGACATTTCGAAGGTCTGGGCAGCATTTCCATTGGTAATCCAGAAGCGGTTTCCTTCGTTGGGTTTTGTAAGAATTAAGTACTGCCCTTCTGAGCTTTTTCCGTACAGCATATTATTGGCAGGCGTATTGAATAAAACGGTTCCGTTTTCCGTTCCGTCCGTTTCCCAGATATAATTGCCGTAGCCCGGATTTATTCCGTTTGCGTTGCTGTCAAAGTAAATTTTATTGCCTACTTTCAGAAACTTCTGATTGATACTCATGGAGCTGGTCGTTCCGGGATAAATATCCTTTAAAATTTTTGTCCCCGCAACCGTTCCGTCTGAGATCCATGGTTCAAAACCTCCGTTTGTGGCACTGAATCCTGTAAATACAAAATAGTCTCCTCCTGAAGCACCTTCCAACTGAGGGGAATTCTGCATAGGCAGCAGAGGATTTGTACCTGCGGTCGTTCCGTCACTTTCATAAAGCACATATCCGGTTGCCGTATTCGCCATGAAGTAGAATTTCCCGTTGTTCAGCGTGAGCATTTTGAAATCGTTTGAAATACTGCTTCCGCTGTTTGGGGCAATATCTTTTACCAGAGAAGTCCCGGCAACGGTACCGTCAGATTTCCATATTTCTTTACCCGAAATTCCGTCATTGGCCGCAAAGATCAATTGGTTATTATAGGAATATAATTTTACATTTCCGGAGTATTCAAAGGTTTTTAATAAAGAAAGGTTATTCGAGCCCGTATCAAATACCCAGAGCTCTTTGTTCTGATAGTAGAAAATTTTATTTCCTACGACGGCGAACTCATCAATGGAATAATTAGAATTGATGTCCTGTCTTTTTACAGTTCCGGCAGGCGTTCCGTCCGTTTCCCAGATCTGGTAGCCAGAATAATTCTGCTGTGCTAAAAAATAAACTTTGTTATTCAGTTTTACAAATATAGAGTTGGAAGGAATCCCGCTATTCTGTCCTGCAAAAATATCTTTCAGTAATGTCGGCTTCTGTGTTGCCGTATTGTAAACCCAAGGTTCCAATCCTTCATCCGTATTTCGGGACGCCGCAAAAATAATAAGATCGTTGAGTCTTATCAAATTGTAGGGAGAACTTCCTGCCCCATAATGGATCTCATTCAGTTGAGTATTCAGCGTCTGGGCATATGAATACATTGAAAATGCCATCAATAAGGTTGTGCAAATTTTTTTCATGGTTGTTTGTTTTAAAAAGTTAATCCTTAACTCATTTTCGTTGAATTAAGGATCAGGTCTTCTTCTATCTATTTTGTAATTTATTTTTTCGAAAATATCTCTTTCGTATAATTTCCGTTAGCCTGCGGCATTTCAATAACAATATTCCCATTCTCATAATACCCCAGTGTAGATTCTCCGTTCTGAAGTTTCACTCTGAAAACGTCGTTTTTAGTGGTTGCTTTAAAAGTCGCAAAAGGAGAAGAACTGTTGTTTCCGACCAGAATAAACTGTAAGGCATCGATCTGGATTTTCTGAAGCTCCGTTTTACCGTTGCTGAATTTTACAGCAGACTGATCTGCCGTGTCAACCAGCTGAGCGGTAACCGCTACATCCTGAACACCGGAATGAGGTTCAGCAATCCTGTTTATTGGGTTGGCTGGGGAAATAGATACGAAAGTCTGCTTCAGGGCATCCTGATATCCTTCTTTATATTCTTTGATATTTGAAGTACCTTTTGCAGAAGAAATTACTTTATCATGACAGTCTTTAAACTGAAGCAATACTTTATTCCGCAGGAAACCGCTGTCGTTAATAATATCCGCCGCTAAAACGTTACACGGATTGCTCTGTGCTTCAGCAGGCCACTGCAGTTTATCTTCAGGAATTACCGTATAATTCTTGTTTCTTAAAGTTTTGATCAGCATTTCTCCCAACCCGTAATCTTCTTTTTTGAAAGTTGCAAATTTTGAAGGAACCGAAATATATTTATAATCCGGAACCTTTTGTCCGAAAGCAAACACGGAACAGGCTGTTACTATAACAAGTGAAATTTTTTTCATAATCAAATTTAATCATTTCTGAATTGTCCGATATCCAGTTTCAGGGAAAAAAAGTTGGAATAGAAATTCGACCCTCCGATTCCTGAGTTGGTGATCGCATAATCTAGGGTAAGCCCTCTGTAACGGATTCCGATCCCGGCACTCGGCTGAAAGGATACTTTTCTCCTGAGGTCTTCAATATCGGTAATGGATTGGAACCTGTTTACTCCTAATCTTACGAAAATCATCTTCTGATAGCCCAGTTCCGCTCCGGCATAAGGCGTTAAACTGGCAAAATCCGTCGAAACCAAAGCCGCCGTTTTTGCAAAATCCACATTGATCCCCGCTTCCGGCAGTACGTAAACACTGCTGTTGATTTCAAACATTTTACTGGCACCCACATTCAGCTTAGGCATGGTAAGTTCCATTTTATCTTTCGGTGCAGGGTTGAATTCTTCACCGTTTACTACGGTAGAAAGTTCCTTCTGGTTTACGCTCCAGAAGTTTACCGTAGTGGTTGCATCCCTTAACATCCCTCCAAGTTTCCAGCCGTTGTCCAGTTTATAAATCGCTCCAACATCAAAACCAAAGCCATAGCCGTTAGCAAATTTTCCTACATTACGGTAAACGATTTTGGCATTGATCCCGACATCCAGCCTGGTATTTCCTGCGGGATTAAAAGCATACGAAAGGATCGCCGCGTAATCGGACTGTGAGAATTTCGTGATTTTATCATAGTCGATATTTCCCTCGGTATCAATTAATTGAGTTGTATTCAAGATATTATCTACCCCTAATCTTACGACAGAAACTCCGAAAACCCCGGTTTCCAGTACTTTGGCGTAGGCCAGATAATCGTATTTGGCAATAGACTCAAAGTATTCGGCGTGCATGGCAGCACCCTGCCAGTCTCTCTCAACGCCCATCAGCCCGGCCGGGTTCCACATCGGCGAATACACATCATCCTGATTGGAGATTACCGCTCCTCCCATGGCCAGCCCTCGTGCTCCCGCTCCGATATTTAGGAATTCGTTGGAATATTTCCTGATAATCTGGGATTGCGACATCCCGAAAATCAGGGCGAACACAAATAAAAGATATTTTTTCATCATATCAATTGATGCTTAATTTAAAGTTTTTTGTTTCTTAGCTTTTATTAATCCGTTGACAATGATTGCCAGTATCATAACTCCTGAAGCGATATAAAAAACCGGACTCATATGTTCTGATTCTCCAAAGATAAAAAAAGCTAGTATAATTCCGTAAACCGGTTCTAAATTAACTGTTAAAATTAACGTGAACGGCGAAATATATTTCATCAGATTCACCGATTCGAGCATTGGGAAAGCCGTAAAAACACTTGCCAATAAGCCTATTAACGCAAGGTCACGGTAACTTATTTCATTAATTTCGAAAATTTGTCCGCTGAACAGGTAAAAGAGCATCAAAACAAACCATCCTGAGAATATTTCATAAAAAATAATGTTTCCGGAACTGGTCTTTCCGAACATTTTTCCGTTAAAAACTGAAAATATCGTCCCGAAAACCGCACACATCACTCCGTAGAAAATGCCTTCCTTGTACTGGAATTCCGTTTTAAAGATCAGTAAAATACAGGCTACGATCACCAGGCCCATGATCACTTCCGAAATATCAATTTTCCTTTTAAAAATGACAGGTTCCATAATGGATGCAAATAAGGTTGATAATGAAAGGCAGCTCAGAGCAATTGAAACATTGGAGATTTTAATCGAATGAAAGAAACAGTACCAATGCAGAGCCATGGATAACCCGATAGCCGCCAGCTGGAAGAATACTTTCTTTGAAACCTTAATGCTGTCTTTCCTAAAAACACGGATATATACAAACAGGCAAATCGCCGCAAACAGCATTCTGTAAAAAACAAGGATCTCCGCGTTCGCATGAATCAGCTTTCCCAAAATTGCCGTAAATCCCCATAAAAACACAATTAAATGCAACCTGAAAAGAGCCAATTTATGCATATCCTACCTTCTTATATTATTTTTGCAAATTTACAAATCGGTTTTACAAAACCTGTAATAAATTTATAATAAAATGATGGTTTTTTTGAGCAATTTTGACAGGTATTATTAGCAAAGGTTTAGAATATAACAACAAAAGTTTTTAACGCTAACTACGCTAAGAATAGGTTAGGTTAAATTCTATCCGCATATTTTCCGGGCGCTAAGGCATTTCATTCAGCAAATGATAGCAATAGATATTATTTAAAAGTGTTTCTTAATGATTACCGAAAAAATTTTGAAATCCGTTAGGTTTATGTAGTCCTCCAGTACATGGATTCTGATATTTCCAAGAGCATTCTGGAAAGCATTTATATGGACATATAAAAAAACCCTGAAAATTTATTCAACTTTCAGGGCCTTCAAATAATAAACTATTAAAAAAATAAACTAGGAACTAGAGAAGTATAAGATATCACTCTTACTTTCTCTATTGTAAAGTTAGCAAATTACGAACCATAAAAAATATTTTTTTTGTTAAATATTTCATAAATTTCTGAAAACCAATTTATTAAACAATTGTTTACATCAACTTTTATTCCATTGAAAAAATAGTATCTTTAAAGGGAAAAAATTGAAACTTTATGGACATTGAATTCAACAAAAGAGAAGATCAGAACAGATTAAAATTATCCGAAATCAATCGTCTGCTTTCAGAAATAAAAAAAGGAGGCGGAGAAAAGAGGCTTCAAAAGCTTCGTGATGAAGGTAAAATGACAGCCAGAGAGAGAGTAGAATATCTTCTCGACAAGGATTCAGATTCTATAGAAATAGGTGCTTTTGCCGGCTATGAAATGTACGAGGAACACGGCGGATGCCCAAGTGGCGGCGTAGTCGTAGTGATGGGCTATGTTTCCGGAAGACAATGTATTATTGTGGCCAATGACGCTTCAGTGAAAGCCGGTGCCTGGTTCCCGATTACCGGAAAGAAAAACCTGAGAGCCCAGGAAATAGCCATGGAAAACAGGCTTCCTGTTATTTATCTGGTAGACTCCGCAGGAGTTTATCTGCCAATGCAGGATGAGATTTTTCCGGATAAGGAAATGTTCGGAAGAATTTTCAGGAACAATGCAAAAATGAGTGCGGCAGGAATTGTCCAGATTTCCGCAGTAATGGGCAGCTGTGTGGCCGGAGGGGCTTATCTTCCGATTATGAGCGATGAAGCAATGATCGTCGAAGGAACAGGTTCTATTTTCCTGGCAGGAAGTTATCTGGTAAAAGCAGCCATCGGAGAAAGCATTGACAATGAAACGCTGGGCGGAGCCACTACCCACTGCTCGATTTCCGGGGTTACCGATTATAAAGCAAAAGACGATAAGGATGCCTTAAACCGGATCAAGAATATTATGAAGTCTCTCGGAAGTACTGAAAAAGCAGGCTTTGACAGAATTGAAAGTGCTCAGCCGAAAGAAAAACCGGAAAATATTTTCGGAATCATTCCGGTTTCCAGAGCCGAACAATATGATACGTATGAAATCATCAAATGCCTGGTCGACAACTCGGAGTACGAAGAATACAAGCCCGATTACGGTAAAAGTATCGTCTGCGCTACGGCAAGGATCGATGGCTGGTCCGTCGGTATTGTAGCTAACCAGAGAAAGCTGGTAAAAAGCGGGAAAGGCGAAATGCAGTTCGGGGGGGTAATTTATTCCGATTCTGCGGATAAGGCGACCCGGTTTATTGCCAACTGCAATCAGAGAAAGATTCCTTTGGTTTTCCTTCAGGATGTCACCGGTTTCATGGTAGGTTCAAAATCCGAGCATGGCGGCATTATTAAAGACGGTGCGAAAATGGTCAATGCCGTTTCCAATTCCGTAGTTCCTAAATTTACGATCATTACCGGAAACTCATATGGAGCAGGAAACTATGCCATGTGTGGAAAAGCGTATGATCCAAGGCTGATTGTAGCGTGGCCATGGGCAGATCTTGCGGTAATGGGCGGCTCGCAGGCAGCAAAAGTGCTGGCCCAGATCCAGGAATCAACTCTGAAAAAACAGGGAAAAGAAATCACGGAAGAAGAGCATAACAAAATTTTAGAGACCATTTCCAAAAAATACCAGAAGCAGACCGAAGCTACGTATGCTGCAGCAAGACTCTGGACAGACGCCATCATCAATCCGGTAGATACCAGAAAATGGATCTCCATGGGAATCGAGGCAGCCAATCATTCGCCGATTACAGAGAAATTCAATCTGGGAGTTATTCAGGTTTGATAATTGATAATTGATAATTGATAATTGATAATTGATAATTGATAATTGATTACAAAATAAAAAGATGTGAAATCAATTTTTCACATCTTTTTTGTTGGTACCAGGGAACATATCTTTATTTACGTTCACTGCTATCCGCCACTACCATCTAAAAGTATGTTTTCCAATATAGCCCCGATTGCCGCGGCATCCTTTTTTTGAAGTAGGAAAGGCAAGGAAAAAAAGATATAGCAGAAAGCGGGAAACAGCTCCTAAAAATAGAATCAGGAAAAGAATATCCCAGTTCTGAATCTTTCTTTATTCAGTTTTTTATTGACGGCCAGGCCCCAAAGAATAAATTCTTTCAGGAAAAGCATATCTTCCGGTTTTGTATCAGGCTGATATTTTTCGATGATCTTATCCAGGGGACTGATCCTGTTAAGGTTTTTAGCATAGACTTCATCAGAAGATTCATCAGTGATTTCCAGGAAGCCGTCGTCTTCCATAAACCAGTCCGTAATCTGGCTGAACGGCCCATCCACATTCTTTTTCTCCAGCTTTTCGACTTTCGGGAAGTAGGTCATGAATAATGTTTTTACCGCATTGTCAAGCAACATTTGAGCTACTGCTTCCGCACCTTCCTGCTCACCTTCATACACCAGTTCCACTTTTCCGGTAATGGCAGGGATTACGCCTACGAAATCGCTTAGACGAACCGAGGTAGCTTCTTCTCCAGTCAGCAAAGCCCTGCGTTCTGCAGTACTCAACAGGTTTTCGAAAGCTGTGATGCTCATTCTTGCACTTACCCCGCTTTTGGCATCTACATATTCACTTTCACGTGCTTCAAAACCAATCTGTTCCAGCAGGTCTTTTGCCAGGCCAGGAACATATATCCCATCATTCTGACGGCTGTCAAGGCTTGATTCATAACTGGTAATTTCCTTGGCAATATGGATATTTTCAGGATAATGGGTCAAGATCTGCGATCCGATCCGGTCTTTCAGCGGAGTTACTATGCTTCCTCTGTTGGTATAATCCTCCGGGTTTGCAGTAAAGACAAACTGAATATCCAGCGGCATTCTTACTTTAAATCCACGGATCTGCACATCACCTTCCTGCAGGATATTAAACAACGAAACCTGGATTCTTGCCTGAAGATCGGGCAATTCGTTAATAACAAAGATGCACCGGTTTGCTCTGGGAATCATTCCGAAATGGATCACACGGTCATCGGCGTAGGAAAGTTTGAGATTCGCTGCTTTAATAGGATCGACATCCCCAATAAGATCGGCGACCGTTACATCCGGCGTGGCTAATTTTTCAAAAAAGCGTTCGTCACGGTGCAGCCATTCGATGGGTGTCTGGTCTTCTTCTGATCCGATCAGCTCTTTTGCATAGCGGGAAATCGGATTGAACGGATCATCATTGATCTCACTTCCCTGTACAAAGGGAATCCATTCATCCAGCAATGAAGTCATCATTCTTGCGAGCCGTGTTTTAGCCTGTCCTCTCAAACCTAATAAATTTATATTATGCCGGCTCAGGATTGCCTGTTCCAGCTGAGGAATTACCGTATCCTCATAACCGAAAATCCCTTCAAATACTGATTCTTTATTTTTTATTTTACTTCTTAAATTATCTCTGAGTTCGTCTTTAATGCTTTTGGTTTGGTATCCTGATGCTTTTAACGAACCTAAAGTCTTTATATCTGGCTTTGCAGTCATTGTATGTAATATGTGATTGATAATAGTTGATTGATATTGGTAAATTTCAACAATTAATAGTTAACGTATTCTTTTCTTGCGGTTGGCTTCATAATCTTCAAAAATCATTTGTCCCAGACCGTTAAGCCCTGTATAAAAAGCTTTCCCCTGATTGGCTTCTGTAAATTCGCTCACAAAATGCTGGAGGTAAGGATCCTGGGCAATCATAAACGTGGTAATGGGAATATGCAGCCTGCGGGCCTGTGCCGCCATATTGTAACACTTCTGCACAACATAATCATCCAAACCGTAAGAATTCATGTAATAGGTACCGTCGGGCTCGCGTACACAGCTTGGTTTTCCGTCGGTGATCATGAAGATCTGTTTATTGGTATTTCTTTTTCGTCTTAAAATGTCCATCGCCAATTGAAGTCCTGCGACGGTATTGGTATGATAGGGCCCCACCTGAAGATAAGGAAGCTCTTTGATCTTAACCGGCCAGGCATCATTCCCGAAGACAATAATATCCAGGGTATCCTTCGGATAACGGGTAGTAATAAGTTCTGCCAATGCCATCGCGACTTTTTTAGCAGGGGTAATACGGTCTTCCCCATACAGGATCATGCTGTGGCTGATGTCGATCATCAGAACCGTACTCATCTGCGACTGATGCATGCTATCCTCCACAATAAGGTCATCTTCCGTAAGATGAAAATCTCCGATTCCATTATTGATCTGTGCATTTTTGAGACTTTCCGTAATGGAAATTTTCTCAACCGGATCGCCGAAATTGTAGTTTCTGAATTCACCGGTCGTATCTTCACCGGCACCACTTTTCTTGGTCTTATGATTTCCGTTCCCGCTCTTCGCCAGATTCCCAAAAATCTGATTCAAGGCCTGTTTCCGGATGTTCTGCTCCATCTTTGAGCTTAGCTTTATCCCATTGCCACTGCCATTAGGATCAACTTCTTCACGAATGTAGCCTTTCTTTTTAAGATCTTCTATAAAATCATCAATGGTATATTCAGGAGTAGTCAGCTGGTACTCTTCATCCAGCATCCGGAGCCAGTCGATTGCTTCATCAAAATCTCCGGAAGTATGCGTTAACAGATCGGTAAAGATTTCCAGCAGCCGATCAAATATGGATAATTCCGGTGCCTTGTAGGTTTCAAACCTGAACCCTCTCACAATTTGCTCTTTCATATTCTAAAGTTACGACATAAATCTACGTTAGTCTGAAAGATTTCGTCTATTTTAGTTTTTATGATTAAGAATAATACAGAAGTAATATTCAGGAGCTTTATCCCGCTATCC
>NZ_JBHGAQ010000015.1:0-145701 GCF_042610505.1 Chryseobacterium sp. sg2396 | reverse complement strand
CAGTCTAAAGAAAAGTAAAAAGTTTAAATGACTTCGAAATAATAACAACGATGAGGTGAAAAATTTCATAAATCTTTATAATTTAATCCTTTAAAATAATTTTAAGCGGTTGCTATAGTCTGAATTGTTACATAAGGCATTCATAAAATGATTCTATGGAATTATAATGTTTTAAACATCTTCCGAAAGTATAAATTCCTCGTCTTTTATATTTAATTTTTTTATCTAATGTATAATACATAGGTGTATAATTTTTAAGACATAAAACGCTGTAATTAGTTTAATCTTCCCAAAAAATCGCAGGAAATAAATCCAGATTCAGATATAAATTTTCCGGACATCTATCTAGCGAACTCTTTTCACCGAAAACTGGGTGATGGGTGCTGCGCCCGAGCTCCCCGAGCTCTGGTTGAAAATCGTAATCCCCGCCATACTGTTTCCCATGCGGAAAGAATAGAGGTCAGAAGTAACCAGATCTACTGAACAGAATAAGGTATAGGTCTGCAGGCCTCCCGTAGGTGCCGAAAAAGTATCATTTACACGGGTTACCCATTTACCTGTGGTATCATCCCATAAGCCGATAACAGGATAGGATCCGTTATCGGTGGAAAGTTGTGCATTTATCGAAACTTCGTAGACGCCATTTGCGGAAACCCTGAACGAGTTGCCGGTAGGAGTACCTGAGTACCTGTTCTCATTATCAACGATTTCCCGGTTGAGGTTGCCGATCATAAGCGGTACAGCGGCTGGAGGCATGCTGAAATCCGAAGTCATCTGTATGGTAATTTGCTGGGCTACGCTTAATTGTCCGTTGATGGCAATAATCGATCCTGTGGTAGCATTGCCTGCCGGGATGCTGATGCTGTTTCCGCCGATGGGCTTCCACTGTCCGCCGGTGACATTTCCAGCACTGGCACCGTTCGGATTATAGAAATAATAAAACCCGGGGGTCACGACAATGGCCGTAGAAGAGCGGTTTCCGGTAGTAAGCGTAGTACCGGTAGCATTATTGTATACAATCATTCCGTCGAACCAGGTGGGAAATGTTGCCCCTCCGGCAAGGGTAAGATTAAACTGAAAATTCACAAGGTCTACTGAAGGAATAATGATGCCTTTTCCGGAATAAGGGCCTGCACCGGACTGGCTGCTGAAGCCTGCACTGCCGTCAATCATCACGTTGGAGTTGGAAATCCCAAACGTCAGACCACCATTTATCTGGACCTGTGCCTTCAGGAGACTTGTGGCCATTAATACCGTTAGCACTTTTATTTTTTTCATTATTTACTTTTAAAGATTACGGATTTTAAATTTCGTACCTGATCAGCTGAACTTAAAAACATCCCTTTTCCACTTAAAAGCTTTCACGGGCATTACCGGTTTTCGCTATGTTTGCACATGATCGGGAGAAACCTGTAATTTGAGTTTAAAAAAAAGCCTGTGGGTTCAGAAGTTAAATTTTTACGGGCATCCGCAGGGTTTATCGGCACCCTGATCGTTCACAAAATCAATTAGTTTACTACCACTGAACTGGACGGCACTTCCGGTGTTCAGCCTGATGGCCTGGGTACTCCAGTTCTCGTTGGCCGTTACGGTGATTCCTGGATTGATCGTTTTGATATCCTGGGTATTCCGGAGGATGGATGCCGGGTTTCCCCAGGTGGTACAGCTGTCTATATTCCCTGATAAAGACGCGATATTGGGTGCGAATGTAGTGGTTGACAGGCAGGCTGTATTACAGTTGGTCCCTAAGCATATAGCACCATTGATGTTACTTTTCATCAGTGCTGCCGGCTGTGGCCCGAAGCCAAGGCTCAGGTTCGTTCCTACGGAAAGGAGATGGCAATAGCTCATGATCGTTCCCCCGGCTGAAGGAACCGGTCCGGTACATCCCTCGCTATATCCGGCTGCGGGCCCGCAGCCGTCAATCGGTGTATTGTCGCCGTTCCATACACAGGCATGGGTGTGCGGAGAGCCGAAGCTGTGACCGATTTCGTGAGTCGCAGCCGAAATAGACCATGAATAGACCGGTACCTGGTTGTAAGTTTGGTCTACCGCTGCATAGGCATGATGGAAAGGAGTACAAAGTGAACCCAGGTAAGCAATACTGCTGCTTGACGGTGAGTTGATCAGTACACCAAGCTGGCCGTTGAAATAGGTCCTGTTATTTCTGAAGGCGTCCAGGTTTCCGGCCGGATTTCCTGTATACGGGTCAGGGCTTGTCCAGATATTGATCTCATTCAGGAATATCCTGATCCCGTCATTGGCAAAAAGCGTGGCGATGTTATTGTGGATCCCGCTTAGCCAGTCTCCGGTGGCATACGGATCAGAACCATTGTTCCGGTAAGGTTTATAGCACACTTCATAATAGATGGCGACACATTTATCTGCCTTATCCGATGGGGCTCCTGCGGCATTTTCTGTTAGGATCTTCGGGAGACGGTTTACAGGAAGTTCATCGGTTGCGCAGGTAAAAGGGTTTTTACCGGTAAGCGTACCCTCCGAGTAGCTTACAAAATCGGAGGAGTTTCCTGTTTTTCCCAGGATGATATTTCCCTGTTCCGGCGAAGAAGCAACGCCCATTACCTGGTCGCGGAAAAAACTGAAGGCTACCACGGACCGGTTGTTCCCTTTGATGATTCCCCGGTAGTAGAGTCCGGAGGTATAAGGAAGGGTTTCGCTGCCGTCGAGAATCAGCCTGAAACCGGCGCTGAAGGGCTGGTAACGGTACAGTTCAAGGGTTACGGTACTGTCTGTTTTAAAGGGAAATGAAAATTCTATAAAATCCGGCTTTTCCTGAAGCATTTTCTTCAGGGATTCAGGATGCAGACGGAGCACCGTGAGGTCGGTAGCCGCCTTCCTGTAATCTTCTCCACGCGGAGAACGGGGATTACGTTCAAAAAGATCGTATTGTACAAAAGTCATTTTCAGGGCATGATAACTATCCACCTGCCGGGCTACAGGTTTCAGCTGCTGGGAGTACAGGAATAAAGGAAAAAAAGCAAAGATTAAAAACCAGCTTTTCACGATATATAATCTGATCATGGAATTAGTGTATGAAATAACAGTTTCCGTAAAAATTATTCTTTTTTAAGCATAGCCCGGTTCACCATTTCTGCAATAGCTGCCGTAATGTCTTTTTCTTTGCTGTAATAGGGCAGGGCTTTAGTAATGTCTTCCAGATACCATACCATATCAATTTTATTTTTCCCGGCATATTGCTGCAGTGCTGCTGCAACTTCTACGGTATAAGGCTTGAGGTCTTTGGCATATAATGCATCCAGCTGGCTACTGAAACTTTTGATGCGGGTCTCCTGAAGCTTCCGTTCTTCCTGCAGTAACTTGAATTTTTCCTGGTCGGTGTGGTTCATCCTTGCATATAATGCTTCCTGAGATTCATTCTGTACGGGCTTGTAAGAGTCGAGAAGCTCCCGGTACTTTTTCTGCAAACCGGCCTCCTGCTGTTGTACTTCACGGGAGAGTTGCATGCGGAGCGTATCCGCAGCTGCCTGTCTGGCGGCATAACCCTTCAGCTGGGAAAAAAGAGCGGTACGGGAAATAACGGCTGATGACTGGGCAGTGCATACGGCGGGCAGGAAAAAGAGCAGGAAAAAAAGAACCGGTGCTTTTTTGAAGGCAGCGAATGCTTTACAGGCATTGCTTAAAAAATAAAATGGGTTTTCTGTTTTCATAGGGTTGATTTAATCTATAAATAAGGATGGATGATAAATGATAGGGTGAGAATTCAAAGATTTTAATCTATATACTATTGATATTTTTATACGTCAGTTCTAAAAACAGAAGAATCAGTGCTGTACAGGTCAGTGGATAACTTCTTTCTGTAAAATGTATAACCGTGGCACTGCTGTTTTAATAAGAAGAGGCCGCCGAATATCCATAGCCGATATAGACGAATCCCTGAATGGTGGTAAGCGTGACCGAATCATACCAGACCCCTCCTATGCCGACGTCATATGCCGAGGGTACTGCAGAGGCTCCGCGGAAGGTATTCCCTGATATAGAAATTCCCGAACAGGAAGATAAAACAGGGGTTCCTCCGTTGGTTGTTACCGTAAAAATCTCATCATCCGAAAGGGCTGTGATAATAAGCCGTATATTGGAAACCGGCCTGCTGAATGAGATGGTAACCGTACTGGGATTGGGGACCGGGACAAAATTACCGGATACAGAATTTGAAGTACACACCGGCTTGCCGCATAATGAACTAACGCCATACGAATCATAGGTTACCTCGTAAATATTCCCGTTTACTGAAGGCGTAACGGTAAAGCCGTTGCGGGTAACGAATGCGGTATTCCTTTGTGAATGGCAGAGATAAGAATAGGAGGCAGAGAAATCAGGGGCGGGTACCGGCGGAATACAGGAAACATCGTCTCCCTGATCATTCGCGAAATCGGTAAAGATGCCCGGATTATAGTTTACCGCTCCGTTTCCGTTCAGCAGGATGGCGGCCGTGCTCCAGTTTACATCTGCCGTAACGGTAATCCCGTTGCTGATGGCCTTGTTATCGGTTGTATTCCTATAAATAGCCTGCGGATTTCCCCAAGTGGTACAGGATGACCAGTTTCCGGAAGCCGTGGCACTATTCTGGCCGTAAGCAGACACAGCCAGAATCCAGAGCCCTATGCTGCATCTCCGGAATTTTTTGAGGATGCCAGGAATTGTTCTAGTAACAAATACAATATTGGAAGATGTCTTTTTAAGAATCATACTCTCTTGTTCATTGGTTATTCATTTGTAAAAGGAATACATATTCGGATCAGAGGCGAAATTTCGTGCAGCATCTGTAACTCCTGTTTTATCACCACTGCTTTACCGTAGTACCAAGAATCTGCAGGCAAACGATGTCTCCACTAGTGGCTGCTGAGAGATTATTGGCATCAGAATAAAGCGTGTAGTAAACATTGCCTACCCTACTTACTTCCAGAGCTCCGGGATTACAGTAATAAGCCACATAAGAATCGCCACTCCCATAGCTTTGGCGGGATGCAGGAAGGGGTAATATTGCATATCCATTTGCGTAATCTGCATATCCGGAAGTAGGACTTGCAGTATTGTTGTACTTCAATTTTATACTGAATGAACTGGTGGAGAAGGAGCTGGCGCCCGGTGAAACAGCAAAAGCCACCAGAAAGCTTGAAGCCGGTGCTTTTGGCTGTGATGCACCGATAGAACGGGTCTCGGCGATGCCGCGAACCAGACCTGTATTTGCATTGGGTTGTGCATCGCTCGAACCAATTACAGAAATTGCCGCCAACTGGGATTTTATGCTATTATATTCAGCTTCTGTTATCTTCTTTATCGGAAGGATATTGCACCGGGTTTTTGTTTTATGAGGTAAAGTTTTCATTATCATTGTGTTGTTCATTCAAAATATTGCCAAAAACTTATATAACAACATAGGTTTTCTACAGGAAAGCTGATAATCTAGAGATCATATGGCCGGCCTACCTGATAAAGGATGCTGTAAAGCCTGCCTGTCTGAAAAGAAGTGGTAGCTAAAAGGATCCGGCTTTTTCTTTTGCAGGCTTATCCGGAAATTGATCTTTACCGGTTGTCTTAATTTATGAATACAACATTGGCTTTCCCAAGAGTGAAATTCATCGTGGTGTTATTGCAGCCCGGCGTGTTCTGATAGGCTGTTCCGGCTCTGTATGAGAGTGTTGTCCCAGCCGTCATAGAAATCAGGAAGCTGTTGTTCCACAGGGCGGCGGTATTGCTGGTTCCCGGAAGACTGCCGCAGTTCCCCGGCTGATCCTGGTAGAAGAGTGAAGATCCGGCATTATCCGAATCCCTCATGACGGTGATGTTGCCGTTCAGGTATGCTCCCGACACCGAGGCACTCCAGGCCGAAGATGAAGTAGTGTCCCTGATCCAGCCGTAATCACCGCTGTAAGGTGCCGTAAAGAAGACCCCCAGGTTTACCGGGCTGTTGGCCGTGCTGTTGTTATTGTTGTTGACAACACTGTAGCTTCCGCTGCTGTTGATGTCCCAGCGGCAGGTGATTTCGGTGCCGCTTCCGCTGAAGGTAATGCCGTTGCTTCCGCTGAAGTTCAGGGCACCTGTTCCGGCGAGCACGACGCCTCCGATATTACGGTTCTGGTCTACGGTAACGGTAACGCCGTTGCTGATACCCTGGTAGGCACCCGAGCTGTTATACAGCGTATAGGGATAGCCCCATACGGCACATTTCCCGATATTCCCGCTGGAGGTTGCCACATTCGTATTGGTTTGGGCATTGAATAAATGTGGAAATAAAGCAATCAGGATCAATAAAGTAATTTTGTTTTTCATTGTGTCTGTTTTTTTTCTTTTTTCAATATGTCTTTTTATTTACCGCTTTACCGGTCCGGGCAATATTGCTGCTCCTGAGGCTGAGCTTGCCGCATTGTATGCTCCCGAATCGTGCAGGCTGCCACCTTCGGTCCGGCTTGCGGTTGAATTGTCATACCGCATATCAGAAAAGTGATGCATGTCTTACTTCACGGTACTTCTGCTGACGATGGCCATATAGTACTTCAATCGGACTGGGACCAGGACTGCAGGGATGCTGCTGCCGTACGCCTTGCCTTGCCGCTGTTTCTCTGTTGTCATGGGTATGTTTTTAGTTAAAAATACCTGTATTGCCGGTCTCTACACAGGGTTTCTCCTGTACAGACCGGCTTTACCGGCATTTAATTTTCAAAGTACAAAGTGGCGGTTCCGATCGTAAAGTTCAGCTGTGTAGAAGTGCAGCCACCCGACGACCGATAGGTTGTTGCAGCCGAATAATAAATATTCTGTCCGGCGGTAAGAACCAGTGGGCCGCCGCCGTAAGTGTTGGGAAACCAGGTCGCAGCCTGTGTCGTACTTGAAGGATTGGAAAGGCCGCAGCTTCCCGCTTCGTTCTGGCTGAATACGGTCCCGTAATAGTCTTTGGTCTCACGCCTTACGCCCAGGGAGCCGTTCAGGTAGGAGCCGGACATGCTTGCCGACCAGCCGCTACCGAGTTGCCACCGGTAATTTCCCGCGTAGGGTGCTGCAAAGATGGCTCCGGAATCATAACTGATGGCAGACTGTCCCAAGGAGTTAGTACTGAAGTTGCCGTTATTGTTGGTAATAACATGATTGCCGTAGCCTGGAAGGTCCCAGCGGCAATTGAGGTCGCCTCCGGAGCCGCTCAGGGTAATCCCGTTACTGCCGCTCATGTCCATGGCGCCGTTTCCGGAGAAGTTCACCGACCCGATGTTCCGGTTCTGGTCTACGGTTACGGTAATGCCATTGTTCACGGTCTGGCTGGCTCCGGAATTGTTGTACAATGTGTAGGGGTAATCCCATACCGCGCATTTTCCAATGCTGCCGCTGGCTATTGCGGTATTGCCCTGTGCACTCAGGAGGCTTCCTGCCAGCAGGGCAAGGAGGGGCGTTACTTTTTTTGTTGGTTTCATATGTCTATTTTTCTTTTTATTTCAGGATGCCGGGATTACCGGCGGATATCCCGGAAGAGCTTTCTTCATACTGTCGTATCCTGTCAGTTCTCATAATACATGGTAGCGGCACTGATGGTAAAAGAAATCCCGGTGTCATTACAGGTCCCGGTAGTATTATAGGCCGTGCTGGCCCCATATCTAAGCTTTTCGCCGGCTGCGAGGGAAAATGATCCCCCGCCTTCCGCATTGGGATACCAGGTGGCCGGAAGGGCTGTGGAAGACGGTACCGCCATCCCGCATGTTCCGGCTTCGTTCTGTGCAAAGACGTTCCTCAGGAAATCCTGGCCAGCTTTGAAAATACCTATGGAGGCTTTGAGGTAGGCTCCGGATACGGAGGCCGTCCAGCCGGACCCCAGCACCCAGCGGTAATTGCCGGTATAGGGTGCGGTAAAAAAAGCACTGGTCTTGTAAACCACGTAGGGCTCGCCTACGGAGTTCACTGCATAATAATTGTTATTGTTCACGAAATGGGCCGTGCCGGCTGACGGGAGATCCCAGCGACAGGCCGTCTCGATGCCGGAGCCGCTCAGGGTGATCCCCTTACTGCCACTCATTACCAGGGCTCCGTTTCCGCTGAGGTCTACGGCACCGGTGTTCCGGTCTTCATCTACCGTTACGGTAATGCCGCTTCCTACACTTTGGCTTGCCCCCGAATTGTTATAGATCAGGTACGGATACCCCCAAACGCTACACTTCCCGATGCTGCCGCTGGCCGCTGCCGTATTGGATTGCGCGGCAGCGCTACCGGAGACCAGAAGGAGCAGCAGGGGCTTGGTTAGGTTTCTCATTTTCTCAGTTTTCCCGACAGCCGTGCTTATAATTTGCCTGGCAGGTTACCGGCGGGTTTGAAATCGTTTTTCTGCACGCTGGATACCGGTGTTTTCCCACTTCCGTTCAGGCGGTCTTCCAACGCCTGGATTTTTCTGTTGGATTCTTTGAGCGCTTCGATCAGCACCGGGATCAGGGCATTATAGTTGACCGATTTATAGCCGTCCTTATTGGTCATTACGGCATCCGGGAATACCTTTTCTNAGCGCTTCGATCAGCACCGGGATCAGGGCATTATAGTTGACCGATTTATAGCCGTCCTTATTGGTCATTACGGCATCCGGGAATACCTTTTCTACTTCCTGGGCGATCACCCCCATGTCTTTGCCTTCTCCTAATGCCTGGCCCGCGAATTCTTTTCTATCCCTCCAGGTGTAAGTATAGCCGTTCAGCTGATTCAGCTTTTCTGTTGCATTATAAATCGGGGTAATGTCTTTTTTAAAACGGCGGTCGGATGGGCCCTGGACCCGTGGGGTAATTACAGTATTGGAAAAAGTAGTAATTCCAGTATTCGCTGCAATAGATAATCCGTTTCCTCCGACGCTTTGCATATTTATACTCCCTAAATCATTTCGTAGAGTTACAGCATTTGATCCACCATCAGCAGTTCGAGCTGCAGAGTTCAAAAACATATTAAAAGCAGCAGTAGAACCATTACTCAGAGTTAAACCCGCATATGAAGTAGCACTTGTATTTGTATTTTTAACTATAAATCCTCCATAATTTGAACTGTTTGTATTTAAGGAACTGGTTCCTGTAATTGACTGAATTAGTAAACCATTTGCGCCCTTACTTTGCATATTAAGATCACCGGCATCATTACGTAAGGTTGCACTATTTATTCCTCCATCAACCGTACGCGAAGAAGAATTTAAAAACATATTAAGTGCTGTAACTCCATTTGCCAATGCAAAACCAGTAAAAGAATTAGAACTTGTATTAAAATTTGTTACTGATAAGCCACCATAACCGTCATTAGATGTTTTTAGAGAAGCATTACCTGAAGTCGATTGAATCAATAGACCATTGGCCCCTTTACTTTGTAAATTCAGATCTCCTGCATCATTACGCATGGTAGCACCATTTGTCCCACCATCTGTCGTACGAGCAGGTGAATTTAAAAACATGTTTAGTGCAGAAGTGCCATTATTTAATGCAAATGCAGTATAAGAATTTGAGTCAGTATTAGGATTTAATACTGAAAATCCTCCATAGCCTGCATTGTTAGTATTTAAAACGGCACTTCCTGTCGTTTTCTGAATAGTTAAACCATTAGCTCCTTGGCTTTGTATATTGATATCACCAGCATCATTACGTAGAGTTGCTCCATTAGTTCCTCCATCTGCAGTTCTTGAAACAGAATTTAGAAAAAGATTTACTGCGGATGAACCATTATTTATTGCGAATCCTGTATATGCATTTGCGTCATTACTTGGATTTACAATAGTTAGTCCTCCTGCACCAGGATTACTTGTATTTAAAATACTATTTCCAGTGTTTTTTTGGATTTGTAGTCCTTTTCCACCTTGACTTTGAATATTCATATCACCTGCATCGTTACGTAATACTGCTCCATTAGCACCTGCATCCGATGTACTCGTAGATGAGTTCATAAAAAGCACGGTATTACTTAAACTGTCATTGCCGATCGCAAGATAAGTATATGCTGCATTACCTGCATTTGCATTCTTAATATAATATCCTGAACCTGCATTTGCATTAGAAAAAAAACTTTGATTACCAGAAGTTGCTTGGAAAGTAAGGTTTTTATCAGTCATAGTAATTATTCTATTATTATCTAAAGTTCCATTACTATTATAGATATTTAATCCGGTGGCTGTTCCGCCGAGTGGTTTCCACTGGCCGCCGGNGTAATTGTTCCGCCAGTATAAAAGTTTTTGTTAGCTGCCACTTTAATAGTGTTATTATCATCCATGTAAAAGCCACCTCCGTAATCATCCCAAAATACAGAACCTGTTCCTCTTAAATGGACACTTTTATTGGTACCGGCATAAACTTCTCCTTCTCCGATGATGGTTTGTTGAAAGAGGTGTGATCCCGTGCTTGCATAAAGCAAATTATTATTATCATATCCGATATATCCTACCTGAGTGCCATCTGCTTTATGAGTTGAAAGATAACCTGTATGAGATGAGTCACCAGGTAATAATCGGATAAATCCACCAGTACTACCAGATTTAATTACTCCCGGCGAAGCTATATTTCCACCATTATCCCAAGTCAGTGCGTTGGTTCCATTCACGGTTCCCAGAGCACCTCCGGTATCTCCCCATAATCTTGGGCCGCCGATGGTTCCGTTGTAGATCAATCCGTGGTTGCCGTCATTGGCAGCACGCAGCCTCAACTGATTATCGTTCATCACAAGAGTCTGGGTAGCGGAGTGGTTGCCGAGGTTGTCACCGGTGGCTGTTCCGCCGAGTGCTTTCCACTGGCCGCCGGTGATGTTCCCGTTGGAAGCACCGTTGGGGTTGTAGAAATAATAGAAACCCGGGGTCACGGCCAGCGAAGTGGAAGGCCGGTTTCCGGTGGTGAGGGTGTTCCCGGTGGCGTTGTTGTAGACGATCATCCCGTCGAAATACGTAGGGAAGGTAAATCCGTCGGCCTGGGAAAGATCGAACTGGAAGTTCACCAGGTCTACCGAAGGGATCACGACGCCTTTTCCCACATAAGGTCCGGCACCGGCTTCGGTACTGAAGCCCGAGCTGCCGTCCAAGAGGACATTGGAATTGGTGATGCCGTTGGTGACCCCGTTATTGGTCTGGATCTGCGCCTGCATTCCGGCAAAGACCACCAGGGCAGCGGCCGTAAGTATATTTTTTTTCATTGTTTTAGGAATTTAAAGTTCAGGGTTTAAAGTTTAAGGTTTAAAGTTTGAGGTTCATGGTTTATTCGTCAGCCGGTAAAAAGCCCGGGGTAGCGCGCTGGAAAAAATAACCATACCGTGGCTCCCGCGGGCTTAATAAAACACAAATTGATATTAAGAAAAGTTTCGGTATGGTCAGGTAGCATTTCATAATGGGCCCGACGGGTGCCCTCAGCCGGATGATGAATTTCGTTTCCCGGATCATCCGGCCTCTTTCCGGCACCGGCATCAGGAGCTCTTCGTTTTATTTTTTCTTCAGTTCTTCTTTCAGTTCTTTGATTTCACGGTGGGCTTCTTTCAGGGATTCGATCAGTACCGGGATCAGGGCATTGTAATTGACGGATTTGTAACCTTCCTTGTTGGTCATTACGGCATCCGGGAATACCTTTTCCNTGCGCCTGCATTCCGGCAAAGACCACCAGGGCAGCGACCGTAAGTATATTTTTTTTCATTGTTTTAGGGTTTAAAGTTCAGGGTTTAAAGTTCAAGGGTTACCGTTTAAGGTTGAAAGTTGGGGGTTGGCTGCATTAAGAAAACTACCGATGGATTCTATCCGGATGGATTACATAAAGCACAGGCGGAAAGCGCAGCCCCGCCTGCTGCTTAAAAAAACATAATCGATGAAAAATCAATGGTTTTCTGAATGAAAAAATGGCGCTCTTATTTATTAGGGATGATCCATTCCGCACCGGTCCAGATGGCCATATAACCTCTCTGGTAGTTAAAGTTGGCGGTGGTGGCGGTAATGACGCCGCTCGCTGCCGGATTTGCCGCTGCGGATGGATTGTAGTTGTAGACATAGACGGTTCTTCCGGCATCTGCCGCGGTAAGGGCAGGGAAGGTCATCGTAACCCCGCCGGATGAAGCGCTGGTTACTACAAAATAATCGGAAGGCTGTACGGTATAGGAAGCGGTCGTAGGCTTTACCACACCACCCCTGATGTTCTGGTATGCCGGTGCAGACGACGCACCCAGCTTCTGCCAGTTGGTTCCGTCGTTATAATAGAATCCTGCTGCATCGATGTTCACGGCCGATCCGCTCTGGGTACCTGTGGAAATACTGTTGACGTAAACCAGGGTAGAGACAGGTACCGAAGTCATGCTCTGGGCACGCTGACGGTCTACCCTCGGGATCAGGATCCCGTCCACGGCTGTGGCGGTTCCTGTGGGCTGTGCAGCATTCATATCCACCGTAGCCGCAGGTGCATCTGTATTAATCCCCGCTTTTCCTGCCGCCTGAAAACTTGCGACCACTTTATCCAGGATTTTATCGCTTGAGAAGTCGGTTCCTCCGGAGAGGATATTCATCTGTTGAGTATTCAGAATACCGACATTGACGTCGGCTTCACTGTATAGAATTCCTCCGTTTTTTACAGAGCTCGCAATTAGTCCGTTAGTAGAAAGCGGTGTCGGGGATACTCCGTCTATGATGATAGAGTTGGTACCTGTGCGCCCGAATTTGGAACTTCCCAGTACCTGTACCGTTTCCAGAGGGGCAGTAGTACCAAAACCGGTCCTGTGGTTGGCGGCATCTACGGAAAGCGTACTGCTGTCTACAGAGAATGCATTGACACCGGTCCCGGTAAAGCCCATGGTATTGGTGGCGCTCAGTCCGCTTACTGTAGTGGCCTGGGTAAGGGCACCGCCCAGCTGGATGTTTCCGGAGGCCTGGGTAAGCCCGTTATTGGCCGTTACGGCAGATCCCCCGGCCCCGGAACCCATTTTGGTCCAGGCGGTACCGTTGTAATAATAAAATCCTACGGCGTCAATATTGGCTGCGGTCCCGGAAGTGGTCCCGGTAGAAATATCGTTTACATAGATCATGGTAGAGGTAGGCACGGAGCTCATGCTTTGGGCCCGCTGGCGGTCGACCCGCGGGATCATCAGTCCGTCTACGGCGGTTGTGGTCCCTGTCGCATTCTTAGCGGTAATATCCAGGGTGGTTGCCGGTGCCGTCGTATTGATTCCGACCTGTCCGTAAGCGGTGGCTGTAAAAGCAAGAATTGCTATCGATAAGAGTTGTTTTTTCATTTTTTGGATTTTTATTGTTTGTTAATTGAAGTTGTATTAACTGCAGGCATGACGCAGGGCTTTCCGTTGTGATTGATCAATTTTTGTGTGAAGACTTCACCTTTAAAAGTCATTGGAAGATTCAAAAAAAAACTAACCAAAGTCTTTCATATAGCCATTGGTTTATAATAAATATAAACTCCCACTGCGGCCGCTCTTACAAGACTAAGAATATGTACTTGGGGGACATTGGGCGGCGGCCGGCAGGAGTTATGGCAGGACTTCTCAAATTGCCTGTGAGATTCCCTATATAGATATTTGTGTTTTACAATGTCATCCGTAAAAAGAATTTTTATAAAGAGCACATAGGGAGCATCTGCAGCTGCATGTCTGCATTTTTCACAGGAGAGACAGGAAAGAATCCCGTAATGATTCTGGCACCGGGTACAGATGAGAGTAGATTTTTTTCTGTCTGCAGGTCCTATAACTGGTTTTACGGATTCACAGATTTCATATTTCTTTACGACAGGCTTACAGGTATTTTTAATTACTTTAGCTATCCTTTTTTTTCTGCTAATCCGCACAAAATTCGCCCTTTTCTTTTTTGTAACATATGGTCTTGGTGTTGCAACGGTATGGATGAGAGTACCCTCCGCTACGAAGAGTTGTCTTTTTTTATCATAGATTTCCTGTGCCGACACTATGTTCCAGAACAATACCATTCCAAGGACCGTCATCCTTAAGAATAAATAGTGGATAGAGATAGGTTTGAAAATAACAGGCATAGTAAAAATATTTCTAATCTTATCAATAGGTTTTAAGACTATTATTATACATGGCAAATATATTTCTAACCAGTGAAGAATGTATTGTGAAAATTGTATAAATAGTTAGACAAAACTGTATAATATTTAATACAAATGGTGTTTTATATATATAATAATTTTAATTTCGTTTTAATATTTTTTTTAATGAAAAAGAAGAGGATTGTTAAAAGACCTATTTTGTGGTATGACTAAATTGATAATAACTCTACTTTTGTGTGTTTTATTTCTAACCCTTAGTGGACAAAAATATTCTGCGGTTTGGCTTACTACTGACGACGGACTTCCGCAGAACAGTGTGAAGGATATGGTGAAAGATAGATATGGGTATTTATGGATTTCCACTGAGCGGGGAGTCATTCGGTATGACGGAAATGGTTTTACTTCATTTGATGTCCATGGCTTAAGCAATCTGCATTTTATGACATTTTCAGGAGACCGCAAAAAAGACAGTATCGTGATTTCTACAGACGGAAGGCGGGATGCGATTATGATCCGTAAACGAAAAGTTTTGCGTCTACCGTATTATAGAAAAAAAGACGGAATTCATTTCAGAGGAAAATATTACGAATATTATGAAAAATCGAACCTGGGTGATCCGAGCCTGAAGATGTATTATACGGTCTCTACGCGCACAGGTACGTATTTGTTTTCGAAGAATAAGATTGTCTTCCGTAAAGCAGGATCGCCAGCTGTTGAAATTTTGCTGTCCTTTGATCCCAATAATATGAAAGATGTCTTTAGTATCGATGAACTTGTCTTTATACGAAATACAAAGCATGGCAATATTATAATGATCGAAAATGGCCGTGTACAGCATCTGGAACACCCAATGTTTGCCGATCCGGAAGCTATCATCTATTGGGAAAAGATTAACCGCCAGGTTTTCCTTATACACAAAGACGTCATCTATACAGTAAGTTATACCAATAATAAGATTTCACTACGAAAACTGATGAATTACAAAAATTTCCGAAATTATCAGTTTTATTCGATGTACTATGACCGCGATTACAAAATTCTCTACCTGGGAAGCCTTACAAGAGGGCTGCTGGTTCTGAAGCAGCTGATTTTTTATGCTGTAAAAAATAATATCTCCTCCGAACCTCCAACCTTTACATCGCTTCTGCCATACACCCGCAGTTCTGTTCTTACTCCGGAAGGAGTTGTATTCGATTCTTCACGCATTTTAAAAAGAATCCGATTCGACAGTAAAAACTTCCCGAACAGTATGCTGTACGACAATCGCGGAAATCTGATATGCTTTAAAGACAGTACTCTTCGGATTTATCCTCCTTCTATATACCGACCAATTCTACGGCATGTTTTCCGTTTTTATATTTTCAATGTCCTGCGTGCTGGAGATTTTTATTTTCTTAATGCTTTTCATAATAATCAATATGTTCTTATGGAATTTGCGGATCATACCTACTCCAAAGTAAAACGAAAATTTATAACACGTCAAGTGGTAGAATGCATACAGCGGTGTGACCCGTACTCTTATGTGGCTGGTTGTGCCGACGGTTTGTATGTGCTGGATGTAAGACATCTTACTTTTAAAAAAATAAGTCATATTCCTGTTAAAAATATATGCCGCACTCGCGACGGAAATCTATGGGCTATGAGCTTCGCAAATGGATTTTATCTTATTAAGAATAAAAAACTGATCCGTATGCCTATGGACCGAGACAATAATCTCTCCACTCCCCATGATTTACAGGAAGACCGAAGGGGCTTTTTATGGATTTCTACCAACAATGGGCTATACAGGATACACCGGAAAATCCTTCTGGAGTACAGTGATACTACATCACATATAAATAAAGAAGTACATTATTATCGTTATTCCAAAAAAGACGGTTTTAATACCAATGAATTTAACGGGGGCGGGCAACCTGGCTCTGCAGCTCTTGCCAACGGTCAGTTTGCATTTCCTTCGATGGACGGCGTGGTCTTTTTCCGCCCCGAATCTGTACCTGCGGTACTTCCATATTCAGGAAGTATTTCTGCAGAGCGATTAAAAGTAGGCGATTCTATTCGTTTCTTGAATGATACCCTTTATCTAAAAAAGGATTACCATCGCGCGGAGCTTTATATAGATATTCCTTTTTATGGACAGAAAGAAAATCTTGTCTTAGAGGCCCAGATCGACAGCACGACTGATAAGAAATGGAATGTCATCGGGGACGACAGGGTTTTAGTTCTTGAAAAGCTTCCGTCGGGCAGCCATGTACTTTATATCAGAAGCTGGATCGGGAACGGCAAGTATACATACAAGACCCTAAGCTTCTATATACAACCTTATTTTTATGAGACGGTGTGGTTTAGAATTCTCACAGGAGCCATCATCATTACAACAATGGTCGCGGTTATACGCTGGAGCTACAGGAGATTCAGTACTCAGAAAAAAATAATACAAACAGTGACCGACCGGTTGGAACAGACTGAAATGATTCTTGAAAATGAAACCTCCCATCAGGAAAACCTTTTCCAGGCTATCACCCATGATATTGCCACCCCGATTAAGCATCTCTCGAACCTTTCGCAAATGATGCTGGATACTGACAGTCCGGCTCTGCAAAAAAAATATTTTGACAGTGTGTACAAATCTACGGAAGAACTTTACAATCTTGCTATGAGTCTTCGCGAATACCGCGAAGCCATAAGTAGCAATGAGATCTTTGCTGAAAAAGCCTATTCTCTGCATGAGGCGATTGAGCGAAAAATAAAACTTTTTGCAGATATGTCGGAATATAACGCCACAAAGATTATTAATACTATAGATCAGGATCTTGTTCTTTCCGTTAAAGAAAGCATCATTAATATTATTATACAGAATCTTCTGGATAATGCCGTAAAAAATACAGCTGGCGGTACCATTGTTTTTAAGGGATATCGGGAATATCCTTATATCGTGATTATGCTGACTGATACGGGAAAAGGAATGCCAGATGAAAAGCTAAATTATTATAATACACTTTACCAGTCCAATGATGAAGATGAAACAAAATTCAGGAATTTGGGTCTGGGATTACACCTTGTAATCCGGCTTGTAAAAAAAATAAATGCAATCATTGAATTTAGAAAACAAACACAAGGAACACTTGTGATTATAAAAATTATCGATATATGTTCAAAAGAATTTTAATTGCGGATGACCATTATATTGTAAGATTGGGTGTATCCGTAGCCATTGAAACAGCTTATAAAGATGTGCAAATAGATTGTGCCGAAAATTACTTCGAAGCTGAAAAAATACTTATAGAAAAAAGTAATGATCTTCTTATCATGGATATTCAGATGCCAGGAGTTGTCTATTCCGTTGTACGGCATCTGAAAGAAATCTGCCCCACCTTAAAGATCCTACTTTTTTCTGGTTTTAAAGGAGAAATGCTCTGGCAGTTCATCACTGAAGGAGCGGATGGTTATCTCAATAAGCAATGTAGCTACAAACAGATTCTGGAAGGAATTGAAACTCTTTATACAACAGGTTCTGTCTTTCCTTCTGAAACCATGCGGGAATATATTTCACTTTCTCAGCGGATCCATCCTAAAAAAAGCCTTTCCGACAGAGAGTACGAGATTTTTATTTTGCTGGTAAAAGGATACGGAAATCTTGAAATTACCAATATGCTCAATATCCAGCCCGGTACTGTAAGTACTTATAAGAAAAGGATTTTTACTAAACTTAAAGTGGAGAATATCCCTGATCTCGTGAAAATTCATCTTGAATTCAAAAGTTAATTAGAGAATTTTTAGTACTAATTAATATTTTAGAGTCCGTATTAAACTTAGGCGGATTTTAAATAGATGAAGATTTCAAGTCCGTTAAATTTTATTAAAATTCCAGGATTTACCGACACATTTTATCTATTTAACTCATAAATTTATTGAAGTCATTTAAACTTTTTTCCAAAGAAAAAAATTTAAATGACTTCAATTGCAGAAATAGGAAGAAAAAGAATAAACATAAATATTTCATTAAGGTTTTTTGGAATCTTTTTGCCGATTAAAAAAACTACAAATCGCTGTAAACATTACATTTACAGCGATTTGCTAATTTATTTCAATCGATCTTAACCGATGGTAATTGCTACTTATTTCACTTCTTCAAAATCTGCATCCTGTACATCTTCTGCACCACCTGCATTTCCTGCATTCTGAGCTCCTGCATCAGCACCCGGCTGTTGGCCTGCTGCATACAGTTCTTCTGAAGCGGCCATCCATGCTGCATCCAAAGCTTCTGTTTTCGCTTTTACATCGTCTGCATTTTTAGCTTCAAAAGCCGTTTTCAATTCTCCGTGAGCAGTTTCGATGGCTGCTTTTTTATCAGCAGATAATTTATCACCGAATTCTTTCAATTGCTTTTCAGTCTGGAAAATCAAACCGTCTGCTTTGTTGAAGATTTCCACTTCTTCTTTTCTCTTAGCATCTGCAGCAGAGTTTTCCTGAGCTTCTTTCTTCATTCTTTCGATTTCTTCGTCGGAAAGACCTGAAGAAGCCTGGATTTTGATCGACTGTTCTTTACCTGTTCCTTTATCTTTAGCGGAAACGCTCAGGATGCCGTTGGCATCGATGTCGAAAGTTACTTCGATCTGAGGAACCCCTCTTGGTGCCGGTGGAATATCTGTAAGGTCGAATCTACCGATCTCTTTATTATCGTTGAACATCGGTCTTTCCCCCTGTCCTACTCTGATGCTTACTGCCGGCTGGTTATCAGAAGCCGTCGAGAATACTTCAGATTTTTTAGTCGGGATCGTTGTGTTCGCCTCAATTAACTTTGTGAAAACAGAACCCATGGTTTCGATACCTAAAGAAAGCGGCGTAACGTCTAGAAGCAATACGTCTTTTACGTCACCTGTCAATACACCTCCCTGGATAGCAGCACCAATGGCCACAACCTCATCCGGGTTAACTCCTTTAGACGGTTTTTTACCGAAGAATTTTTCAACTTCTTCCTGGATGATCGGGATTCTCGTAGAACCCCCTACCAGGATTACTTCGTCGATATCCGAAGTGGATAAACCTGCATCTTTCAAAGCCTTCGCTACCGGCTCCATCGATCTTCTTACCAGGTCAGCAGATAACTGCTCGAATTTGGCTTTAGTAAGCGTTTTTACCAAGTGCTTAGGGCCTGTAGCCGTAGCGGTGATATAAGGAAGGTTGATTTCAGTCTGAGGAGAAGAAGAAAGCTCGATTTTTGCTTTTTCAGCCGCTTCTTTTAATCTCTGAAGGGCAATCGCATCCGATTTCAGATCAACACCTTCCTCAGATTTAAACTCGTCAGCCATCCAGTTGATGATCACATCATCAAAGTCATCACCACCTAAGTGCGTATCACCGTTGGTAGACAATACTTCAAATACACCGTCTCCCAAATCAAGGATCGAAATATCGAAAGTACCACCACCAAGGTCATATACTGCAATTTTCTGGTCTTTGTGATTTTTGTCCAAACCATAAGCCAATGCCGCAGCCGTAGGCTCATTGATGATTCTTTCCACTTTAAGACCTGCGATTTCACCTGCTTCTTTAGTAGCCTGTCTCTGAGCATCGTTAAAGTAAGCAGGAACCGTAATTACCGCTCTTGTTACTTCCTGACCCAGATAATCTTCAGCCGTTTTCTTCATTTTCTGAAGCGTCATCGCGGAGATTTCCTGTGGTGTATATTCTCTGTCGTCGATTTTTACTTTTACGGTATCATTCGGTCCTGAAACTACTTTATAAGGTACCCTTGTAATTTCAGAAGCATCATCTTTGAAGTGCGTTCCGATAAATCTTTTGATTGAATAAACCGTTTTTGTAGGGTTGGTTACTGCCTGTCTTTTGGCAGGATCTCCTACCTTTCTTTCACCGTCTTCTGTAAATGCCACGATAGACGGCGTTGTTCTTTTACCTTCTGCGTTAGGAATTACAACAGGGTCTTTTCCCTCCATTACAGCAACACAAGAGTTGGTTGTTCCTAAGTCGATTCCAATTATTTTACTCATAATATTTTTTATTTTTCTAATTTTAGTTTTAAAAATACAATCAGTATTTCTCAATATTTATACCATTCAAAATTTTGTGACAAATTGGCATCCTCCCGCCAAAAAACAATAAAATAAATCTCTTTATAAAAAATAAATGAGTAAAAAATATGGCCTGAAACCAGTTTAAACCTACCCTATCCTTCTTTTGCAGTTTTGTCATGAATTTACCATTTTTATCTAAAACCTTATCAATTCTGTCATCCGGATAATTTTATAATTTGTTTTTTAATTCCATCCCGACATTGTATTTTTAAATCGATTTTTTTAATAACTTTAAAGAACTGCAGATGGTATCCCTGCTAAACGGCTGCTTACACTCAAAATTAATTAAAGTTTAACGTGAAAAGATTCTCAGCGATACCACAAATCAGTATTTTTGATAAATTATAAATTAGAGAATGTCACTACATTTCAATCCGAGAGATATCACCTGGCTGGCCTTTAACGAAAGGGTTTTGCAGGAAGCAATGGACGAAAAGGTCCCTTTACATTTAAGAATTCGTTTTTTAGGCATTTTTTCCAATAACCTCGACGAGTTTTTCCGGGTACGGGTCGCAGGATTAAAGCGTGCCATGGATTTTAAAGAGAAAGTTATTGCAGAATCTTTCTATCAGCCGCCTTCAAAGATCCTTCAGAAGATCAATGAGATTGTGATGAGGCAGCAGCAGAATTTCGATAAAACCTGGAAAAAGATCCAGGCTGAAATGGCGGAACAGCATATCTTTATTAAAACTTCAAAAAATCTGACTGTCAAACAGAAAGAATTTGTAAGGAAATATTTTGATGAAGTAGTGGAATCCAATGTGATCCCGATCCTTCTTCACGAAAATACGCCGATGCCTTATATGCGGGACAAAAGCCTCTATTTGGGAGTGGCAATGAGCAAAAAAGACTGGCGGTATTCCAGCAATTATGCGATCATTGAAATCCCGTCCCGATTCGTGGGAAGGTTTGTTCTGCTCCCTACCGAAACTCCGGAAGAAAAGAACGTGATGCTGCTGGAAGATGTAATCGCCTTCAACTTACCGCATATTTTCTCTTATTTCGGGTATGATGAATTTTCAGCCAATGCTTTTAAAGTAACCAAAGATGCGGAGCTGGAACTGGATAATGATATTAAAACAAACTTTGCAGAAAAGATTGAGAAAGGCTTAAAAAACAGAAGAAAAGGAAAGCCGACGCGCTTCGTCTTCGATAAGGATATGGATAAGGCATTGCTTGAAATGCTGATCCGTAAATTAAATCTAACAAAGAAAGACAGCATCATCCCGGGCGGCAAGATTCACAACTTCAAACATTTTATGGATTTTCCCGATGTATTTGAAAAATACGAGCGTCCGGTCGAAAGAACGTCTTTTACCCATCCGGATTTTGAACACGGCGAAAGGGTTACTGATGTCATTCTGAAACATGATGTCCTTCTCACTTTCCCTTACCACAAATACAATCCCGTGATCGATCTTTTGCGGGAAGCTGCAATGGACCCCGATGTAAAATCGATCCAGATCACAGCGTACCGTCTGGCAAGCAACTCAAAAATCATCAACGCCCTGATCTATGCGGCAAGAAACGGCAAGGAAGTAACCGTAATGCTGGAACTCCAGGCCAGGTTCGATGAAGAATCCAATCTCGAATGGAAAGAGATGCTGGAACCGGAAGGCATCAGGGTCCTGATCGGACTTCCGGGAAAAAAGGTACATGCCAAATTATGTGTCATCAAGAAAAGGTCTCACAACAAGACCATCCAGTACGGTTTTGTGAGCACCGGAAACTTTAATGAAAAAACGGCAAGGATTTATGGCGATCACCTGCTGATGACGGCAGATCGCGGCGTTATGGCCGATATCAACAAGGTATTCAACGTACTGAAAAAGCCGAAAGAAGATTACCTGCCTGTCCTGAAGACCTGTAAGAACCTGTTGGTATGCCCGCAGTTTATGCGTGAAAATATCGTTCACCACATCGATAAGGAAATTGAAGAGGCCAAAGCCGGAAGACGAGCCGAAATGATCATCAAAGCCAATTCAGTAAGCGACCGGGCCCTGATTGAAAAACTATATGAAGCCGCAGCCGCTGGAGTGATCATCAACATGATCGTGAGAGGAATTTACTGTGCTGTAAACCAGAAAGAATTTAAGGAAAAAATAAAAGGCATCAGTATTGTGGATGAATACCTCGAACATGCAAGGGTGATGTATTTCTACAACAAAGGCGCCGAAGATATGTACATCTCCTCCGCGGACTGGATGACGAGAAACCTGGATTACCGGATAGAAGCGGCCGCTAAAATAACCGATAAGAATCTCAAGAAGGAACTAAAAGATATTCTGGACATTCAGTTGAAAGATAATGTAAAAGCCCGTATTTTAGACAAAAAATTGAGTAATGAGTATATCGATAATCATAAAGAAAAATGCCGTTCTCAGATTGAAACGTATCGATATTTAAAAGCTAAAACTACCAAATAATGAAGATTGCAGCGATAGATATAGGAAGTAATGCCGCCAGACTATTAATCAATGACGTAAAGATTAATAACAAAAAACCGGAATTCGTTAAGCTTAACCTGCTGAGGATTCCTTTAAGGCTGGGAATGGATGTCTTCACACTTGGAAAAATCGGAGAAGAACGGGAAAAAATGGTGATCGATTCCATGAAAATATTCAGCGACCTGATGAAAATCTATAACGTGGAACATTACCGGGCCTGTGCAACCAGTGCCATGCGGGATGCCGCCAACGGCCAGGAGATTATTGATGAGGTGAAAAGAACTTCGGGAATCAATATCGAGATTATTTCCGGGGATGAAGAAGCAGGACTGGTTTTTGAAAACCACATAGCAGAAGGGCTGGATAATGAATTCGCTTACCTGTACATCGATGTGGGCGGCGGCTCCACCGAGCTTACCTTCTATGAAAACGGAAAGATGATCTATGAAAAATCATTCAATATCGGCACCATCCGTTTGCTGAATAACCTGGTAACTCCCGATAACTGGAAAGACATGAAAGAGGAGATCCGGAAAAACATCAACAGCAAAAAGCCTATTGTGGCCATTGGTTCGGGGGGAAACATCAACAAAGTGTTTTCTATGAGCAAAACCAAAGACGGTAAACCGATGTCTATTACTCATCTTAAAAAAGTGTATAAGGAATTCGACGACCTTACCGTTGATGAAAGAATGACCAAATACAACCTTCGCGAAGACCGGGCCGATGTACTGGTACATGCATTAAAAGTATTCAACAATGTGATGTCGTGGTCGGAGATCAACCGGATTTTTGTGCCGAAAATTTCTGTAGCAGATGGTCTGATCCATAATATTTACAGCAAACTTCAGGATAAGAAGTGATTGTTAGTCATAAATTTTAAAACCGTTCGATTTATTTCGGGCGGTTTTTCTTTTGCTTGAACCTGAAATAGTGAATGGTGAATAGGTGAATGGTCAATTTCTTAGAGCCAATTGTCAATAATGGATAGTCAATAGTCAATTAAAGGCAAATTTCACATATTACTTTAGTGATAGTTTCTGCTCCCATGTTTGTCATCCCGCAGGGATCTCACCATAGTATTAGAGATACGCAAGAAAGATCCGCGTTTGGATTCCTATGGAAATCGAAGATTAGACGGAGCCAATGACAAACTGTGTATCTATATTTTACTGAATTTCTCTTCTCATTTGATATTTGTACTTCATTCATTATTGACTATTCACCATTCACCTTCATTCCCGTTTCAAAAAATTTGTATAATTTTTGATACCACACGGTAAAGTAAAAGTGTTGTCCGAAACATCTGTCATATTAATAACAATAAGAAATGAACTCAATTAAAATAATTCTTACAGGAGCAACGGGGATGGTCGGAGAAGGCGTTTTAATGGAATGCCTGGAGAACCCGAATGTTTCCGAAATTTTAAGTGTCAGTCGGAAACCTTCCGGAAAAAGGCATGCCAAACTGAAAGAATATATTGTTTCCGACTTCCTGAAAATCGACCCGAATGATGAAAATTTCAGAGACTATCATGCTGTTTTTTTCTGTGCAGGCATAAGCAGCGTAGGGATGAGCGAGGAAGAATATACAAGAATTACGTATCACACCACCCTCCATTTTGCTAAAGCGGTACTCAGCCGGAACCCGGATATGGTTTTCAACTACGTTTCCGGAGCCTATACTGATAAAACCGAGAGCGGAAAAATGATGTGGGCACGCGTAAAAGGGAGAACAGAAAATACACTCAGAAAGCTTGGATTCAGGGCTGTTTATAATTTCAGGCCAGGATTTATGAAACCCGTAGAAGGCCAGGAAAACGTAAAATGGTTTTTTAAACCATTTATTTGGATTTTTCCTCTTGTATTCCCTTCAAAATCATTAACTTTACGGGAATTGGGTATTGCCATGATCAATACGGTGCTGAAAGGATACCCCACATCAACATTAGAAATTAAGGACATTAAAAATTTAGCAATATGAAAGAAATGTTAAAACGGATTTTTTTGGTTGCTTTTATTTTATTGGTCCTGACTGCTATTTCAGGTTTTTTTTACATGCAGAAGCATCCGCTGGAAGGAAATACTAAATTAACAGGAAAAAATCTACATTTTTCAGGTCAGGTTTCCAAATAGAATAAAATACATACGATTATATAGACATGGTTATGAATAATAACGATGTGTAGATTCAATGCATTTATACAAATGCTATTCTTTTGATATTTCCTTTATTATCTTTTTATTAATCATTTATTAAAATTTGCTTAAAATAATTGCAAACCAGAAACTTCATTTTTGCATAAATTAAAGTAAGTAAAAAATGATTAACAACTATCTGTTGAAAGGCTCTGTTGTGGCCGCATTCTTCCTTCAGGGAGCGGTTTTCGGACAGACGACCCTTATCCATTACTGGAATTTTAATAATAATGCTTCTGCTGCTGCCATTACAACCCCTACCGCTACCCTTATAGGCGGATCGATGACTGCAGTAGCAAACGGAACTACGGATATTGATTTTGCCGGAGGAACAGGCCAGAATTTCAGCGTTCAGAATTTAAATGCAAGAAACGGAGATGCTTCCGGGACGCATTTGAGATATAACAACCCGATCAGCGGAAGCCTGCAGTTCAATTTACCCACCACGGGATACAACAATGTCGTAGTGAAATTTACGACCAGAAGATCAGGCTCGGGAGCAGGAACCCAGACCTGGAAGTATTCTACGGATGGGACTACCTTTACAACTTACCAGACTGTTTCTCCGCTCGACGCAGATCCGCAGCTGGTAGCCTTTGATTTTTCAGCCGTTCCAGGCGTATCCAACAATCCGAATTTCAAATTAAAAGTTGAATTCGCAGCGGGAAGTGGCGGAACCGTAGGAAACAATCGCTTCGATAATTTTACGGTAGATGCTACGCCGGCTGCCGCAGCGGACACAACTCCGCCAACCGTTACCTATCTTCCTGCAAACAACACAAATAATGCTTCAACGACTGTAAACCCCACGATTTCGTTCAATGAAAACGTAAGATTGACAGACAACTCGGCCATCAACGATTCTAATGCACAAATGCTTGTGGATTTCCGCCTTGGAAATGCATCAGGTTCCCAGGTTCCTTTTACAACAACTTTCGCCAACAATAAAATCACGGTTATCCCTACTTCCGGTATGGTCCCGAATCAGGCTTACTACCTGGCTCTGAAACCGAATATGGTGGAAGATACCAGTGATAATGCGGTAACGGCAGTTACTTCTACCACTTTTACAACGGCAGGAACTTCCGTTTCGTTGGATAAAAACTTTATTAAAGTTAATGAAAACGCAGGAACTTTAGCTTTCAAGATCAATGTGGCGAATCCATCCAATTCTACAGTAAACCTGGTGGTAAAACCTGCTCCTTTCAGTACGGCAGGCAGCGGAGATTTTACGCTGGCCAATCAAACCATCAGTCTTACACCTTCCACCTCAAGCTATACGGTAAATATCCCGATCATTGATGATACAATGGAGGAACAGCAGTCGGAATATTTCGTCGTAAGCCTTGAAAACCCGACAGGTGCTACCATTTCCGGAGACAGCAATGCTACGGTTTACATTATTGATAACGACAAGCCTGCTCCGGTTCCTTCCCAGCAGATCTTCCTGAATTACATCGGCAGCTTCGATCCTTCGGGAACGAACACCAGCTCTACGGAAATTGTCGTCCATGATCCTGCCACACAAAGACTGTTCACCATCAGCTCGGTTACAGATGTTTTTGACATCATCAATTTCAGCAATCCGAATCAGCCGTCAGTTGTAAATACCATCAATATGGCTCCTTACGGTGGAATTACCAGTATCGCCGTAAAGAACGGGATTATTGCCGCCGCCTCTCCGAACATCAACCCTCAGCAGAACGGATCGGTAGTCTTCTTCGACATCAACGGAAACTTCCTGAAGCAGGTAACGGTAGGTGCTTTGCCGGATATGATTGCTTTTTCACCGGACGGAACCAAAGTAATGACCGCAAACGAAGGGGAACCGAACGACGCTTATACCGTAGATCCGGAAGGAACCATCAGCATCATCGATATTTCGGGAGGCATTGCCAATCTTGCACAAAGTAATGTAACCACACTTAATTTCAATGCGTTCGATTCACAGGTAGCTACCCTTACAGCAACCGGTTTAAGGAAAGTAAGAACCAACAACACACTTTCTCAGGATCTGGAGCCTGAATACATCACGATCAGTGCAGACAGCCAGAAAGCATGGGTAACATTACAGGAAAACAATGCCGTTGCCGAAGTAAATTTAGCTTCAAAAACCATCGCCGGGATCTGGGGCCTGGGAAAAAAAGACATGAGCATCCCGGGGAACGGGTTTGATGCTTCGGACAATAACGGAGAAATATTAATAGCCAACTGGCCGGTAAAAGCCTATTATACACCGGATGCCGTGCAGAATTATAAAATAGGAAACACCAATTACATCGTAACGGCGAACGAAGGAGACGAAAAAGACCTGTCCGGCTTCAGCGAAAGAACGACGGTAGGTGCAAGTACCTATACTTTGGATCCTGCTGTATTTCCTCAGGCATCGGTATTGAAGGCATCTTATAACCTGGGAAGGTTCAGGGTATCCAACGCGACCGGAAACACGGATGGCGACGCAGATTTTGAAGAAATGGCAGCACTGGGCGCACGTTCGTTCTCCATTTTCAATGCCGATACGCGACAGATCGTTTATGACAGCGGAGACCGCTTCGAGAGATATATCGCCGCCAATCATCCTTTGATCTTCAATGCCGATAACGAATCAAATACCGTAAAAAGCAGAAGCCGCGCGAAAGGTCCGGAGCCGGAAGGTATTGCTTTAGGAAACATTAACGGGCAGACTTACGCTTTCATCACTTTGGAAAGAACGGGAGGCGTAATGGTATACAACATCACCGATCCCAATAATCCTACGTTTACGGATTATAAACATTCCCGCATGACTTCAGCTTATGGCGGGGATAACGGCCCTGAAGGCATTACCTATATTGCACCGTCCAACACCACCACCGGAAAAGGATATGTGATCGTAGCCAATGAAATAAGCGGTACTTTGTCAATGTACGAAGTAGCAGGTGCCAATACATTAGCCACCGGTGAAGTGAAAACTGAAAAACCGACCTTCAATATGTTCCCGAACCCGGTTGCTAAAGGAAACACCCTGTATTTCAACAGAGCACAGGATTATGAACTGTACGATATGTCCGGAAAACTATTGAGTAAAGAAAAAAATGCATTAATCATTGATACTTCCAACCTTTCTACCGGTGTTTACCTGGTGAAAACTTCCGGAGGTCAAGTGAAAAGACTTATTGTAAAGTAGAATATATTATTTAGTTGATTGAGTGAGTCCCGGTTTCCCGGGGCTTTTTTTATTACTCGGAATTTGATTATTTTTACTCTAAAAAACACCATGAAAGAACAGCTGAAAGAAATCATCCGTCAGGTTTACCATAAAGAAAAGCGGAATCTTTTTACTTTTTTAACCGGTGCCGGAATTTCATCCGACAGCGGGATCCCCACCTATCGCGGAACCGACGGTATCTGGGTGAAAGGGACGCAGTTTCACAAGCCTGAGGAATTCGGGACCCTGAAATATTTCAAACAGCATCCAGAAGAGGTCTGGCAGTATGCTTTATTCAGAAAAAAAATGTTTGAAACGGCCATGCCGAATCACAGCCATCTTGAACTGGCGGAAATCGAAAAGATGCTGAAAAACCGTTTTCACCTCATCACCCAGAATATCGATAACCTTCACCGACGTGCCGGCAATACAAGGCTGTACGAAATTCATGGAAACAACCGGGAAATCAAATGCTCCAACGGCTGCAAAGGAATTAGCCTTTTCCCGCAGGAAATTAAAGGAAAAGATATTGATGAAGATCTTACCCGCAATGATATTGCATTGCTCACCTGCCCGGACTGCGGACATTGGATGCGGCCGAATATCCTTTGGTTTGATGAATATTATGACGAAAAAACGAATAAAAAGTTCAGTGCTTTAAAGGTTGCCAAAAACAGCGGTATCCTTTTTATCATCGGGACTTCAGGCGCAACCAACCTACCGCTAGCAATCGCCGAGACAGCTCTGAAATACGCGGCCTGTATTGTCGACGTCAATACCGAAGATAATAATTTTACGGAACTGATTAAAAATAAAAAGAATAAGCTGATTATCCGGGAAAAATCTACGGAGGTATTAGCCGGGGTAAAAGAAATTATTAAAGATTTAAACAGATAAAATCTTTGCCTTTTCATTGGGAGACCTGAATATCAAATGATATTGCTTCACAGAAAAATACCCGATAAATACCGGGTTATCTTTAATGCATATCATCATAGATCCTTATCAGATCCACAATATTTTTTACCTGAAGTTTTTCGAAGATCTTTTTTTTATAGGTACTGATGGTCGACATTTTAAGATTCAGGCTGTTGGAAATTTCGATATTCCCGTTTCCTTCCGCCAAAAGTTTAAAGATCTGCAATTCTCTTTTGGAAAGCCTTTCTACGGAATGGCTGTCTGCCGACTGAGTTACCAGCTTTTTCATTATGTCTGTCGTGTAGTAATATCCTTCTTCAAATACAGAATTGATGGCCGTAAGAAATTCCGTTTCCGAGGCGCCTTTATTGAGATAGCCGGCTGCTCCTTCTCCGATATACTGTATGCCTACATTTTCATCATAGGTTGAAAAGATCAGGATTTTAAGGTGCTTTTGCTTTTTTTTCAGGTCTTTGATCATAGCCTTGAAAATACTCTGCGGTATATCAATATCAATAATAAGAAGATCATATGCTTTCCTGGAAACTTTATCTTTTGTTTCCGTATAGGTTTCTGCAAAATCGATATCGCAGGGATACTGAAGCTTGGTTTCAAGCACGAGCGCCGTGCCTGTTCTTACAACATAATGACCGTCAGCAATTAGTATATTTTTCATAGTCTAGTTTTGATAAGATATTAGATATTCTCTACAAATGATATCCCGGCTATGTAGGAAATCTTTTTCTGAATTTATTTACAATTTCATAACAAGTAGCAGACCAAATACCATATCTCTTACCACAATTTTGCCTGCTCAAAGGGATTTGCCGGAATTTTTACGGCAATACATCTACCGGAATTTCAGAATACCCCTGATTTTATTGTAGCCCAATCCAACCGAAATTGTAAACATTAAAAGATTAAAACGAAAAAAGAAGATCTCGGAATCCTTTTGTATAAAGCAATGTAAATAAATTCTTAGCAAAAATAATACATAAAACATTTATGACAGGATAGAATTATTACTATGAAATTTTCATAATTTATCCTCCTGTTTCTTAAAAAAATTAAAAATAAAGATAAAAAATCTATTTTTTATATAAATTATAGTTATTATTTAAAACTATGCTCAGAATGGTTTTTAGACAAGACTGGTTAATTTTCTAAATTCCTTATCATTTACATTTGGTACGAACTAAAAAAGACAGACCCACAGGATCTGTCTTTAAAAAAAATATTTTTTTAGATTTTACTCTACACTTACCACTCTTTCGATTTCCGGCGCATGCTGCTTGATGGTATTTTCAACACCTAATTTCAGGGTTGAAAAATTCAGCGAGCATCCTGAACAGTTCCCAAGGAGCTTCACATACACAAGGCTGTCCTTTACATCGATAAGTTCGATATCTCCTCCGTCTTTATTGAGAAACGGCCTGATACTTTCCAGGGCTTCCATTACTCTCGTTACGGTATCTTCATGTGCTATATTTGTTGCCATATTTTTCAGTTCATTTCGGTTTTCAGATGTAGGAACATATTATTTTGCCTTCGGCGAGCATCCCGCCATAGTGGTAATTTTCACGGCTTCCGTCGGAGGAAGATTCTTATTTCTTTCCACCAGGCTTTCTACCATTTTACGGGCAGTTTCGGTGTAGATCTCCGCAATTTTGGAATGTTCCTGTAATGCAGCCGGCCTTCCGACATCTCCTGCTTCACGGATACTCTGGATCAACGGAATTTCTCCCAATACAGGAATCCCGAGGTCATCTGCAAGGTACTGCGCACCCTGTTGTCCGAAGATATAATATTTATTGTCCGGTAATTCTTCCGGTGTAAAATACGCCATATTTTCGATTAATCCAAGTACCGGAATATTGATGCTTTCCATCTGGAACATGGCGATCCCTTTTCTTACGTCGGCAAGGGCCACATGCTGAGGCGTACTTACGATCACCGCTCCTGTTACCGGTACCTCCTGGATGATGGATAAGTGAATGTCTCCCGTTCCCGGAGGAAGGTCAATCAGCAGAAAGTCCAGTTCCCCCCATGCGGCATCACGGATCATCTGGTTCAGTGCTTTGGAAGCCATGGGACCTCTCCATACCACCGCCTGGTTGGCTCCTGAGAAATACCCTATCGAAAGCATTTTAACACCATAATTTTCTATCGGTTTCATCAGGCTTTTTCCATTTACCTCAACAGAGATCGGCTTCTCCCCTTCGGTATCGAACATCGTAGGTACAGATGGTCCGTAAATATCGGCATCTAATAATCCTACTTTAAAGCCCATTTTTGCTAAAGTCACCGCCATATTGGCAGAAACCGTAGACTTTCCAACCCCTCCTTTTCCGGAAGCGATGGCAATGACATTCTGAATCCCGGGAATCTGCTTCCCTTTGATCTGACTTTGCTGAATTTCGCTTGGTTCCGGAGAAACGATCTTTAATTTAAGATTCACCTCTTCCCCAAATTCACTGGCAAATGCCTGCTTCATGGCAGCCTCCAGTTTTTTCTTTTCGTGCATGGCCGGAGAATGTGCCATCATATCTATATATACATCAGCGCCCATGATCTGCAGGTTGTTCACCAGATCATCAACTTCTATTTCCTTAAGGAAATCCTGAACCTTTTCTTTCGTCAACATAAACTAAATAAATTGTTTACAAATTTACGTAATTTTTAACTATTTAGAATAAGTAAAAGGACTGATAGATATTTTCTTTTGTGAAAGCAAATTTTATAGTACTTTAGGGGAATTTTAATTTTTACTTATGAAAAGATTATTCATTGTTTTTCTTGGGATCATCGCTCATAATCTGTTTTCGCAGCGTTATTCACAATATGTGAACCCGTTTATCGGAACGGGCGGGCATGGACATACTTTTCCGGGAGCCATCGTGCCTTTCGGGATGGTGCAGCTTTCCCCGGATACAAGGATCGACGGGAGCTGGGACGGCTGTAGCGGTTACCATTATTCCGATTCCGTGATCTATGGATTTTCGCATACCCACCTCAACGGAACAGGCGTTTCGGATTACGGCGATATCATGCTGATGCCGACAATGGGAAAGCCGGGACTCACTCCGAAAGAATATTCATCCTCATTTTCACATAAAAACGAAAAAGCTTCTGCTGGATTTTATTCCGTAAAACTGGATAAGCATAATATTGATGTCCGTTTAACCACGACTAAGAGAGTCGGTTATCATGAATATACCTTCAACAATGCCGGAGATGCCCATATTATTTTAGACCTGAACCACAGGGATAAACTGCTGGAAGGTGAAGTGAGGGTTATAGACAGCAAAACCATCGAAGTTTTCAGACGGAGTGAAGCCTGGGCCACCAATCAATACATCTACGCCAGAATTGAGTTTTCAAAACCTATGAAAATTTCTAACAAAGTGGTGAACGGAAAAGTTGAGAGTAATCTTTTCACGGGCACCAAATTGGCACTTGCGTTTTCTTCCAAAGTAAGAAAAGGAGAAAAAATAGCGATAAAAGTGTCCATTTCACCAACAGGTTATGAAGGGGCCGGGAAAAATATGCTGGCAGAAGGAACATCAAATGATTTTGAAACGGTAAGAAAACAGGCTATAGCCGAATGGGACAAAGAACTGTCTAAAATAGAAGTAAAATCTTCCGATAAAGATAAACTGACCGTTTTTTACACGGCAATGTACCACGTGTTCACCCAGCCGAACATCAATATGGATATAGACGGAAAATACAGAGGCCGCGACAATAAATTTTATATGGCCAAAGGGTTCGATTATTATTCGGTATTCTCGCTTTGGGACACTTTCAGAGGGGCGCATCCTTTAATGACTTTGATTGACCACAAAAGAACCTCGGATTTCATTAATACGTTTATCAAACAATACGAACAGGGCGGAAAGCTGCCGGTGTGGGAACTCGCTTCCAACGAAACGGAATGTATGATCGGGTACCATGCGGTTTCCGTCATTGCCGATGCGATGGCCAAAGGAATCACCGGATTTGATTATGAAAAGGCATTTGAAGCCTCCAAACATTCAGCCATGTTGGATATTTTCGGATTGAATGCTTACAAACAGAACAATTTCATCAGCATTGATGATGAGCATGAAAGCGTTTCCAAAACCGTGGAATACGCCTACGACGACTGGTGCATTGCCCAGATGGCTAAAATTTTAGGCAAAAAAGAAGACTATCAGTATTTCATGAAACGCTCCCAGAACTGGAAAAACCTTTACAATCCGAAGAACGGATTTATGCAGCCGAGGAAGAACGGAAACTGGTACGAACCTTTCGAGCCGAGAGAAGTGAACAACAATTATACGGAAGGGAATTCATGGCACTATTCCTACTCTGTTCAGCAGGATATTCCGGGACTGATCGCCGCCCATGGAGGGAAAGAAAAATTCGAGCAGTTTATCGATGCTATTTTTGCCGCTCCTGATAAGACCACCGGCCGGGAGCAGGTAGACATCACGGGACTGATCGGCCAGTACGCGCAGGGAAACGAGCCGAGCCATCATATTGCCTACCTTTACAACTATGTAGGCAAGCCGGAAAAAACGGATGCCAAAATAAAATTCATCCTGGACAATTATTATAAAAACGCACCGGACGGACTGATCGGAAACGAAGACTGCGGCCAGATGAGCGCTTGGTATATTCTCAGCACCATGGGAATTTATGCCGTAACGCCGGGATTGCCTGAATGGCAGACCACCAAACCATATTTTGATGAAATTAAAATTCACCTGGAAGACGGAACGACCAGAACCATTACCAAAAATACGGGAAGAGAAGAACTGAAAAAGTTAGGTTTTGAAAATGCAAAATCGTTCAGGGATTTTAAATATGACGAACTGACGGCCTCTCCTGTAATTGCTGCAGCCAGAATTTTCGATCTGAATACGAAAGTGGAAATCACCGCACTGAATCCGGATGATAAAATTTATTACATGACCCTTGACGAAGGCGATGCCAACGTAAGAAAGACATTTACGGCATATAAAGGTCCGTTTACGATCATGAAAACCACCCAGGTTTCGGCGTATGCGGAGAGAAACGGTGAGAAAAGCTCGGTGGTGACGGCTGCTTTCAACAGAAGACCGAATAACTGGGACATTACGGTGAATTCTACTCCTACTCCACAGTATACAGCCAGCGGAAAACTGTCTTTAATCGACGGTATCAACGGGGATGCCAACTGGAGAAAAGGCGAATGGCTCGGCTATCAGGGCCAGATTTTTGAAGCGGTGATCGATATGAAATCGCCTCAGCAGATTACCCATTTATCATCCACTTACCTGCAGGACAGCCGGGCATGGATTTTAATGCCTAAAAAAGTGGAATATTACGTTTCCAACAACGGAAAGGATTTCATCCTGCTGAAAACCATAGACAATACTTTGGATCCGAAAGATGAAACCCCTCAGGTAAAAGATTTCTCCACCGATGTTTTGCCGACGCAGGCCCGTTACGTAAAAGTGAAGGCTTACCATTTCGGCAAGCTTCCGGAATGGCACCAGGGAGCAGGCGGCGATGCTTACATTTTTATTGATGAGATTTCTGTGAAATAATTGTTGATTATGAAAAAATTATTCTCGTTGTTATTTTTGACGCTTTGTATAATAACCATCTCTGCATGCAGATGCAAAACAGATCCTTTGGCAGAGAACTATCTGGCTGCAGATGTTGCAGGAATTATCCGGATTGTGAAAGTATATGGTGAAAATACGGATCAAAGAACTTATAAAGCAGATATTAAATTTGAAAAAATCTATAAAGGTAAAGCGTTTAAAATACTCAATGTGCGCGGCCTTATCGGCAATTCCTATTCGGGGGCATGTGAGATCGATGTAAAACCAGGTGAAACGTATCTTATTTTATTGAATAAATACAATGGTGAATATTCTATTTCTTCCTGTTCCCCAAAATACAGGTTTGATATGAAGAAGGAAAAGGCGACCGCAATATCTTTAGGAAAGACCTTTGCTTATCTCGATAAAAACAAATTTAAATTTATAGGATTTGAGTTTACAACATGCTTTGATGAATTACAGAAAGGTGACAGGTCCGATCTTTCTGCAATTAAAAACTTTTCGCCGAAAAATCCTTTTGCCATTTATAAGGTAAAAATAAATGATCTTTCAAAGATCGAAGAACTTACTCCGCTGGCAACTTTCGGGGATAAGGATCAGGAGGTGGAAAATATTCTGAGGAGGAATATGATAATCGAGTCTCCCATGTTTGTAGATAAAGAACCGGGAAAAGAATTCCTGATACTGCTTTTACATATGCCGGATAATATCAAAACCAAATACGGAGAAGTAATCAACGCCGAATGGTAAAAAAGTAAACCTCTTTCTACGGGAAGAGGTTCATTTTTACTCCACAGTTCAACTGGATTCGAAAATTCCATATTGAAAAATTCTATAAGACTTATTCTTTCCAAGGTAATTAAGTACTTCAGAGAGAAGTCCTGCTATTTCAGGGTTCTTATATTTATATTGAATGATACATCAGGATTTAACCGATGCTGTTGATCGCTACCTTTAAGACTTTATATAATTCTGCATTAATTTGCAATCACTATCTTTTCCGCCCAGTTCAGCCCGTCCGGCAATTCCCTGTCGGAAAATTCGATGTGGATGACCCTTCTTCTTTTTCCGTTGGTGGTGCGGTTGGAGCCATGCAGGATCAAAGGTTTCATGATCATGATTCCGCCGCTTTCGACAGGGCAGATTGCTTCGGTCTCGGTAGTCCAGTCGATGGTCTCCGGGCGGTAAATGCCTTTGGTTTGGGATCCGGGAATTACTTTCAGGGCACCGTTATTTTCATCCGTATCATCAAGATGGATCCGGATCGTGTATATGTTTTCCAGGTCCTCCAAAGGCGGCTGAACGGCAAACTGATTCTGCTTGGTCGTCCATGGCCCGAATCCTTCCAGCGGTTTTTTCTGATCTACCGAAATCGTGAGGTCCTGATGATAAGCTACGTACCAGTTGGAGGTTTCGGGCTTATCGAAATAAATACTTTTCACCACAAAATACCGATCCCCGAAAATCTCCCTGATCATGGTTTTCATCTTTTCATTAAAGATCAGATCCTGCACTCCGGGAACTTCCTTTAAAAACTGCCTGATGGCAAAAAGGTCTTCCGATTTCCTGAAGGTTTCTTTCGATGTGTCAATATTTTGAATGACCTCACTTATCTTTTCAATTTCTTCCTCTGAAAAAATAGAGTTGACTATCGTAAAACCGTTTTCTTTTATTGAATCTCTACGATTTTGTAAATTCATTTTTATAGTTTTATTCCAGAAAATATTTTTAAAGGCAAAGATGCAAAGATTTCTTTTAACAACTGGGAATATTCAGCCGGGGATTTTATAGCCCTGATCGAACGGCATGTCTGAGCTCTTTTTGTGTATTTCTGCGGCGGCTTTGCCGCCGCAGAAATACACAAAAAAGCGAGTAGTGAGAGCAGGAAACAGCTCCTAAAAACAAATGGCCAATAATGAAATATAAAAATTCACTATTGACCATCTACCTGCATGAGCAGCAGTTTATTTTTTAAAGGTTTCCGCCATGGTTATCCAGCTGTCCTTCCCATTTGGAAACTGCTGAAGTGGCCAGGGCATTCCCCAAAACATTCGTCATACTTCTTCCCATATCGCAGAAATGGTCGATCGGCAGGATCAGGGCAATCCCTTCCGGCGGAATTCCGAACATCGAGCAGGTGGCCACGATAATCACCAGGGAAGCTCTCGGTACGCCGGCGATTCCTTTGGACGTCAGCATCAATACAAGAAGCATGGTGATCTGCTGCCCGATGGTCATTTCGATTCCGTAAATCTGGGCGATGAAGATCGAAGCGAAGGTCATGTACATCATGCTTCCATCCAGGTTAAAAGAGTAACCCAGCGGTAAAATAAAGGACACGACCCGATTGTTACAACCGAATCTTTCAAGCTCTTCCACCAGTTTCGGGAAAACAGCCTCGGAACTTGTGGTGGAAAAAGCAATCAGCAGAGGTTCTTTAATCCTTCTCAGCAATTCAAAAAGACGGTTTCCTAAAATCAGATAGCCGACTAACAGAAGTGCCAACCAGAGAATGCCCAGGGCAAAGAAAAAGTCTCTTAAGTAAATCGCATAGACTTTAAATATCTCGAAACCGTTAGTGGCGACTACTGCGGCAATAGCACCCAGAACACCCAGCGGTGCAAACCACATGATATAGCCTACCATTTTCAGGATTCCATGGGCAATAATATCGAACAACTTGATCACCGGCTGTGAATATTCTTCTCCCATATTCGCCAGTGCAACCCCGAACATGATGGAAAAAACAACGATCTGCAGGACTTCGTTGGTGGCAAATGCTTCAAAAAGGCTTTTGGGAATGATGTGCTTTACGAAATCTTCCATCGAAAATCCTTTGCTGGTTTTCAGCAATTCTTCGGCGGAAGCGGCATCCTGGATCGGGAGTTTGGTGACATGGCCGGGTTCCAGCCAGTTTACAAGCATCAGCCCGATAAAAAGCGAAACCAGCGAAGCGGAAATAAACCACAACATCGCTTTGGTCCCTACTCTTCCAATCATTTTAATATCGCTCATCTTGGCAATTCCCACCACCAGCGTAGTGAAAACCAGCGGAGCGATGATCATCTGCACCAGACGGATAAAAACCGTTCCCAACAGTTTGATGTTTTTGGAAAAAGATTCTGCGCTTTCAGGATAACTTACATGCACCAGTCCGCCAATGGCTACGCCCAGGATCAGCGCAACAACAATGGCGATAAACAATTTATTTTGTCCTTTCATATCAATAATTCAAGTTTGGCAAATATAATATTTTTACATTTGGTTTCTATTTACTCTTCACACTATCTTTCTTCTCAAAGGTATCATATAGCCACAATCTTACTTCACCTTCCAATGACTTCGGTTTTTCATTGGGGTTAAAAGGTTTTATTCCTCCATGATCTGTCACCTCCTGAAAATAGTTTCTATTTCTGAAAATCCTTTCCCGGTTTTTATTGGCTACCAGGATGAAAAAAGTAATGATACCCAATATCAGAATGATAACCAGAACTGTATTTTTATAAGTAAATTCAAAATCATTCCCAGGCCCCCTCCTTTTTAAGTATAAATAATTAATGATTAAAACAACGGATATCCATAGGAATATATAAAAGGGCGGAATGACCGTATCGTCATAACCGTTCAGCTCCAATACTCCTTTTACCGTAAATGAAAGCAGGACCATCATCAGAGAGATGATCAGAGACGTTTTATAGAGCAGCTTCCGCGTATTGTCTTTTTTATTTATCTTCATTAGTAGCCCGTAAACCGAGAAAGCCAGATCATCATATATCTTCATCGTAATCCTGAATATCCGACAAAAATGAATGTTTTTTTCTTTGAAACACGATAAACATTTCCAAAATAGTGATTTTCTTCTCACCGTTCACGAGATGGTTCTGTTATGCAATAAATTACTTACCGGATTGATCCGACACCTATTTTTCCTTTAAACATTGATTCTGTATAATATTGAATAAAAATTTTATATAAAAAATTATTGAACTTTACATTTTGGTACACATTTTACTGTTATATTTAACTGTATTAACATTAAAAATATACAACTATGAAAAAATCAATCGCTATGGCTGCTTTGGCTATCGCTGTCTCTTTCGGGTCTGTTTCCTGCAAGAAAAAAGTTTCTGATGCCGATCTTCAGACTCAGGCTACAACTGTAGTGGTGTCTAACCCGAATGCTTCCGTAGAAGTAAAAGACGGAGTGGCACACTTAAGCGGAACTTTCGAAACACAACAAGCTAAAGACGCCATGATCAAACAACTGAAAGCCATCAACGGAGTGAAAGAAGTAATGGATATGGCTACCGTAGCAGCGGCTGCTCCTGCTATTGACACCCAATCTGCCGTTGCGCCTGAGGTACAGCAGAAAGTAAAGGATGCCGTGAAAGATATTCCCGGAGTAAAAGTAGAAGTGGTAAACGGAGAGCTTACCCTTACCGGAAACGTTTCTTCTTCTGATGCCAGAAAAATAAAAGAATCGGTAGATGCTTTAAAATTAGGAAAAGTAAATTATAACTATACCGTAACAAAATAATCAGTCATGAGTACATTACAGGATAAATATTCAAATGTGGTTTCTGCGGCTCAGTCTGCAGGAATCTCCAATCTTCAGGTTCAGGAACAGGACGGGATCCTTTATGTTTCCGGAAGTGCTTCCAATACCGCTGCAAAAGATGCAGTATGGAATGCTTTAGGAGCAATTGATTCCACTTATTCCGCTTCAGACATCAATATCGATGTACAGGTATCCGGTCTTTCGGCAGGAACATCTCTTACCGTGGCAACGGATGAATCCAACTTAAACATCAGACAGGAGCCTTCTACGGAAGCAGCTATCGTAGGAAAAGCCACAAAAGGTTCTTCGGTAACCCTTGTCGAGCAGACTTCTGACGACTGGTGGAAAGTGAAAACCGACGACGGACAGGAAGGCTATGCTTATTCAAGATATTTGAGAGCTTAATCCCAATCTGATATGACGACAAAAAACATCTCTTTTTTTAAGAGGTGTTTTTATTTTTTAGGGAAACTTAACAGTTAAAGGAAATCTGAAGTGTAAACATTAACGCTATTTAACGCGGAACGACTTTGCTCCGGCCAATTTTTCATATAATTTTGCGGCTCTAATAATCATTAACTCCAATGAGAAAACTATTATTGCTGCTGGTTGTATTGCTGAATATTCTAATGCTCGATGCTCAGAAACTAAACATCAACGGAAAAGTTTTAAACTTTGAAAAGAAACCCGTAGAAAATGCCACCATCTACCTTCTGAAACAGAAAGATTCTTCCATCATCAACTACACATCATCCAATAGGGAAGGAAACTTTTCCCTGAAAACGGATGAAGTCTATGAACCTAGCATCCTGAAAGTAGATGCGGAAAAACTAATTTCTTATTCCAGGAATTTTGAAAATATCGGGGAATCCGTTTCCTTGGGAAATATCGAACTTGAAAGAAATTCGGTGTCCAATATTCAGGAAGTGAAGCTTACAGCCTCACCGGTTAAAGTAAAAAAAGACACCATCGAATTCAATGCTTCTTCGATTAAGGTACGTCCAGACAGTAAAATCGAGGAACTGCTGAAGCAGATTCCGGGCGTGCAGATGGACAATGACGGCAAAATTACCATCAATGGAAAAGAAGTCGACCAGATTACCATCAACGGAAAGCCATTTTTTGATAAAAACGGGAAAATCGCCTTGCAGAACCTGCCTGCCGACATCATTAAAAACATCCAGTTTACGACGACTAAAACCAAAGAAGAGGAACTGAGCGGGAAATCCTCGAAATCCAATAATGCCACCATCAATTTCAACATCGACGAAAAGAAAAACAAGGGCCTGATTTCAAGGCTTACCTTGGGCTACGGCTCTGATAAGCGGTATGAAGGCAGCGGGTTGATCAGCTATTTTAAAAACGATACCAAAATAAGTCTCCTGGCAGCTTCCAATAACATCAATTCCCAGGGATTTTCGAGTGATGAGGTTTTTGACAGTATGGGTCGCGGGAGAAATTCCTGGCTGATGCAGGGCGGTTCTGTAGTTACCAGCGGAGGCTCTACCTATTACGTGTCTGGCGGAAACAATACCAAAGGCATCCAGAAATCCACCACCATTGGATTTAATTACAGTGATAAATTCGGAAAGGACATCGACCTGGATAATGTAAGCCTGATCCACATCAACAATAACCTGGAGACGAGATCGAAAGTTTCAAGGACAACCCTGCTTCCCGACTATACTTTGAAAACCAATTCCGAAAGCAATGGCGGCAATGATTCCAGACAGTATAATTTTGATGTTTCTGCGAGAATCCGCCTGGATTCTTTAACGAGTATTTATTTTTCACCGTCGTTTTCACGAAACGAAATTCAAAATTTCAGTACTGCCAATTCCAGCACATTCCGTGATAATGACCTGCTGAATACGAGCAGCAGTTACTCGAAAACCGATTCTGAAAACAATGCATTCAACCCTAACATTTATTTCTCTAAAAAATTCAGGAAAAAAGGAAGGGAAATGCATGCAAATATGAGCAGCAGCATTAATGAAAACAAAGAAAACCAGCTAAACCGATCGGAAAATATCTTTTATCTGGGTACCCAGCCGAATGACAACAGAAACCAGTTTTCATTGAAGAAAAACCAGAACAGCAATTACCGCTTCAGTACAGGATATTCCGAGCCGATCACCGATTCTGTTACTATCGGCCTGAACCTTAATTACAATACCACGAATATGAGGAACATGAGGGATGTAAATGATTTTAACGCATCTTCCCTGCAGTATTCAAGCTATAATTATGGCCTGTCAAACCGGATGAATCAGAAGATCGATGAAATATCCCCTGAACTGTCCTTCGAGATCAACAAAAAGAAAATCAATGGCTGGGGTTCTGTAAAGGCAGAATTTTCCAATATGAATGTGAGTTCCCGATTTAACAACCAGGATTACGGCCTGCAGAAAAATTTCATCCTGCCAAGCTATAATTTGGGAATGAATTACGAATTTTCCCAGAACAAAAGATTAAGCCTGTATAACTTCTCCGACTTTACCATTCCGACAGCGGAGCAGCTTACTCCCTATCTGGATATAATAAATCCATTGGCAGCTTATCAGGGAAATCCGAATCTGAAAAATACATGGACCCATTCGACATACCTGTATTTCAATAATTTCAACATGGTAAAGAACATCAACTATTACCTGAATGCCGGATTTACCTACAAAAACAATGACATCATCAATTATTCCTCATTCGATGAGAGCGGAAGGCAGCTTGTAACGTATACCAACATAAGCGGTAACAAGCACTTCAACTTCGGGGCAAGTTTCAGCAAGACTTTCAAGTGGAAAGAAAACAAGCTGACCATCAACCCAAGATTCAATTCGATGTATGGATTCAGCAAAGGATTCATCAACGGAAAGGAATTTACCAGCAGCTACTATAGCATTAATCCGGGGCTGAACTTTACCTATGAAATTAAAGACAAGCTTACGGTAAAACCCTCTTACACATTAGGGTATAATTTTTCAAAATATAAAAACTACAGCATCGACGAAGTGAACACCAGCAACCAGATCCTGAAACTGGAGCTTACCAACTACCTCTTCAAAAGCAGACTGATTTTAGGAAATGACCTGGAATACAATACCAACACCAACATCGCTCCCGGCTTCAAAAGAGACTTTTACTTCTGGAATACCAGCGTGGGCTATTCTTTCTTCAACAAACAGCTAACGGCAAAAGTGAAGGTCTATGATGTACTGAACCAGAACCAAAGTGTAAAGAGGACCATTTCCAACACCTTTTTTGAGGACCGCGACGACCTGATCCTGAAACGCTATGTGATGTTCTCCTTAACGATGAAGCTTAATAAATTTGCACGCAACAAAACACAAACCCCATAGATTTAAAATTATTTTAAATTGCCAACATCCCTTCCGAGGGATGTTTTTTTATATTTTAGCACGTTCAAAACATGATTATGAAGAAGAGCATATGGCTGCTGATATTTTTATTTCAATTTTTAATACTGAACGGACAAAAGCTCAGCATTGACGGAAAAATCGTGGATTTTGGAAAAAAGCCGGTGGAAAATGCTACGGTTTATCTTTTAAAGCGAAAAGATTCTTCTGTCATTAATTATACCTCAACCAATAAAGAAGGAAAATTTTCATTAAAAACGGATGAGCTTAAAGAATCGTTCATCCTAAAGGCGGATGCTGAGAAACTTATTTCGTATTCCAAAGTTTTTGAAAAAATCAACCGATCCGTAGACATCGGAACCATCGAGCTGGATAAAAACACTATAACCAATATTGAAGAGGTTAGGATCACCGTGTCCCCGATAAAAATTAAAAAAGATACCATTGAATTCAATGCCGCCGCCATAAAAGTTCGTCCCGACAGCAGCATCGAAGAACTTCTGAAAAACATCAGCGGCGTGGAAATCGACAGCGACGGAAAAATAACGGCCAATGGAAAGCAGGTGGATCAGATCATGATCAACGGAAAGCCTTTCTTCGATAAAGACGGCAAAATTGCCTTGAAAAACATTCCTGCCGATATCATTAAAAACATCCAGTTTACAACGACCAAAACGAAGGAAGAAGAGCTCACCGGAAAACCGCCGAAATCTGAAAATACGACCATCAATTTTACCATTGATGATAAGAAAAATAAGGGTTTTCTTTCAAGGCTTTCTGCCGGTTACGGCTCCGACAAAAGATATGAAGGCAGCGGGTTCCTGAGCTACTTTAAGGACAAAAGGAAAATAAGCCTCGTGTTTTCTTCCAACAACATCAATGCGCGGGGAGATTCCGGCAACGGAGGCAGTTCGCGGGCTTCACAGACCGGAAGCGGCGGACAGGGCATCCGGAAATCCACCACCATCGGCCTGAATTATACGGACCAACTGAGCAAAGAAGCCGATCTGGACGCTTTCGGACTTACCCGCACGGAAACCGATCTTCAGACCGCATCGAAAATTTCGAAAACTACCTTCCTGCCGGATTATAAACTGAAAACCAACTCGGAAAGCCAGGCCGCAAACAACACTGAACAGTACAACTTCAACGCATCCGTCAAAATAAAGCCGGACACGCTGAGCACGATTTATTTTTCTCCCGCCTTCTCCCGCTCGGCAACAAAGAATTTCAATACCTCAAAGGCGGCTACCTTGAGAGATGAGACCCTGTTGAACCAAAGCACCTCTTCGGTCCGTTCGGATTCGGAAAGCCATTCCTTTACCCCAAACATCCACTATTCAAGAAAATTCAGTAAAAAAGGACGTTTTTTTTATTCAAGTCTAAATACGTCAATCACAGAAAATAAAAATAAAAGCCTCACCAATTCCCAGACCTTTTTCTATGATAACGGCGTGGAAGACCCTGCAAAAAGGGATTTCAGGAACCAGCTGGCCAAAACCAAATCTCAAAACAACAATTACAGCTTCAATGCAAAATATACGGAACCGATCTCGGATTCGCTGAATATTAATTTCGGTTTAGATTACAACTCCACCAATACCTTCAATGAAAGGATGGTGAATGATTTTGATCCGGCAACCGGGCAGTACTCAAGCTACAACCTGCCGTTATCCAACAGCTCGGATCAGAAAAACAGCCAGCTTTCGCCACAGGTAACGGTTGAGCTAAACAAGCAGAAGTACAATTTCTGGGCTTCAGCCAATGTGGATTTTACAGACCTGAAGTATAATTCCTTATTCAATGGGCAGCGTTTTGAACTACACCGGAATTTCATTCTGCCGGATTACAATGCCGGACTGCAATATAAACTTTCACAGAATTCGAGATTGAACATCTACAACTCAGCAAGCTTCACCATCCCTGCTGCCGAACGGCTGATTCCTTATGTTGACGAATCGAATCCGTTGGTTACCTACCAGGGAAATCCCGATCTTAAAAATGCCTGGAGCAACCGGGCAAGCCTGTATTACAACAACTTCAATGTTCCCAAAAACACCAATTATTACATCAACCTGTCTTTTACTTACAACAGCAACGACACGACAGCATTTTCCTACTATGATGATTCGGGGAAACAGTTTGTCACGTACACCAACATCAGCGGGAACAAAAGCGCAAATTTCGGAAGCGGTTTCAGCAAAACGTTTAAGTGGAACGACCAGAAAATAACCGTCAGCCCGAAAGCAGGCCTGAGCTACCGGTATAACCGCGGCTTCATTAATGGGCAGATATACACCGGAAATTCTTATGTCTTGAATCCGGGGATCAACCTGGTGTATGATAAAAAGGATAAAATCAACATCAAACCATCCTACAGCATTAATTATTCCTTTTCAAACTATAAAAATTACAGCGTGGAAAGCATCAGGAATACCTATCAGACCTTTTCGCTGGAGCTTACTAATTATTTCCTTAAGACCAATCTGATTCTTGAAAATGATTTCGAATACAACACCAGTTCCAATATCGCCCCGGGTTTCAAAAGGGATTTCTATTTCCTGAATTCTGCCATCGGCTATTCTTTCTACAAAAAACAGCTGACAGCAAAAGTAAAAGTCTATGATGTATTAAACCAGAACCAGAGCGTGAGAAGAAATATTACCGCTACTTATGTGGAAGACCGGGAAGACCTGATCCTGAGACGATACATAATGTTTTATTTAACACTGAAACTGAATAAATTTACAAGTACAAGTAAGAAAAAGTAATTCACATAATTATGCTCAAAACCTTTTAATTCCGATCAATTATATTCTTAATTATTTAAAGGATTAAATTAAAACACCATTTGGTGTATTAAAAAAATTTAATAATATTGTCATCAGATTGCAATCTAAAAATAACTTTTAAATTAAAAAACTATGAAAAAAATTCTTTTAACTGCGATGATCGGCTTTGCAGGATTAGTAACTGCAAACACTACTGGGTTTACTTCAAACTTTTCTAAAACTTTAGAGTCAAAGAGTGTAAACTTCTTTAAGAAGATTAAAATTGATGAATACATTACTGACACAAATGGAACTTCATGGCATATCTATGGTTGGGTAGATGTTTCAGTAGGTTGGTCTGGTCCTAAAATTAATCACTATGATATTCACATGGTAGGCGGTGGACACCACTATCATTTCCAAGGAAAAATAATGCAGGAACAGGGAGCAAATGGAGATATTAAAAATACAATTGACGGTACTTTAACAGATGATGAAAAGGGTACTAAAATAGAAATTGATAATAATCTTCAAAATGTATTGTACCAACTAAATGACAATGTAATCAAAAATAACCCGGAATAAATAATAATTAGCGAGAATATTGTTCTCGCTAATTTAAATATTATAGGTATGAAAAAATATATTATCCTATCAGCAGTACTTATTTGCTTTTCATTTGCTGAATTCCAGAAAAATAATTTTACCGGAAACTGGAATCTGGTTGACTCTTATAATATAGAACAAATTAATTTCAAGAATCTGGCATTGCATGAGATGGTTAAGAAAAAAATAGTTGAGCAGAAAAGCCAGATTATTTTTTCAGACGAGGAGATTATGATCAAACAAAACGAGGTTGTTACTGATAAAAGTAAAATCAAAGATTTGAAAAAAATCACTAATGACAGCATTGTTTTTAAATTTGACGATCACACCGCTTCATTTAAACTGAAAAATGAGAAAAGCGGAATAATCACAGTTGATAAAACCGCTGTATTTTTAGTTGAAAAATAATAATTCACTTTACCTGTTTAAATTCTAAAGGTCCGTTTCATCAATTATGAAACGGACCTTTCTTGTATTATCCCTCAAATAATCGGATGAACTGTTTCTGTAGATTTGCAAATGGCCAATCATCCATATTACAAATACATGCATAACAGGATTTTTATCATTTAAATCTAAACATCCATTTAACGGAAAGCAATTTATGACTAAATTAGCATCAAATTTTTGAGACAATGAAGAGACATTTTTCCATGTGGCTTTCCTTCCTGTTTATTCTGGCAATGGCACAGAATAAGCAGCCCGATACTTTTGTAAAGGACAATTTCATTAAAAAGGAAATCTACATTCCGATGCGTGACGGGGTCAGGCTTTTTACTTCGGTATATATTCCCAAGGATATTTCCGCCAAAAACAAATACCCGTTCCTGATGCAGAGGACCTGCTACAGCGTGGCGCCATACGGTGAAAATGAATACCGCACCAAGCTGGGCCCGAATCCGTATCTGATGAACGACAAATACATTTTCGTTTACCAGGATGTCCGCGGAAGGTATATGAGCGAAGGAACCTTCACCAATATGACGCCACAGGTGGACCATAAAACGAAAAAAGATGTGGACGAAAGCACCGATACCTATGATACCATCGACTGGCTGGTGAAAAACATCAAAGACAACAACGGAAAGTTAGGACAATACGGAACTTCTTATCCCGGGTTTTATACGGCAGTAGGTGTTCTCGCACAACATCCTGCTTTGGTAGCCTCTTCCCCGCAGGCACCGATCTCCGATTTCTGGAACGACGATTTCCTGCACAACGGAAGATTTATGCTCGCTTATTTCAGAACATTCCCGGTTTTCGGAGTTCAGAAAACGAAACCTGAGAATAAAGCCTGGTATAATGATTCCATGATCAAAGTTTCTTCCGAAGACGGACTGAAATTCTACCGCGATATGGGAACATTAAAAGATGGTTACGAGAAATATTACAAGAATAATTTCTTCATGACGGAAGTTATGAACCACACCAATTACGATGAATTCTGGCAGAAAAGAGGTTTGCTGCCTCATCTAAAAAATGTAAATCATGCCGTAATGACCGTCGGAGGCTGGTTTGATGCGGAAGACCTTTCCGGACCGCTGAATATCTATAAAACTATCGAAAAAACAAGTCCGAAAGCGAAAAATACAATCGTTATGGGGCCTTTTTCCCACGGAGCCTGGGCTTACGAGCAGGGAAAACATTTCCATAACCAGATCTATTTCGGCGACAGCATTGCAACCTATTATCAGAAAAATCTGGAAACGAAATTCTTCAATCATTACCTGAAAGGAAATACCAAGCAGGATGCCGGTCTGCCGGAAGCCATGATGTATGACACCGGGGCAAAACAATGGAGGGAATTTACATCATATCCACCGAAAGAAGCTAAAAAAGTAAACTTCTACTTATCCGGGGGAACCCTTAAAAATTCAGCCGGACAAGGTTTTTCAGAATATTACAGCGATCCGAACAATCCGGTTTTAAGCTCTGAAAACTTAAAAGATTTCAACGGCTTTACCCCAAGAAATTATATGTCGGAAGACCAGCGTTTTGCCGAAGGAAGACCGGATGTACTTACCTTCACGACGGAAGCTTTGACGGAAGACCTTACACTCGCCGGTGAAATTATGGCTAAATTAAATATTGCTTCCTCTTCTACCGATGCCGATTTTGCAGTGAAGTTAATCGACATTTATCCGGAAGATTTCAAACCTGCTGAGAAGAAAGACGGAGTGATCTACGGAAATTACCATCAGATGGTACGAAGCGAAATCATGCCGGCAAGATTCCGGAATTCAAGGGAGAAAGCCGAAGCCTTAATCCCGAATCAGAAGACCGCTGTGAATTTCAGGCTTCAGGATGTGGTTCACACCTTTAAAAAAGGACACAAGATCCAGATCCAGATTTCTTCCACCTGGTTCCCTTTGTTCGCGATCAATCCGCAGAAATTCCTGGACAATCCGAATTTCGCCACGAAAGAAGATTACACAAAAGCTTTCATTAAGGTATTTGATGACAGTGCGATTGAAGTGGAAGTTTTAAAATAAACAAAAAAAAGAAAAGGTAGCTGAGGTTCTCGAAGCTACCTTTTTTTATCTTATCTCACGCAAATCTTGCAGATAATGCTGTTTCTCTTCATTATTCATTAATATCCACTTCGCTTGTCATTTCCGCAGGGAATCTAGATATAGTACTAGAGAATTGTATGGCAAGATACATAACAAGATCCTCTTGTGATAAAAAATCTCCCACAGATCTGCTCAGATTTTCTCAGATGATGCTGCTTTATTTTAACATATAAGTCACAGGGAAGATGTAAATAGCTTGAAAATATTTTAGAACACATGAGATTAAAAATCAAGATTTTCAAAACTTTGGATTTAATGATGAACGCAAAGCTCACGGAGAAAATGTATCTACTACCCGCAGAAAGTTTCACAAAGCTACTTCGACAGGCTCAGCATAAATTTTACACTTATAAAAGCCCACTGAGGTTAGATCCGCTTAGATAAACTTAACCACAGGGAGTTGCCATTCTTTTCAACAAAAGACATACAAATCTTTGATTTTTAAAAAACTTCTGTGTGCTTTCTTCAGCATAAAGTATTTAACTTTATTCTGCGGTATGAATATCTTTTGTGACTTTTGCGGTAAAATTCACTCATGATTTATACGGATTTTCTACGAATGATGTGGCTTCGGCTCCGCTCAGCCACCGGAAAAAATTAAATCTTATGATCTCATGTGTTAAAAGCTTTTATGCCTTTCGCAGTAAAAAGCTATTCAACAATCGTCCGGAACGTCAGGTTTACCCTCGGGGTTTTCACTTTGGTAGTCGTCGGCAAACGATGCAGCCAGTGATCCTGTGTGGTTCCTTTCATTACCAGCAGACTGCCGTTTTCGAGGAACACCTCTGCTTTTTCGTTTTCCGTTTTATGTTTGAACAGAAACTTCCTTTCGGCACCGAACGTTAATGAAGCAATTGCCGCATGCTTTTTCAGGTCTTTTTCGGCATCGCTGTGATAGGCCATGCCTTCGTTTCCGTCGTGGTAGAGGTTCAGGAGGCAGGAATTGTAGGTTTCTCCGGTGATTTCTTCACACTTCCGTTTCAGCTCGAGCAGTTCCGGCGTCCACGGTTTCGCATATTTTGTCCGTTTGGAATACGTATATTCAAAAGGCTGGTCCCCAAACCAGGCGACTTTCCTTTTGGTGATAATCAGCTTTCCAAAAATAATGGCTTCATCATTTTCCCATGGAATTTGCTGGAACAGATAATCATAATAAGCATCCGCCTTTTCTCTGGAGAAAACTTTTCCGTAATAATGCACGGTTCCGTCTTTGGGAAGGAGGTTTAAGGGATAATCTGATATGTCTTCGAAAAGGCTAAGCATGGCTGTTGAGTCAATATTTTATGTTTAGTATCTAATGTTATCATTTCATCTTTGTTATAGAAACTGGGATGGAAAAGATGTGCTGATTTCTGAATAAATTTTGGCTAAAGCCAATTTTTATTTATATATCTTAAAACGGTCTAAAGCCCGTTTCTATCGATAAAATAATGGGTTTAAATTTAAAATAAATTATTCTATTTATTTAAAATTTTGATCTTTGTATCTAAAAGTCTGAATAGGTTCTTGAGCTTTCCCAGCCTATGATCAGCTGTTTTCTTTCGGTTCCCCACATATAGCCGCCGATTTTCCCGGACGACTGGATCACGCGGTGGCACGGAATCAAAAACGCTACCGGATTACTGCCGATCGCGGTTCCCACGGCTCTTGACGCTTTGGAATGCCCGATTTTCTCAGCCAGCTTTCCATAAGTAGATAATTTTCCCATAGGAATAGTCAGCAGGCTTTCCCAGACTTTAAGCTGAAAATCCGTGCCCTTTAGGTGGAGCTTAACGGTGTTGAGTTCCGTCCAGTCCTTGCTGAAAATGGACAGGGCATTTTTCTGGAAATCATCTTGTTGTTCAAAAAAAGAAGCATTGGGAAATTTAGCCTGTAAATCTCCCAATGCTTTAGGTATATCATTTTCAAAAGCCAGGTAGCAGATTCCTTTTTCTGTGGAAGCTGCAATCACATTTCCGAAAGGACTTCCGGAAAAACTGTAATTGATCCTAAGGCTTTTTCCCCCGTTTTTATATTCTGCCGGAGACATCCCTTCGATTTTCACAAACAGGTCATGTAACCGGCTCGTGCTCGAAAGTCCCGTTTCCAGCGCGGTATCAAACAAACTCGCTTTTTCTTCCTTGAGTAAACTTTTGGCATGCTCAAGACTGATGAACTGCAAAAATTTCTTCGGACTCGTTCCTGCCCAGTCGGAAAACATCTTCTGAAAATGGGCCGGACTTAAACTGATTTCTTCCGCCACTTCCTCCAAACCCGGCTGAAGCCTGAAGTTGCTCCGGATATAATCTATCGCCCTGGCAATTCTTTCGTAATCGATCTGACTTTGTGTGGACATATTCGTTTATTTTACCTCACAAATTTCCGAAGAATGTACGGCAGAAAAAATCCGATTCCTGCGGAATTTAGTTGTTGTTATAAATATGATAGTAAGCCAGCATTTTGTAATACAGCTTTGCCGCCAAAAATGCGCTTGGTTTAGCCATCGGGGAATCCATCAATTCCACAATATCAAACGCGACCACGTTGCATTTTTCAAATACTTTTCTTAATAATTCTAGCGTCGGGTACCACTGTAAACCTCCCGGTTCAGGAGTTCCTGTTGACGGACAAAGCGAAGGATCGAAAGCATCAAGGTCGATGGTGATGTACACATTTCCTGAAACCTTTTCCAATACGTCATTTACCCAGTTTTCGTTATTGGCGATCTCGTGAGCAAAGAATACCCTTCCTTCAGGCAGATATTGAGTTTCTTCAACATCCATAGAACGGATTCCCACCTGCACCAGATTATGTTTCTGGTTTGCCTCAAAAACCGCACAGGCATGGTTGGACGTAGAACCGTGGAATTCCGGACGAAGATCGGTATGGGCATCCAGCTGAAGAACCGTTAAGTTCTCGAACTTCTCCCCTACCGCACGGATCGAACCGATGGAAACGGAATGCTCACCGCCGAAAAGCGTAAATAATTTTCCGTGATTATTCAAAAGTTCTTTTGTTTTTTGATAAACCGCTTCCGTCATCGCTTCCGGCGTAGAATTTTCAGAAATTTCTCCGGCTAAATACACGCCTTCCAGATAAGGTTCAGACTGGGTTTCAATGTCGTAAAGCTCCATATTTTCGGAAGCGTCTAAAAACAGTTCCGGTCCTTTGTCAGCACCTTTCCCCCAGGTTGAGGTTCCGTCGTAAGGCACGGTAACCAATACTACTTTCGAGTTTTCCAATGATGCATTTTCTTCAGGAATTCCTGCGTATGTCTTCATGTTTTGTCTTAAAATTAATGATTTGCGCAAAGATACGAAGAAGTTTGGAGATGGGTAATCGGTAATGTTTAATGTTTAATGTTTAATGTTTAATGTTTAATGAAGATAAATGGGAAGGATAACAAATTGATATTTTTTAAATTTTATTAAAATTAAATTTAACTTTATTAAAATAATTTTTACTTTTGTACAAATTATCAGCAATGAAACTTCCAATTGTATGTCCGAGTTGCGAATCTGCTCTGCAGGTCAGCCAGATGAAATGCCAGCATTGCGAAACAACCGTCAACGGAAACTATGAGTTGCCATTGTACCTTCAGCTTACCCGTGAAGAGCAGGATTTTATTCTGAATTTCTTTCTTTCAAGCGGAAGCATCAAAGAGATGGCCAAGCAGGCGGGACTTTCCTATCCAACGATGAGAAATAAAATGGATGACCTGATCGGAAAAATTGAAACCTTAAAAAAATAAACCATGAACTGGAAATTGATTTTTAATCCTTTCGGTATTTACAGCGAAAAACAGCTTCTCCTAGCCGGTATTCTGATTACTTTGGCGGGTTCGCTTTTAGGGGCTGCCTTAAACATTAGTTTTGACGGCGTCCTGGATATACACCAGAACGAAACCGATTTCGTAACCAGTCTGAAAGAAAACAGTATTAATGTAGCCAGTATGTTCACTGTACTTTTTATCACAGGTAAACTCATCAATGGGAAGACACGGGCTGTCGACATTGTCAATACTTCGACGGTTGCCCGGTTTCCCATGTACATCGGTGGTGTTATTACCGCTATGCCGTTGCTGACAAGAATCGGAGGTGAGATCATCAAGCATCAGGACGATCTTCAGCATCTGAACATTAACCCGCTGGATCTCGCACTGCTTTTTGCAATAAGCATGTTGTTACTCACCATTACGGTTTATTATATTGTTCTCTTGGCAAACGGTTTTAAAACTTCCACCAATGCCAAAAAGTGGCAGCATTTTGTAGCTTTTGCAGTGGCACTTATCATCGCAGAAATTATTTCCAAACTTTTAATATCCCTTTAATCATGAAAATAAAAACCGTATTTATACTTGCAGCTCTTTTATTTGCCTCTTTTTTCCAGGCACAAAATATAGAAGGATCCTGGAAAGGCGAACTGGAATTCCAGGGAATAAAACTGCCCCTTATTTTAAATATTAAAAAGAACGGAAGCGTTTACTCTTCTACCATGGACAGTCCAAAACAGGGAGCCAAAGATATTCCCGTCGATAAAACGGATTTTATCAGTAACGAGCTTTCCTTTGAACAGAAAATGCTGGGAGCCACTTATAAAGGAAAACTGACCAACGGAAAAATCGAGGGCATCTTTTCCCAGAACGGCATGCAGCTGCCGCTGACCTTTACGCCGAATACCGGAAACGGATCTGCCGTAAACCGTCCGCAAACCCCGAAACCGCCGTTCACTTATCATACCGAAGACATCACCTTTCAAAATCCGGTAGACAAAAACACATTGGCCGGAACCATCGCCCAACCTGAAAATTTTGATAAGAACAAACCGATTCTGATCCTGATCACAGGCTCCGGAACCCAGAACCGGGACGAGGAACTTTTTGAGCATAAGCCTTTTGCCGTGATCGCCGATGATTTTGCGAAAAAAGGAATCGCCACTTTACGGCTGGATGACCGCGGCATCGGTGGTTCGTCCAAAGGTTCTGAAAACGACACGACTTACAATTTTGCGACCGACATCAATACTGCTGTGGATTATCTTGTTTCCAAAGGATATAAAAACATCGGACTGCTGGGGCATTCAGAAGGTGGAATGATCGCACCGATGGTAGCTACGATGAATAGCAAGGTAACATTTCTCGTCCTGATTGCAGGTCCAGGCACACCAATAGACCAACTGCTTATCCAGCAGAATGAACGGGCCGGAAAACTAGCAGGACAGAGCGATCTTCAGATCATTCAGAATGAAAAAATAAATTCTGAGATTTACCGCTTTATTAAAAACTATTCTGGAAACAATTATCACAAAGACCTCAAAGACTTTTTAACCAAAAATTTTGCGGGCCAGCTTGGTGAAAATGCCATTCAGAATATCCAGAAGCAGACTTCCAGCCCATGGTTCCGGTATTTCATCAAATTTAATCCGGATATGTATCTTTCAAAAATAAAAATCCCCGTGCTCGCCGTAAACGGCAGCCTCGACTTCCAGGTTCCTCCGAAAGAAAACCTCGAAGCAATCGGCCAATCCCTGAAAAAAGCCGGCAATCCCAGTTTTAAAACCGAAGAACTGCCCGGGCTGAACCACCTTTTCCAGGAAGCCAAGACCGGAGCCTTTACCGAATATGCGGACATCGAGCAGACCATTTCGCCACCAGCCCTGAACCGGATGACCGGCTGGATCCTGAAACTGAAAAACTAATAGGCAAATGCTTTCGGTAATTCTGAAAGGTTTAGTATTTTAGTAAAAAAAATTCAGATATGCCTTTAAAAGCTGTGCTGTTCGATATGGATGGCGTGATTGTGGATACGGAACCGCTGCACAGAAAAGCCTATTTCAAAACATTCAAGGATCTGGGAATCGATGTTTCCGAAGATTTATACACTTTGTTCACAGGCGCTTCCACAAAGCGGGTCTGCGAGACCCTGATCAATACATTTAATCTGAAGCAGACCTTTGAGGAGATCGCGGAAATCAAGAGAAATTACTTTAAAGAATATTTTTACCATGACGAGGATTTCAACCTCATCCCGGGAGTGAAAGAACTGATCCAGCATTATTATGACAATGGGATTAAGCTGATCCTGGCCTCTTCCGCAACCATGACTACCATCAATATGGTTTTTGAAAAGTTTGAGCTGGAAAAATATTTCATGGGGAAAATCAGCGGGGCCGACCTGAAGGAATCCAAGCCGCATCCCGAAGTTTTCCTGCTGGCTGCAGGAATGGCCGGGGAACCGGTAAAGAACTGTATGGTCATTGAAGATTCCACCAACGGTATTTTAGCGGCACATCGGGCAGAAATTTTCTGCGCTGCCTACCGGAGCCCGCATTCTAAAAACCAGGATTATACCCTGGCCGATACGGTGGTTTCCGACTATTCGGATCTGGAAATTGATAAAATTGCGCAGTATTTTTAACTAAACCTCATAGGTTTTGAACTCCATAAAATAAAACAGGCTGTCCAAATTCCTGATAGCCTGTTGATAAACCTCATAGGTTTTCGGAAACCTATGAGGTTTTGAACTCCATAAAATACAAGAGGCTGTCCAAAATTTGGACAGCCTCTTGTTTAAGTTTTGGCTAAAGCCGAATTGAATTTTGATTTTAAAAACGGCCTAAAGTCTGTTCCTATTGATACCTAAAATCAGATTCTTATTGATATCCTAAGATTTTCAGGATATCTTCCGGCTCCTGTTTTTCACGAAAAATCTCGTATTGCAGGTCACCGTTTTCATCTTTCTGGATCAGGATATGTCTCGGCTGAGGCATCAGGCAATGGTGTACTCCACCGTATCCACCGATCATTTCCTGATAGGCGCCGGTATGGAAAAACCCGATGTACAGAGGCTTGGTATCACTGAAAACAGGAAGGTAAATAGCGTTCGTATGCTGTTCTGAATTGTAATAATCATCTGAATCACATGTCAGTCCGCCCAAAAATACCCTTTCATAAGTATCGTCCCAACGGTTCAGCGGAAGCATGATAAAGTGTCTTGAAATCGCCCAGGTATCAGGAAGCGTAGTCATAAAAGAAGAATCGATCATGTTCCACTTTTCCCGGTCGTTCTGGCGTTTCTGGGAAATAATCTTGTAAATGTTCGCGCCGCTTTCTCCAACCGTAAAACTTCCGAACTCAGTATAGATATTCGGTTCTTCAACGCCTTCTTCTTCACAGAATTTTTTGATCTGGGAAACAATTTCCTCCACCATATACTGGTAATCATAATCGAACTGTAAAGAGGTTTTGATCGGGAATCCTCCCCCGATGTTCAGTGAATTTACTTCGGGAGCAATTTTCTTCAGACGGGCATAGACACGAAGACATTTATACAATTCGTTCCAGTAGTAGGCGGTATCCTTGATCCCTGTGTTGATAAAGAAATGCAGCATTTTCAACCTTGCATTCGGATGCTCGGCAATTTTCTGGCTGTAATACGGGATGATGTCCTTATATCCGATTCCTAATCTTGAGGTATAAAATTCGAACTTCGGTTCTTCCTCGGAAGCAATCCTGATTCCGATGTCGAAAGTGGTATCAATGCTTTCCGTCAGCTTGTCCAGTTCTCTGTAGTTGTCCAGGATCGGGGTAATGTTCTCAAAACCGCTGTTGATCATTTCTGAGATTTTCGCCAGGTAATCATCGGTTTTGAAACCGTTGCAGATGACTTCTATATCTTTCGTTACTTTCCCTTCGGTATAAAGGGATTTCACGATATCCATATCATACGCTGAGGAAGTTTCTATGGAGATATCGTTTTTCAAAGCTTCTTCCAATACGAATTTGAAATGACTCGATTTTGTACAGTAGCAGTACCGGTAATTCTTTTTATATTCGGTTTTCTCAAAGGCTTCCTTGAACCAGCTTTTGGCTTTCTGAATGTTCTGAGAAATTCTCGGCAGGTAGCTTATCTTTAGCGGAGTGCCGAATTTTTCCACTACTTCCATCAACGGAATATCGTGGAACAACAAATTGTTCTCAGAAACATTGAATTCCTCGGTAGGAAAATACAACGTCTGATCAATAAGTTCCGAGTACTTTATTTTCATTTCTAAACAAGTGAATTAAGAATGCAAAATTGCTAAAAAACTTTGGTTTTTTAACGTTAAAATTATTTAAATTTTGATCGTATTTCTCACCTGAAACAGCGCGGAATTATCAATATGTAAACTTATGAAGATATTCTTCCTGTTTATCATTAGATATTTTCAATACCTCTTGAATATATCGGTTGATTGAACCGTATTTCTTATCAATTTCATTAAAAGCGGCATCAAGATAAGCAGTTTCTACCCAGCTGAGTTTTTCCAGCACGCCAATGTCCAGTTTCGGATAAATAAAATGTAAATTCCTGGCAAGGTTAAGGCGCTTATTTACAAGCTTTTCGCGATAGTTATTCGACAGAAGATAATCGTTGTAAATGGTTTGTTTATCGAACTTCAGAATCGTTAGGATCAGTGCTGTAATAATCCCGGTGCGGTCTTTCCCGGCGGTGCAGTGGTACAACACAGGAGTATCGGATTCTAAAATTCCGATAATGATTTTCCTGATGACTTCCGGATGTTCCGTGACGTAATTCCGGTAAAAATCCAGCATTTTCTTTTCGGCATCAGAGCTGTTTATTTTCCCTTTCAACACCAGTTTCCTGGCCTGACCGAGCTGATCGCCTTCATCTTCAAACGCGGATTCGTTTTTATAAGCCATACCGTCAGGAATATGATCCGGTTTCTGAGCGATTTCCTTTGAATTTCTCAAATCGATGACATCTTTTATCCCGAGATTTTCCAGGGTCTCGAAATATCTGCTTTTCAGCCTGTAAAGATGTCCGCTTCGGTATAATTTTCCTTTTTTTAATGTTCTTCCTTCCGTGTTTTTGATGTTGCCTATCGTCCGGAAGTTGTACACTCTTTCAACATTCATTTCCGGCAGTGTTGTCCTTTTCCCGACTTCAGGTGCGGAAAGGGGTTGTGTTTTGCAGGAGAAAATACAGATGGATATTGCGAAGAAAAAGGATATTTTTGGTAAGGATTTCATATTTTTATTTGAACCACGGATTTTCACAGATCGTTACGCATATTTTATGTTTGAAACCGATTGAGTTGATTTTTAACGCAGTAGTTCACAAAGAGTGATTTTGAAAATATCGAGAATATTTTTCGTTCGCAAAGGTACTTCGGCAAGCTCAGCATAAACTTTTCACTCAGCAAATAAGCATGAATTCAAATATCATCAATTCAATATTATTTTTATGGTTTTATATCTGAATTTATTTTTACGTTCACAAATAATTTTTCCCGATAAAAACCAGGAGATCTCCCTGTTCGTATTCGATGGATACCTCATTTTCTACGGCGAAGTTGCGGGTGCCGATTCTGGAAGTGATGCTTAAATTTCCGTTGGTTAATGGCCAGTTTAAACCTATAGTCGTAATATTTTCAACGAAAGGAAACGGATACAGCGAAATCATCTTATCTTTAACACCTTTTAGAATACACCTTTTCGGGACAAAATAATATTCCGAAAATTCATCATAGAATTTCAGGTCCAGCTGATCCTTATATCCGAAAGCTACGGTCAGGTTTCCCAGAAAATGATCCTGCTCGCCCCCGCTTCCTCCCAGGACATCCACCTTCCGGAAGCCTTTTTCCGTAATGATCTCCAGGGCTTTCTGGAAATCCGTTTTGTCCTGATCCGGAGTGTAGATAAACTTTTCCTCATAAATCCCTTCTTCCTTTCCCGAATGCGAATCGAAATCACCGGAAATAAAATCCAGCTTATCCAATGGGAAATTCAGGATTTTCAGGTAATGAAAGGCACCATCGGTACAAGCAATCAGGCCGTATTGTTCAGGATTCGGGAAAGATCCGGGAGCATCACCGTTGATGAAGAGTAATGCTTTATCTTTCATTCGGGTTCCAGTATTCTTCCGGTTCGTTATTGATTTTTGAAATGTATCTTGCCAGCACAAAAAGGTAGTCGGAAAGCCTGTTCAGGTATTTGATCAGCTCGGAGCGCACTTCCTCCGATTCATTTAAAAACACCAGGGAACGTTCTGCCCTTCTGCAAATGGTTCTGGCTGCGTGCAGAAACGTAGCCGCTTTTCCGCCGCCAGGAAGAATAAAAAACTGCAACGGTTCCGTTTTTTCGTCAAAAAAATCCATCCAGTTTTCCAGTTCTTCAATTTCCGTATCGGAAATTACCAATGGCAGACGGGATTTTCCGTTGGCCAGCATCAGCTTATCGACGGGCGTTGCAGCTTCGGAACCCACCGTAAACAGATCAAACTGTATTTTTCTCAGCTGTCTTAATACTTCTTCATCTTCAATATGACTTTTGGCAATGCCGATGAATGAGTTCAGTTCATCAATATTTCCATAGCTGTCTACTCTTGCGCTGGCTTTTGAAACCCTCGTTCCGCCGTACAGTGCCGTCTCGCCTTTGTCGCCTGTTTTCGTGTAAATTTTCATAGGACTAAATTAGTTTTTTAAACCAAAGGCAGCAAATTTTGGAAAGGAAGATTTGATGATGGTACCTGCAGAAATCCATTTGACACAGGAGATATTAATGCTGTATAAAGAAGTTTAATGATGCGTACTGATAAAATCGCTCAAAAGTTTTTAAAAATCTTTGATTTTTAATCTCATGTGTTCTAAAAATATCTTCAAATTATTCAAAATTCTTTTCTATGACTTATGTGTTAAAATAAAACGTGAAAATCTGGCAGATCTGTGGTTAATAATCCTAACACGTGGCTGAGCAGAGCCGAAGCCAAGATGAAGCCATATGATGATTTGAAAATCGATACCATCTGCAAAATCTGCGGGCTACAAAAAATGACCGGTCCCGAAAGGCCGGCCACTCTCAAATTATTTATCTACCTAACATTGCTTAAGTATGAGTCTTTAACGCGAAAATACCGGGAATTATTTTAAAATTAAAAAAATTTTCAGTCCCTTGACATCCTGCTGACAAACTGTTGTCATTACCCTGATTTACCTTTGTATCAGACAAAACCAAAAACAGTAAAATTATGACTGCAACAGCAACAACCACAAAACAATTTCTGAACGCCGAGCAAGTATTGGAACATTGGCAGGGGCACCGGAACCTTACCCGAAGAGTGATCGAAGCTTTTCCTGAGAAAGAGCTTTTTGAATTTTCCATCGGCGGCATGAGACCTTTCGCAAAACTAGCCGTTGAGCTGATCAGCATCGGCGGGCCCGGAGTAAAAGGAATTGTTGAAAACCGGATGGAAGCGTATGACGAAGAAAAATTTCAACCAAAAACAAAAGAAGAGCTTCTGAAAAAATGGGATGAGGAAACAGAGGTTATCAATCAGTATTTTGCACAGATTTCAGCAGAACGCTTTCAGGAAAGCTTCAACCTTTTCGGACAATATGAATTCCCGGTGTACCAGAACATCCTGTATTTTATTGACAACGAAGTTCACCACCGTGGACAGGGATATGTCTATCTGCGGGCTTTGGGTATCGAACCGCCTTTCTTCTGGGAAAGATTTCCGGTTATGTAGTATATCATTCATTGAAGAGGGCAACCCAATCAACAGATTCAATACAAAAGCTTTCAGAACTTCTGAAGGCTTTTTGCTTTAATATTTTGCCGAGATCTTTTCCAGCAAATCTTTCAGGCTGTCTTTTAGAAATTCCGGCTCCAGCACTTCTGCATAATCCGCAAACGTAATCAGCCAGCGGGGAAAACCTTCCTTGATCCAGTCGGTTTCAAAGATCATTTCACAGCCGTCTTCCCGTTCAATTTCCTCTACAAGACCGTAATATTTTTTGGAATTGCAGAGATGTCCGATGATACTCTTATCCACCAGAAGCCGCACTCTTGTTTTATTTCCGTCCGGGTTCTGGCGGTAATCGTTGATCTGTCCGTATTCCTGAAAAAATGGGTTCTGGGTTTTGAAGATCTTTAAAATCCGGTCTACCCGGAACTGCCGGAAGTCATTCCGCAACGTACAGAATGCCATGATATACCAGAAATTGAATTCGAAAAATACTCCGACTACCTCAATGGTTCTGGTAGAAATTTTCCCATCCACCGTTTCATATTCCAGGGTAAGCTGCTTTTTTTCGGCAATACTTTCCAAAATGATCGGGATAATATTCCGGATCCTGTCTTCTGTCTTAGGATGATAATTGAATACATCAATCTGCTTTTCAATATTCTCAATCAGGTTTTTATCCGAATATTTCAGCACCGAACGCACCTTTTCCATGGCCGACTGGTAATGCTGCCCTAAACTCTCATGCAAAAATTTCTGCATCAGTTTTTCAGCCGTAATAAAACTCAGCACTTCTTCTTTGGTGAACATAACGGGCGGAAGCTTATAACCTTCCATCAGGGAATATCCGCTCCCGGCTTCCCCGATAATCGGAATTCCGGCATGCTCCAGTGTTTTTACATCCCGGTAGATCGTCCGGATGCTCACCTCGAATTTTTTAGCCAGGTCCTGCGCCCTTACTACAGGCTTTGACTGCAACTGCGTAAGAATAGCGGTTACCCGATCGAGTTTTTTGAGATAATGGTCGTTCATTTTTATGGGTAATGAGTAATAGTTAATAAGTGATGGGTGATGGATGATGATTATTGGACTATCATATTGTGATACTGTTGCACTGATAAATTGTTACATTTTTAAACTGTTGACCAGTTTATCAAGGTTCAGGCTTCTTGCGGAGGCATCGAATATTTCCCGGTAAGTTCCGTCGAGCTGTACCAGTTCGTCGTGGGTTCCGCTCTCGACCACCCTTCCTTTTTTCATGACATAAATTTTATCCGAATCCAGAATCTGCGAAAGGGAATGCGAAATGATGATGACCGTCCGGCCTGCTTTGATGGCATCAAGGGAGTTTTTAATCTGTTCGGTGGCAATCGCGTCGAGGCTTGCAGTAGGTTCGTCAAGGAAAATAATCGGCGGATCTTTCAGAAACAGCCGGGCGATGGCGATCCTTTGCTGCTGTCCACCCGAAAGCTGGGTAGCATCGTGACGGTAACCGTCCGGTAAATCCAGGATCTGCTCGTGAAGATACGCTTTTTTCGCGGCGGCCTCAATTTCTTCAAAAGAAGCATTCATGTTCCCGTAGCGGATGTTATCTTCAATACTTCCCTGGAAAATATGGTTTTTCTGAAGAACCAACCCGAGGTCGTTCCGAAGAAAGGTATTATCATATTCATTTAAATTGACATGATCCAGCAGGATTTCCCCGGAATCCGGGAGATAAAATTTGCACAGCAGATTGATGACGGTTGATTTCCCGGCACCGCTCAGACCTACCAGTGCCGTTGTTTTCCCGTTCTCAATCTTCATGGAAACATCATGCAGGGCCTGCGTTCCGTTTGGATAAGTGAAATTGATATTTTTTAATTCAAAATTTCCTTTGATTTCTTTTTCAATTAAATTGCCGTTCGATTCTTTTTCTTCATCCGCATTTAAAATATCAAAATAGCCTTCCGCATAAATCATGGCATCGTTCATATCGTCATAAATCCGGTGCAGCTGGCGGATCGGTGCCGAAACGTTGTTGAAAAGCATAATGTGGAGCATGATCGCTCCGATGGTCATTTGTTGGTCCAGTACCAAATAAACCGTCAGCAGGATAATCAGCACCACCCCGAACTGTTCGATAAAGGTTTTCAGCCCATCGTAAATAAAATTGGTTCTCCGGGTGAACATCTGGCTTTCCATAAGCTGCATCTGAAGGTCGTACTGTTTTTTACCTTCAAATTTCTCACGGACAAAACTTTTGATGACCATAATGGAATTGATGAGGTTTAATAATCCGGAAGTCTTCTTTTCACGCTGGTTCCTGAGGGTTCTTCGTACCCCGCTGAGCTTCTTCGCCTGGAGGGAACTTACGTAAAAGTAGATGGGAACGATGATCGTGGAAACAATGCCGACATACACGTTCTGCAGATACATGATGATCAGGGCAATAATGGAGTTGGAAAACAGCGGCAGCATATCGATGAAAAAATTCTGGACGAGTCTTGTCAGGCTTTCAATTCCCCGGTCGATCCGGATCTGCAGCTTTCCCGATTCGTGGTTTTCATCGTTAAAATAGGCTACCCGGTACGTCAGAATCTTATCAATCGCCGACTGCGCCAGTACGGAACTGACATTGATCCTGATTTTCTCTCCATAAAATTTCTGTCCGAAATTGATGAAGATGTTCAGCAGCTCCTTTCCCAGTAAAATAACGGAGATGATCACGAGCACATGAACGCCTTCCGACATCGGATGCGGCAGATGGGTGAGTTTCGTGACTTCATCCACCGTATATTTCAACACCAATGGGTTTACCTGTGCGGCAAGGGCACCTAAAAACGTAAGGAACAGGGTTCCGTAGATCATCAGCCGGTAAGGCCGGATAAAAGGAACGAGCTGTTTATAGATCCCGAATAAAGTAAGCGTCCGGTTGAAAGGTTTGGCCATAGAAAATGATTTTAACGGAAAAACGTACCGTTTTGCAGAGAAAAGGTACGTTTTATTCTATTTTAAAGCAATGATTCTGCTTCGAATTTTAATTTTCAAACAGATAAGTGGTGAGGTAATGCAGTTCTGGTTTGCCTGCCGCTTTGGACTCTTCTTTTGCGTCTTCCAGAGAATAGAGTGAATTGATTTCCTTCCTCTGAAACACAAAAGCATTGTTGGCATTTTTATCCACCACCTCATTGAAAATATGCTGAATCTCCGAATTTCCTAAAGAAGCAAAGCTGATGTCTTCAAAGCCGTACATCAGTCTCAGGTCATCAAACTGTGCGAAATTTTCATTCACAAACTGCTGCATCTGGGTTTTGGATTCAAAATTTCCAGCCCAGATATTGTAGGCGTAGCTTTTCCTGTTCGGTTTATCAAAGATACTCTGGTAGACGAAGTTTTCTCCCAAATACGCTTCCCGTACCTGCGGGTCGTTGGCCAGCTCCTCCGGAAGCCCTTCTTTCAGTATCCTTCCTTCAAACATGATGTAGGTTTTATTGGTAATCGCCAGCGTCTGTTGTACGTTGTGGTCGGTAATCAGGATCCCGATGTTTTTATCGGTAAGGCTTCTCACGATTTTCTGAATGTCTTCCACGGCAATCGGGTCTACCCCTGCAAAGGGCTCATCAAGGAGAATGAAGCTCGGGTCGGTTGCCAGACACCTTGCAATTTCAGTTCTCCGTCTTTCCCCTCCTGACAAAAGGTCTCCGCGGTTTTTGCGGACGTGCTGTAAGGAAAATTCCTCGATCAGCTCATCGCATTTGATCTGCTGCTCCCGTTTTGAAAGCTTGGTCAGCTGCAAGACGCCCATGATGTTTTCCTCAACTGAGAGCTTTCGGAAAACGGAGGCTTCCTGTGCAAGATAGCCTATTCCCTTTTGCGCCCTGCGGTACATGGCATCAGTCGTGATTTCCTGCTTATCAAGAAAAATCTTTCCGGAAGTCGGCTTAACCAGCCCCACAATCATATAAAACGAAGTGGTTTTCCCGGCACCGTTCGGACCGAGCAATCCTACAATCTCTCCCTGCTGGACCTGTACAGAAACGCCCTTTACTACCTTTTTAGGACCATATTCTTTGATTAAGTTTTCTCCGCGTAAAATCATAAGGGCAAAGATAAAGTTTTTTTGAATTGGATATTCAAGATTAGCTGAATATCCATTATTTGTTATGATGGCATTTTTAATAGGCCGGAAGAGGAAAGCGGGATGCCGGAAGTTTTTTCGTCAATATATTGCTAGCCATATTAATATCAAATGACGTTTTTTAACATTCTGTCAATTGGCAAGGAGCAGTTAAAATTACTGATCATCTGCCGGCCTTTTTTACTTTTTCTTGCTTTAATTAAATACCATACAATTCCATGCTAATTTAAAACCGCATTAGGATTCTAAAAATTTTATACCTGCAAAAACCAGGCTCACAAATAAATACTTTAGCATTCAACATAGTTTTAATCTCACTTTGCAGGAGTTTTCTAATTTAAACCGGACAATTTTAATTAAATTTAAACTCAAAACCAACACTTCTATTACTATGGAAAATAATCAGCAACTGACCGAGCTTTTGGCCCTGGATCTGGGCGTAAGCATCATCAACCGAAGGCCTTACGCCAAGGAGGTTTTCAAATGGCAGGACATGGATCTGCTTCCGCATTCTTCCATTGATACTTTACTCTGCGAAATCTACGAATGGAACGGCAGAAACTGGCGGACGACCAACAACAACCTGATTGGCTATCTTTTCTCAGCCGACCAGCTGGTAACCGTTAAAAACCAGCTGATGAATGTACAGAAATTTCCGGCCCTGATCCCGGATTTTGAATTTTCAAAAGACAGCATGGTGGAATTCGGACTTTCTCTGCCTTCGCTTTTCAATATAGGAATCAGAGGGGATATTAATAATGCCAAAGATTTTTCCGTCAAGGTAAATGGAGTTACGAAATCCAGAGTTACGAATATCGATTCTCCGGGCATTGAAATCCTCAGAAAATATTCGGAGTTTACCCAGAACGAATCGCGGTCGTACCGGAGAAATCTGAAATTCAATTTCTTAAGCACTTCTCTTTTCTACGCTGAAAGTGTGGAAATCAATCTCGAGAAAGCATCCGGAGTAAATCTCGATGTTACTTTCCAGACACAGAATGTTGAAGTACAGGCGAATATAGATACGGATACGAAGAAAAATTTTATCTTAAAGTATACCGGAAACCAGGCGCCTTTTGCCGCTAAATTTACCAAAGGAAAAGATTTTAAAATCATGTAAATCAAATTATTTCCACACAGTGTGATAATTTTTCTTATTTTAGATCTCTAATCCAAAACAATATTTATCATGAAAAAGTTAACGAAAAAAGATCTGATGAACATCAATGGCGGAAACATCAGACCGCCGGATGCCAACGGAAATTGTCCTGCAGGATGGTACCTGTGTCCATCGAATATCTGCGTTTATGACAATGGGGGTCAGAACCCGATTGTTCCGGGAAGTCCTCATTACCGCGCGTGCTTTGGATAACAGAAAATAAGGTTGCCGTAAAAGAGCAATTTTTGATTAAACCTCATAGGTTTTCAAAAACCTATGAGGTTTTAAAAGTATTTATAAAAAAATTATCCGTTTAAGATCATCGCCGCTTCTTTTGAAAAATAGGTGAAGATCATATCGGCACCAGCTCTTTTGATGCAGGTTAAACTTTCAATGATCGTTTTGTCATTATCCAGCCAGCCATTTTGGGCAGCTGCTTTTACCATAGCATATTCCCCGCTTACGTTATATACTGCGATCGGAAGATCAATCGCCTCACGGACTTTTGCTACGATATCCAGGTATGGAAGTCCCGGCTTGATCATGATGATGTCCGCTCCTTCTTCAATATCCTTGAACGTTTCGTTCAATGCTTCTCTGGAGTTGTGGAAATCCATCTGGTAGGTTTTTTTATCTTTCGGAATTTCCATGTCGTCTTTCGGCGCACTGTCAAGCGCACTTCTGAATGGCCCGTAAAATGAGCTGGCGTATTTCGCTGCATAGCTTACGATACCGACATCGGTGAATCCACTGTCTTCCAGTGCTTCACGGATGACCTGAACCCTGCCGTCCATCATATCGCTGGGTGCCACAATGTCAGCTCCCGCTTCCGCATGTGACACGGACATTCTGGCCAAAGCGTCATTGGTGGCATCATTTACAATCTTTCCGTTTTCAATAATTCCGTCGTGCCCGTAGATCGAATAAGGATCCAGGGCCACGTCCGGCATGATAATCATTTCCGGAACCGCATCTTTAATGGCTCTGATGGTATTCTGCATCAGTCCGTTTTTATTCCACGCTTCTTTACCGGTGTTGTCTTTCAGATCATCAGAAACCTTCATATAAAGGTTTACGGCTTTTACGCCCAATGAAAACAGCTCCTTACATTCCTTTACCGTCAGATCGATGCTTCTCCTGAAAATCCCCGGCATCGAGGGGATCGGTTCTTCTTTATTTTCGCCCTCCATTACGAAGATCGGCATTACAAAATCGTTGGTGGTGAGGGTGCATTCTCTTACCAGACTTCTCATAGATTCGTTTACTCGAAGCCTTCTATTTCTTGAATGTATCATTTTGGAATACTTTTTGAACAAAATTTAATGCAAATTTACTACAACTAATATAAAAAACTATTGCACAGCATTGTAGAATTAATTAGTTTTGTTTAAATATTCCTAAGAAATTATAACTTGATGAGAAAACTTTTACTTTTGTTAATCTTTTTAGCCGGTTTTGTTGGATTTTCCAACAATATGAAGGCGCAAATAAAAGAGCCGGCTGCATTCTCCCAGAAATCCGATGACGGGGTTCTTGTGGCTTATCCCAATCCTGCCAAGGATTTTCTTATCGTAAAAGCGAAAGACCAAAACCTTAAAATAAAAAATGTAATCTTTTATTCTATTCTGGGTACACAGGTCGCAAACTATTCGGTAAACATGAATTCCGGGGAGATCAATATCGAAAAATTAAAACCGGGAAAATATCTGATCCGGTATATTTTGAGTGACAATACAATGAAGGTCACTCAAATTGTAAAACAATAAATTAAATCCTGATAATCATCAGGATTTTTTCTTTTGGCTTAATTATTCCGTAACTTTCGGGACATTTTTATACCTAATTATAAAAACAGATTAATGCTAAAAGCCGAACATATAAGAAAGACCTATAATGCAGGCAAAAAGGTAGCCTTGGATGATTTCAGCATCCATGTACCAACAGGCAGCGTATATGGGCTCCTCGGTCCGAACGGAGCCGGAAAAACGTCTTTCATCCGCATCATCAATCAGATTACCCAGGCTGATTCCGGAGAGATCCGGATTAATGGGGAAAACCTCAACCCCAACCATATTAAAGATATCGGCTACATGCCGGAAGAACGCGGACTGTATAAAAATATGACCGTCGGCGACCAGCTTCTCTATTTTGGGGAATTGAAAGGCATGAAGAAGAGCGATGCATTGCAGGAAGCTAAAAAATGGTTCGATAAACTTCATATCGACCAGTGGTGGAAGAAAAAGCTGTCTGAACTTTCCAAGGGAATGGCCCAGAAAATCCAGTTTGTCGTGACCGTACTTCACCGTCCTCACCTTTTAATCCTTGACGAGCCGTTTTCAGGATTTGACCCCGTGAATGCGAATCTGATTAAAGACCAGATCATCGACCTTAAAAACAACGGAACGACCATCATCTTATCTACTCACCGTATGGAAAGCGTGGAGGAAATGTGCGATTATGTTGCCCTGATTAATAATTCAAAAAAAATTATCGACGGAAGGGTTTTTGACGTACGGGAAAAATTTAAGAAAAATATTTTTGGGATTACCCTTTCCGATGTCAACGGGCCCCAGCTGGATGTTTTCCAAAATAAATATGAAATATTCAACCTTACGAATGAAAACAACCTTCTTTCTTTCGACCTGAAAAACGAAGCCGACCAGAACCATATTCTGCTGGATCTGGTAAATGTAGGAAGGGTAAGGTCATTCGACGAAAAAATCCCGAGCATGAATGAAGTTTTTATTAATGCGGTAAGCAACAACTCTTAATCATGAACAATATTTTTTTAATTACGAAAAGGGAATTTCTGACACAGGTTAAGAAAAAATCCTTCATTATACTCACTTTACTGGCTCCTATCCTGCTGATCGGTTTCGGAAGTGTAATCGGGCTGATGTTCAAAGCCAATGAATCGCATAGTACTATCGAGGTGGTAGATAGGAACGGACTGTTTAAAAATCACCTTAAATCTACGGATAAACTTACGTATGTCTTTATTCCGGCGGCAGACGAGAAAGCCAAAATGAATACCCTGAAAAACAACGAATCGCTGGACGGGATCCTGATTCTGCCGGAATTGCAAAATGAGAATTATGGACAGCTTTTAAACAATACAAGGCTGGTAATCAATAATAAAATCGGATTCGATACGAAGCAGAAGATCGTTTCGGATATCAATGAAGTGATCAAGAAAGAAAAGATCAAGAAACTGGGCATTGCAGAAAGTCAGCTGGATAATCTGGACAAAAGCTTTAGTTTAAAAACCATTAATGTTTCCGAGAATAATAAGGAAGATTCCGATCTTGCATTCGGGGTAAAAAGTGTGCTGAGCATGCTGCTGATGTATGTAACTTTTATGTTTATTATTATCTACGGGGTCCGAGTTATGAGAAGTGTACTGGAGGAGAAAAATAACCGAGTTGTGGAAATCATCATTTCTTCGGTAAAGCCTTTCGAGTTGATGATGGGTAAAATCCTGGGGGTAACGATGGTAGCCCTGACGCAGTTTGTAGTATGGATTACGATGTCTGTTATCGGAGCTTTGGTTCTGAATACGGGCTTTTCGTCGATCCCGAAAAATATCCCGGGCGGCAACGAAGAGATGATGAGTAAATTCGATCTTCTGCAGATCGGAACGCAGATCTCGCACAGCCTGCTGGAACTGAATTTTCCGCTGATTATCTTCGTGTTTATCGTATTTTTCCTGTTAGGTTATATTTTCTACAGTTCTATTTATGCCGCAATCGGCTCTGCAGTAGACAATGAAACCGAGACTCAGCAGTTTACTTTATTTGCTGTTTTACCTTTAATGGTAGGTATGTACGGCAGCTTTACCTTTATGAATAATCCGGACGGTCCGCTTGGCTTCTGGCTGTCTATCATACCGTTTACTTCACCAGTGGCAATGATCGCAAGAATTCCGTACGGAGTTCCGACATGGCAGATTGCTTTGTCGATTACGTTATTGCTGGGAACCACTATCTTTATGATCTTCCTGGCCGGGAAAATTTACAGAGTAGGTATTTTGATGTATGGCAATAAAGCTACGCTGAAGGAAATCTGGAAGTGGATTAAGGGATGAGTGGTATAAAACTTAACGGGTTTCGAAAACCCGTTAGGTTAATCAAAATAAAAATGCTGCCCGAAAAGAGCAGCATTTTTTATATCTCGATTTGAAATAAATTTTTAGTTGAAGATGTAGCTTAACGTTACGCTGAGAACCTGTTCAGATTTTGATTTGGTAGAACCTTTCGGTTCCTTATCAAGACCCGGATAGGTATTGCTGAGCCCGAAATCATATCTTGCAGACAACTCAAGCTGTCTTTTGTAGCTATATCCCACACCTATTCCCAATCCAAAATTAAATTTGCTGGCCTTTCCGTTTACATCCGGATATGTGGGATCAACGAAATTCGGGTCATAATAGGGTCTTATAACCGGTGCATTTTTCACATTCTGGCTCAGTAAAAAATTGAATCTCGGACCGATCATTCCAAAGAATTCAGATTCTGCTTCTGAAAAATATCCCTTGAAATAAATAGGTACGCTAAGGTAATTGTTGGCATATACGGCATTGTAGCCGTCCGCTCCTTTTGCATTTTTGTCCTTCCCTGTTTCTCCGGCTCCGTAGTACGTAAGCTCCGGCTGTAAGAAAAACTGGTTTTCGGAACCCATCGGGATCAACGCCAATACACCGCCCTGAAATGCAAATCTCGGACCTGAAGGGTTATGCGCATTTTTTACCGCGGAATAGTTGCCCCCGGCAATGATACCGAATCTTGTGCTGCTGAAATCAATCTGAGCGAAAGACATGGCAGAAACGGCTAATGCTGAGGCTAATAAAAATTTTTTCATATCGTTTGTTTTTAAAAAATTATCCTAGAATTTTTGCAACGGTAGCACCGATATCAGCAGGAGAATCCACTACATTGATTCCGTTCTCTCTCATGATCTCCATTTTAGCCTGCGCCGTATCTTCTGCTCCACCTACAATTGCCCCGGCGTGTCCCATCGTTCTTCCTTTAGGAGCTGTTTGCCCTGCGATGAAACCTACTACCGGTTTTGTAGAACCGCTGGCTTTGTACCATCTTGCCGCTTCTGCTTCAAGACCGCCACCGATTTCTCCGATCATTACTACCGCTTCCGTTTCAGGATCGTTGATGAATAATTCCAAAGCTTCTCTTGTTGTTGTTCCGATGATCGGGTCTCCACCGATACCGATCGCTGTAGAGATACCGTAACCAGCTCTTACTACCTGATCAGCAGCTTCGTATGTAAGGGTACCTGATTTTGAAACGATCCCTACTTTCCCTTTTTTGAAAACAAATCCTGGCATAATACCAATTTTAGCTTCTTCAGAAGTAATGATTCCAGGGCAATTCGGACCGATTAACCTGCAGTCTCTGTCGGCGATGTAAGATTTTACTTTCACCATATCCGCTACAGGAATCCCTTCCGTAATACAAACAATTACTTTGATCCCGGCTTCAGCAGCTTCCATAATGGCATCAGCAGCAAATGCAGGCGGTACGAAAATGATACTTACGTTTGCTCCGGCCTTTTCCACAGCATCCGCCACCGTGTTGAATACCGGCTTTCCAAGATGCTCGCTGCCTCCTTTTCCAGGCGTAACCCCACCTACTACGTTGGTTCCGTATTCGATCATCTGGCCCGCGTGGAAAGTACCTTCGTTCCCGGTAAATCCTTGTACAATTACTTTAGAATCTTTGTTTACTAAAATTGACATTTTATTATTTATTTAATTTATTTATTACTTTTTAAATGCAGACAAATTTAATTAAATTTCTTTGATTAAAGATAAATCTAAACAATTTGTTTATTTGAGATTTCTCAGCTTCACTTCTTTTTTCAGGTAGGTTTTGAAATCTTCCGCAAACATTCCGATATAGGTTCCTTTTTCAAGATCCCGGTTGACGCCGGTTTTGCCCAGCAGCACAGATCCGCTCTCGATTTTATTTCCGGAGGCGATTCCCACCTGGCCCCACAGCGTTACTTCGTCGCCGATAATACAGCAACCTGCAATACCCACCTGAGAAGCGATCAGGCATTTTTTACCGATCACCGTATCGTGTCCGATCTGAATCTGATTGTCCAGCACGGAACCTTCCCCGATTACCGTAGAATCGGTAACCCCTCTGTCGATGGTACATCCGTTCCCGATCTCGACATTGTTTTCAATGACCACATTTCCCACGGAGATCAGCCGGTCGAAATTCCCGTTTAACTTACGGTAGTAGAAAGCGTCGCCTCCTAAAACCGTGTTGGCCTGTATTACGACATTGTCGCCGATTACCGTTCTGTCACCAATCACCACGTTCGGGAAAATCAGCGTGTTTTTTCCGATCTTCACATGGTTACCGATCACGGCAGAATGATGAACATGGGTTCCTTCACCGATTTCCACGTCATGGAGTTCTTCCGTGAAGTTGTATATTCTTGTAAAATGCGTATTGATCCTGTTAAAATCCCTGAACGGATCATCCGAAACCAGCAAAGCCTTTCCTTCCGGGCATTCCACTTCTTTATCGATCAAGATGATGGTAGCGGCAGAGTTCAATGCCTTATCGTAATATTTCGGGTGGTTGACGAAAACGATATCACCAGGCTTCACCCTATGGATTTCATTGGTGCCCAGAACTTCGAAATCTTCGGGACCAACAAATTTCGCCCCGATCAGTCCGGCAATGCTTTTCAGTTTTTGTGGAGAATGGAATCTCATAACAATTGATTTTATTATAAAACAAAATTCGGAATGCAGACGCAAACCGAATTTATGTACATTTTATTTAAAATTATTCCTTTACTCTTTCAAGGTAAGAACCGTCTTCCGTGCTCACTTTGATTTTGTCTCCCGGCTCGATGAACAAAGGAACCATTACTCTTGCTCCTGTTTCAACGATCGAGTTTTTAAGGGCATTGGTTGCTGTATTTCCTTTTACTCCAGGATCTGCTTCCACCACTTCCAAGTAAACCGACTGCGGCAATTCTGCAGAAAGAGGGGTTTCATCAGCTTCTTTCAAGATGATCGTTACTTCTTCTCCCGCTTTCATCAGGTTGGAGTTTTCGATCATTTCTTTGTTAAGATAAAGCTGAGAGAAATCATCGTTATTCATGAAGTGGAATCCGTTCTCATCATCATAAAGGTACTGGTATTTTCTGGTGATTACCTTTACCTCATCAATCTTATGACCTGCTGAGAATGTATTGTCAATTACTTTTCCATTGGTTACCGACTTCAGTTTTGTTCTTACGAAAGCAGGCCCTTTGCCCGGTTTTACGTGAAGGAATTCGATTACTTTATAAATATCATTGCTGTACTCGATGCACAGGCCTTTTCTGATATCGTTACTTGTTGCCATTCGTATTGTATATAATTATTTTCTTTTGTTAAATTGTATGCCTTGTCCCTGACTCTGCATTTTGTTGAAAACATTGTTGTTGGATGTGTTCATATTACTGTTTAACCGGTTGACATTTGTCTGGATTTCGGAACTGTACGGACTGGCCGTACCCAAAATGGAACTGCCGGTAGCATTCAGCCGCAGAATATTACTTAAATTCTTTTTAGCAATGCTGTCTGCGGATTTTTCGGGAAGCTTTCTTTCCAGAATCGATGCGCTAGCGGTTTTTTCCGTTTTTAACCCTTCTACCTGCTGTGCACAAAGAATGGATGCGAAAGAAATCGTTATAAGTAAGGCTAAAACTTTCATTCGGTAACAGTATGTTGAATTACTCCCTTTCCTTACCCGTTCCGTACCCTTTTACGATACCTCTCGGTGAATTCTGGATAAACTGAAGGATTTCATCCCTTTCAGCCGTCGGTAGCATTTCTTTTTCGATATACAGCAATGCCTGGGAAACATTCATCTTCAGCTGAAAAATCGCACGGTAAATTTTCTGGATTTCAAAGATTTTCTCATTCGTAAACCCTCTTCTTCTTAATCCTACGGAATTGATTCCTGCATAAGACATCGGCTCTCTGGCTACTTTTACATAAGGCGGAATGTCTTTTCTCACCAGAGTCCCGCCTGAGATCATCACATGCTTCCCAATCTTTCCGAACTGATGCACGGCAGATAAACCTCCCATCACCGTATAATCACCGATTTCAACATGCCCTGCGATGCCGCACCCGTTTACGATGATCACATGATCTCCGATCACACAGTCGTGGGCAATGTGGGAAGTAGCCATAATCAGGCAGTTTTTACCGATCTTAGTAAAGCCCAGCGCTTTTGTTCCGCGGTTTACCGTAACACATTCCCGAATGGTGGTTTCGTCACCGATAATCACCTGGGTATCTTCACCGTCAAATTTCAGGTCCTGAGGAATCGCGGAGATTACCGTTCCCGGAAAAATCCGGCAGTTCTTACCGATTCTGGCGCCGTCCATAATAGTAACATTAGGGCCTATCCATGTTCCTTCCCCGATTTCCACATCTCCAGCAATGGTCGTGAACGGTTCTACGATTACATTTTTGCTGATTTTCGCACGCTTGTCTACGGCTGCTAACTGATGAATCATTTAATCAACTTTATTTTTTGCAACTTGGGCCATTAGTTCTGCTTCTACCGCTACTGCATCTCCCACATAACCGTATCCCTGCATATGAACAATCCCTCTTCTGATCGGCTCGATCAATTCAATCTTAAAGATCAGGGTATCTCCCGGAATTACTTTTCTCTTGAATTTCACTTTATCTATTTTGATAAAATAGGTGGAGTAATTTTCCGGATCGGGAACGCTGGCCAATACCAGGATTCCACCTGTCTGAGCCAATGCTTCTACCTGCAGAACGCCCGGCATTACAGGTTCTTTTGGAAAATGCCCTACGAAGAACGGTTCATTCATCGTAACATTTTTAAGACCTACTACATGGGAATCCGAAAGTTCAAGAATTTTATCGATCAGTAAGAACGGCGGCCGGTGTGGCATCAGCTTCATGATCCCGTTGATATCGAATACCGGTTCTTTTGTTAAATCGAAATCCGGAACGTTTTTCTTTTTCTGCAGCTTCCACTGGCGGTTCAGTCTTTTGGCGAACTGGGTATTCACATAGTGTCCCGGTTTATTGGCAATGACTTTCCCTTTTATTTTTACCCCCGCCAGAGCCAGGTCACCGATTACATCCAGTAATTTGTGTCTTGCCGCTTCGTTAGGATAGTTTAAATTCAGGTTATCAAGGATTCCGTTCGGCCTGATGGACACATTGTCTTTCCCGAAAGCTTTCTTGAGTTTTTCCGTCGTTTCAGGAGTAAGGTCCTTGTCCACATAGACAATCGCGTTGGAAATATCCCCGCCTTTGATAAGGCCATGGTCCAACAGCATTTCCAGCTCATGTAAAAAGCTGAATGTTCTTGCCGATGAAATTTCGTCCTTGAATTCTGAAATATTTTTTAGCGTGGCATTCTGGGTTCCTAATACTTTAGTCCCAAAATCTACCATCGTCGTTACTTCATATGTATCGGAAGGAATAATCGTGATTTCAGATCCTGTAGCCGGATCGCTGTAGGTAAGCACTTCTTTTACCACCAGGTATTCTCTGGCAACATTCTGCTCCACTACCCCAACACTTTCGATCGCTTCCACGAAATATTTTGACGAACCGTCTAAGATCGGAGGTTCGGAGGCATCCATTTCCAGGATGGCATTATCGATATCACATCCTACCAGAGCGGCTAAAAGATGTTCGCAGGTAGTGATTTTTACGCCCAGTTTTTCTAGGGTTGTCCCTCTTTCGGTGGCCACTACATAATTTACATCTGCTTCCACCTGCGGGTGCCCTTCCAGATCGGTTCTTACAAAAACGAAACCTGTGTTTTCCTTAGCAGGTTTCATGGTTAATTTTACTTCTTTACCAGTATGAAGTCCGATTCCGGAAAGTGTCACTTCCTGCTGAAGTGTTTTTTGCATATCACTCATTAGTTTTATCTTTTGAGTTATTCTCGAGATTATTTATTCTTTTTACGATTTCAGGAAGATTTCTGAAATGGACATAGCTTCTGAGATAATCGTTATAGCTGATGGCAGGAGACCCATATACGGTATCTTTATCGTTCACATGGGTATTTACCCCGCTCTGTGCCTGAATTTTCACCTGGCTGCCCACTTTGATATGGCCTACGATTCCCACCTGTCCTCCGATCTGGTTCCAGTCGCCGATAGTGGTGGACCCTGCGATGCCCGCCTGTGCAGCAATGACGTTGTTTTTTCCGATCTTTACATTGTGGGCAATCTGGATGAGGTTATCGATCTTGGTACCCTTACCGATTACCGTAGAACCGATGGTTGCCCTGTCGATGCTGCAGTTGGAACCGATTTCCACGTCATCTTCAATGATAACATTCCCGAGCTGCGGAATTTTTTTGAAACCGTCCGGCGTCGGCTGGAAACCGAACCCATCTCCACCGATTACAGTGTTAGAGTGAACCACACAGTTATCGCCGATGATGCAATAGTCATAGATCCTTGCCCCGCTGTCGATCTTACAGTTTTTACCGATTTTCACCCCTTTTCCAATATATACCTGTGGATAAATCTGGGATCCTTCTCCTATTTTGGCTTTTTCGGAAACATAGGTAAAGGTTCCTATATAAACATTCTCCCCGATTACTGCCGTTTCATGAATGGAAGCTCCATTTTCGATACCGCTTTTACGGCCCTGCATTTCCTGATACAGATTCATTAAAACCTGAAATGAAAGGTAGGCATCCTTTACAGCAATAATGGTAGGAGCATACGTATCTTTTGATAAAAGATTTTCCGAAACAATGATGACGGAACATTTTGAAGTTTCCAGATAATGGGCAAACCGATCCTGTGCTATAAAAGAAAGATGTCCGGTTTCCCCGCTTTCGATAGGTGAAACCCCAGTAATAAGCGCATTTTCGTCACCTATTATTTTTCCGCCGATAAAACCTGCAATTTGCGAAGCTGTAAATTCCATATTCTGCAAAGATAAGAAATTCTGTAATTCGCAAACATTTTTTAATTTTAGGATTTTGAATTTTAATTATTCTTTAAGAAATCATGCCTGGGATGTCCTGGGAAAGGTCAGAATATACCGTTTGGTTTTATTCGTCATGAGTCCAGACAGCAACTGGTCTTCGGATTCGTCCATTCTTATTTTCTTTCCATCTTTCTGCAACAGGTAAATCGGCTGTTTTTCGGTATCGTACGGAAGAAGCTTTCTTTCGATTTGGTGTACCAGCTCACTACCGTTGCCGATTCCGAAAAATTCGTTTACATTTTTTATTTTTTCCTCAATAAATTCCTGACCGAAAGGATGGGATGATATAATGGTTTTCGGCAGGTTTCTCCGTATTACACACTGGCACCAGTAAGATAGGATCATATCATCAGCATACTGCCAGTTTTTCATGGCCTGGATAATGTCATTGTCATCAAGCTGGGTAAACCGTTCCACATCTTCATCGGTAGCAGCACTTTTTTCACGATGCAGGAAATATTTCAGATTTTCGGTTGCCGGCAGATCAATGCCCTGAGAAACGAGATACTTTGCCCTTTCGAGGATTTTAACCAAAATAAATTCAGCTAAGGCAGAGGTTTTATGATAATAGACCTGCCAGTACATGAACATTCTGGCAGTGAGGAAGTTTTCAATGGAATAAATCCCTTTCGCGTCGATTACCAGTTCGCCGTCATCACAGACGTTCATCATGGAAATGATACGCTGGGTATTGATGTTGCCTTCGGAAACCCCGGTAAAAAAGCTGTCGCGTTTCAGGTAATCCAGCCTGTCGACATCCAGCTGGGAGGAAATCAGCTGATTGAAAAATTTGCGGTGGTATTTCCCCTGAAACATTTCAATGGCACAGGAAAGCTGTCCGCCAAACTGATCATTCAGACGGTTCATCAGCAGCAGCGAGAGTTTTTCGTGATGCCAGTCATCCATCAGCATACATTCCAGGGCGTGGGAAAACGGGCCATGACCGATGTCGTGCATTAAGATAGCCAGCATTGCTCCTTTTTCCTCTTCAGGCGAAATGCTGATTCCCTTCTGTTTTAGTGTTTCCAAAGCCGTAAACATCAGATGCATCGCTCCCAGTGCATGATGAAACCTTGTATGGGTGGCCCCGGGGAAGATCAGATTCAACAATCCCGTCTGCCCTATCCTTCTCAGCCTCTGAAAATAAGGATGCTCGATGATGTCGAATAAAATTTCGTGAGGAATTTTGATGAATCCGTGTACGGGATCATTGATGATTTTTAGCTTGTTCTGCATGGGAAACGTCCGTATTTATAACAAATTTAGCGATTTTAAATTTCAGAACCGATTAAATTTCATTAAAACAGCCTTGCTATTCACCGTTCAGCTGTATACGAACAAATTTTTAATCAAAAAATATTTCTCTGCCGGCTGCTTTAAAAATAACAGAAATATCCGTTTATTTCATTAACTTATATTTAACTTTACGTCTGCGCATTTTGGCAGATTTTACCAATAAATGGTCAGCAATTTGATACAATAACCGTGTAAAAATTTAATTATGTCGGAAAAGATATTATGGATAGATGATGAAATAGATTTACTCAAACCTCACATCGTTTTTCTTGAAAAAAAAGGGTACCAGGTAACGCCTGTAAACAATGTAAACGAAGCCTTGGAACTTATGGACTCGGAGAAATTCGCATTGGTACTGATCGATGAAAATATGCCCGGAATTTCCGGACTGGAAGCGATCCCTATGATCAAGGATAAAGATAATTCCCTGAAAATCGTCATGGTCACCAAAAGTGAGGAGGAACATATCATGGAGGAAGCGATCGGCTCACAGATTGCCGATTATATCTTAAAACCCGTGAATCCAAACCAGATTTTACTTTCGTTAAAGAAAAATCTTCAGGAGGACAATCTGGTGGAGCAGAAAACGATTCTGCAATATCAGCAGGAATTCAGAAACCTTTCGATGGAGCTGTCTTACCTGAGAACGTATCAGGACTGGGCGGAATATTATAAAAAGATTTTAAACTGGGAAGTTAAGTTCGACAAGGTAACGGACAATGAATTTGCCGATCTGCTTCAATCGCAAAAAGAAGAGGCGAATATCCAGTTTGCCAAATTTATCGAGAAAAATTACGAAGACTGGCTTCACGACTCCGATAAGCCGATGATGAGCCACACGCTTTTCAAAGAAAAAGTAAAGCCGGAAGTTGAAAAAGATAAGGTGTTGCTGCTTATGGTGGACAATCTGCGTTACGACCAGTGGAAAGTAATTGAGCCGTTGTTTACCAAATATTACAATAAAGTTTCTGAGGATTATTATTACAGCATCCTTCCTACCGCTACGCAATATGCAAGAAACTCTTTTTTCGCAGGATTAATGCCTTCAGAAATCGAAAAACGTTTTCCCGATAAGTGGTTTAATGATAATGAGGAAGGAAACAAGAACGAATATGAGCGTGATTTCCTGGAAGACCAGATGAAAAGGATCGGGCTGGGTTCCAAATCGATGAAGTACCTGAAAGTCCTAAATGCAGATTTTGAGCGAAAAATTTATGAGGACTTCAACCAGCATAAAAATAATGATCTGTTGGTGATCGTTTATAATTTTATTGATATTCTGTCCCACGCAAAAACAGATAACCATATTGTCGATCAGCTGATCCGTGATGATAAAACGTTCCGGTCTTTAACGCTGAACTGGTTCGAGAATTCATCATTGCTGAAAATTATCAAACTGGCAGCAGAAAACGGCTTCAGGCTGGTAATTACGACCGATCACGGAACGGTATATGTCAAAAAACCGAGCAAAGTTGTCGGCGACCGGGAAACTTCGACCAACATCCGTTATAAGACGGGTAAGAGTTTAACGTACGATGAGAGTGATGTATGGGCCATCACGAATCCTGAAAAGCTGTTTTTACCAAAAGGAAATTTGAGCTCAAAATATATTTTTGCAAAAAATAATATTTTCCTGGCGTATCCCAAAAATTATAATCACTTCGTGAATTATTATAAAGAAACCTACCAGCATGGAGGAATATCACTGGAAGAGTGTATAATTCCGATCAGTGTTCTGGAGCCGAAATAATTTTTCACCGGTTTATTTTCGGATAACTGAGGAAGCGGAAAAAATCTTTGATTTTTTCCGCTTCTTTTTTATTAATATTTTTGAGGCATGAAATTAATTACTTACAACGTCAACGGAATCCGGGCCGCCTTTACCAAAGATTTTTTAGGCTGGCTGAAAACGGCAGATCCGGATGTGATCTGCATCCAGGAAAGCAAGGCAGGAAACGATCAGATCGATATTGAAAGCCTTGAAAAATTAGGTTACCACAGCTATTGGCATTCGGCGGAGCGAAAAGGCTACAGCGGCGTCGGAATCGCCTCTAAAATTAAACCCAACCATGTGGAATACGGCTGCGGCATCGAAAACTACGACAGCGAAGGGAGAATCATGCGTGCGGACTTCGACGGGTTTTCCGCCATTTCGGTGTATGTGCCTTCCGCTTCCAATATTGAAAGGCTGGATTTTAAAATGCAGTTCTGCCGCGATTTCCTGGACTACATCAAAAACCTGAAGAAAGAGATTCCCAACCTCATCATTTCGGGAGATTTCAACATCTGCCACGAAGCGATCGATATTCATGACCCGGTGCGTCTGAAGAATGTTTCCGGGTTTCTCCCAATGGAACGGGAATGGATGACGGATTTCATCAATGAGTGTGAACTGATCGACAGTTTCCGGTTTTTCAACAGTGAACCGGACCACTATACCTGGTGGAGCTACCGTCAAAATGCCCGGGCAAAAAACAAAGGCTGGCGGCTCGATTATAATTTCACTTCCTACAGCCTGAAGGACAAGCTTACGAGAGCTGTTATTTTGAAGGAAGCGGTGCATTCGGATCATTGTCCGGCGCTGGTGGAGTTGAGTCTTTAAATCAAAAAGAAATCAGATTAACAGGCTGAAAGAGGGAAGCTGGATGCTGGAAGTTTATCTTATCAACGTTACTTTAAAAAGGGATTAATTATTAAATAAGCGGTTTGTTACTATATAAAGTAGGAAATCTATTCAAAATCCCGGCATCAACGGAAGTCTTAATCTTTCATTTTAATGATCAACTGAAAATAAAAGAGGCGGTCTCAATTCTGAGACCACCTCTTTTTAATTTAAATCATAAAATTTAATCGACAATTTCATATTCCACCGGAATGGTACCGTTGCCGGTATCCCCGATTTCATCGAACGCGGCTTTAGACATATCCAAAGCTCTTGATGAATGGTAAGGCCCTCTGTCATTTACTTTCACTATTACCTCTTTACCATTGTTCAGGTTGGTGACCTTAATACTTGTTCCGAAAGGAAGCGTTCTGTTTGCCGCAGTGAACTTTGCATTATCAAAGATCTCTCCGCTGGCGGTTTTTCTACCGTTAAATTTATCGTGGTAGTACGATGCATAACTTGTTTTTTTCGCATCTGTGGCATTTATTTTGAAAGAATAAATACCAAGGGTTGAAATCATCATTATGATTACGAGAATGAATCTTTTCATCATGTTGAACATTTATTGGTTTTGACAGGGGCAAATCTATAAGGATTCTTTTAACGAGCCTATTTTATTTGTTAACAGATGTTAACAAAAACTAAATATTATCTTAAATAACTCCGTAACTTCCTATTATCAGCGACTTTAAAGCCTATTGTTAAAATATGTTAAAAAAATTATTCAAACGTTAATAATTTTAACTAAATTATTGAAATTAACATTATTTTAACATTATATTAGCTTTGATAATCAATATGTTAAATATTTTCACAAAGCTTAAAATCATACTTCAGTTTTATTGGTAACCGCCTGTTACGGATGTCTGCGGGGGAATTTCAGCAGAAAATATGAATAGGATTTAAAAAGATGAACACAGAGACTACAAAGTTTCTTTATTAGTATTCTTTTTTAAATTCATTCATCCGTTTCATTTAACAGGATTAATAAAGTTTACACTTCTCATTCTTCTAAAATTTTTTTTAAAAAGTATCGGGAAAGGGTTTTTCCGAATCTTTAAGCGGTAAAATAAAAACCGATGAAATATTCACCGGTTTTATTATTATCTCAGATTAACTCTGTACCAATTGATCATGATCTGTTATGCCAATTCCCCGTAAAGATCGAATTCTTCGGCAGAGGTAATTTTTACATTGGCAAATTCCCCAATGGAGATGTAAGTATTTTCAGCAGAAACCAGTACGGTATTGTCTACGTCCGGGGAATCGTATTCGGTTCTGCCGATGAAATAGTTTCCTTCTTTTCTGTCGAAGATACATCTATATACGTTCCCGATTTTTTCCTGGTTTTTCTCCAATGAGATCTGTGACTGGATTTCCATGATTTCCTCTACCCTCGCCTCTTTTACTTCCTGCGGAATGGTATCCTCCAATATGTAAGCACCGGTATTTTCTTCGTGGGAATACGTAAAACATCCGAGCCTGTCGAATTTCTGCATTCTCACCCAATCTTTCAGTTCCTGGAAAATTTCTTCCGTTTCTCCGGGATATCCTACGATCAGTGTTGTTCTGATGGCCATATCAGGAACTTTCTCCCTGAATTTGGCCAGAAGCGCGTCGGTTTTTTCATGGGTAGTCCCTCTTTTCATCGATTTCAGCAATTCCGAATTGATATGCTGAAGAGGAATGTCGATGTAATTGCAGACTTTCGGCTCTTCTCTGATGATGTCCAGCACATCTTCCGGGAACCCGCTCGGGAACGCATAATGAAGACGGATCCATTCGATCCCTTCCACTTTTACCAATTCTTTTAATAAATCGCCCAAGGCGCGTTTTTTATAGATATCAAGACCATAATAGGTAAGATCCTGGGCGATAAGAATTAATTCTTTTGTTCCTTTTTTCGCTAATTTCTGTGCTTCATTTACCAGTTTTTCAATAGGTGTGGAAACGTGCCCGCCTCTCATTAACGGGATCGCGCAGAACGAACAAGGCCTGTCGCAGCCTTCGGATATTTTAAGGTATGCGTAATGTTTCGGCGTGGTGGTCAATCTTTCTCCTACCAGTTCGTGCTTGTAATCGGCACCTAAATGTTTTAGTAAGATCGGAAGATCCCTCGTCCCGAAGTATTGGTCAACATCTGGAATCTCACGAATCAGATCCGGCTTGTATCTTTCGGAAAGGCAACCGGTAACAAAAACTTTCTCAACCTCTCCCCTGTTTTTGGCCTCTACATAATCGAGAATGGTATTGATGGATTCCTCCTTTGCGTTATCGATAAATCCACAGGTATTGATCACCACAATATCTCCTCTGTCTTCATGAACCACTTCTTTGCCATTGGCTTTAAGCTGGCTCATCAACACTTCGGAATCATAAACGTTCTTGGAACATCCGAGCGTTACGACATTTATCTTCTTTTTACCTACAGATTTTGTGCGCATTTTATATTGAATAATAAGTAATTAGTAATCAGTAATTTTTGTGGGGGCAAATTTACGCATAAAAAAAGAACCGAAAGATCCGGCCCTTTATTTAGATTTATTACAAATAGCGAAATGCTATTAATAAGCCTGGTCGTCTCCTTTCACAATATTATATAACGTCAGGAAAATAATTTTCATATCTAAAAAGAAAGACCAGTTCTGAATATACCAGATATCTTTTTCTATTCTTTTTTCCATATCCTTCAATGAAAATATTTCACCTCTGGCTCCCATGACCTGTGCCCAGCCTGTAATCCCCGGCTTCACGATGTGCCTCGTCATGTATTTTTTGGTGATTTTGGAATACATTTCCGTTTGTGATAACATGTGCGGCCTTGGACCAACCACCGACATATCACCAAGAAAAACATTAATGAACTGAGGGATTTCGTCAATACTGGTTTTTCGCATAAATGCACCAAATTTTGTTATCCTTGCATCATTTTTTTTTGCAATCTGAAGATCGGCATTTCTGTTACTCTTCATACTTCTGAATTTCAGACAGTTGAATGGCACATTATTGAGACCTGATCTTTTCTGTACGAAAAAAACGGATTCATTGCTTTCGATTTTCACAATTAAAGCCACCAATGGTATTAACCACGATAATAAAAAAACCATGACAAAAAGAGAGAAGGCTATATCAAATACTCTTTTTAAAAATTGTTTTTTAGGATTAGAAAGAGGCTCTCTTATTAGTTTAAGAAAGGGAATTTCATGAATAACATCAAAATAATTAGGACCTAGATTAGCATGTTTAAAATCCGGAACCATGTAAATTCTAATCATTTTATGTTCTGCAATATCTACTATTTTCTTGTATACATCAACTTCAATATTATCATCACAAAATATGATGTTGTTTATTTTGGAATTTTCCAAATCATAGAAAAGCTGATCGATTCCTCCCAAATATTTATTTTTAGTCTCTTTACTAAGCGGTGTATATGTCCCCCTGATCCCAATAGATCTTCTCAGGTCATTATTCGATATCAATGAAGTAGATAGTTTATTTTCTCCGACAAGAACGGTATTAAATGAATATAACTTCCTTCCTAGCTTAACTCTGTTCTTTTTCCTGTATAAAAACAGTAAGAACCTTGTAAAGGTTATAAAAAAACCAAGCAGTAAAAAATAAACGATAACATTTCTGTAGTTAATCTTAACAGAAAAAACAATACTCGGAAAGACTGCCGAAGCCAGTACAAACAGAATAAAAGCTTTACTTAGCGCATTAAAATGAAGCGATGATTCTTTAACCTTTAAACTCTTATACGGTTTCGTAATAATAGTAATGACAAACCAGGAAATATTAATAAGAGCTAATTGTATTCTATACTCCTGAGCGAAATCTACGTCATCTAACTCAAAAAAAAATAATTTCCCAAAAATAAAAAGACAATTGATCATAATATAATCAATTATCAAAAAAATTCTTGGTAAATGTTTAAAAAAATAAACTAACATATAGTCCACCATTTGAAAATATAATGATTTCTATTTAATTCATGATGAACCAAGTAATCATTAACTTCTATTAAATTCTAATATATTAAAAATTTTTTAATGCAAGTGATGGTAATATTTTATCTTTTTCTGATAAAATAATATCCTCTTCAGGCAGTTTCCAATCAATATTCAGGTCTGTATCATTCCACAGCACTCCGCCTTCCGAAGTTTTATCGTAAAAATTATCACATTTATAAGAAAATATAGCCGTCTCGCTCAGTACAGAGAAGCCATGTCCAAAACCTCTCGGAACGTAAAGTTGTAATTTGTTTTCAGCGGTAAGCTCTAAAGAAAACCATTTTCCGAACGTAGGGGAATCTTCACGCAAATCCACGGCGACATCAAGAACTTCACCTTCCAAACAGGATACCAATTTTGCCTGGGCATGTTCCCCTTTCTGCAGATGCAGTCCTCTAAGAACGCCATAACTTGATTTGGAGATATTATCCTGTACGAAATGACCATTCATACCGGTGAGTTCCTCAAACTTCTGCTCATTGAATTTTTCATAGAAGTATCCTCTGTCATCTTCAAAAACAGTGGGTTCTATAATGTAACAGTCTTTAAGAGGCGTATATTTTATTTTCATAGTTTTACAAATCTTCTTTATAAATTTTTAATCAGCACTTATTTTAAAGTGGCAAAAATATAAAATTTAGGCAATTATAAACAGAATTCCCAATTATATACTTTTATAAATTTCAATTAATTTCAAAAAGTTTGTTTTTTTATTATATTCCTGAAATGCTTTTTGATAAGAATGATTTCCCATTTCAGATATTAAAGATTGATTTTGAAAAATCCTGATTTTTTTCACAGCCTCTTCTAAAGTATCAAAAACATATCCATTGTAACCTTCTTCCACACAATCTTTATTCCCAATTATATTGCTTACCACTAATGGTTTTCGCATCGCCATTGCTTCAATAAGAGCTATTGGTAGACCCTCCCAGAGAGATACCTGTATATAAATGTCAATATCATTTAATTTTTTCAAAAGATCACTTCTTGTCTTTACCCATCCGGTAACTGTAATATTTTCAGATTTAATTTCATACTGCAGTTCTCCGTTTCCTATCCAAATAAAATCTGCTTCAGGAATCAGTTTTGCAATATCATTGAAAAGTTTCGGATTTTTTTGAGGAGTAAGTCTTCCTATTGTTCCTATAGTTAACCGTTTTTTATCAATATTTTTCAGCAATTTTTGTGGAAGCTCAAAATCAACACCATTTCTTATAAGAGTTGTTTTTGAAATTTTTTTTGCTATTTCATATTCCGTATTTCCTGAAGCTATGGTTGTTCCTCCAAATAAAAGAGGCATTACATATTCTATAATCTTATACAAATAAATTTTACTTTGAGAAATATTCTTCTGAATAAATGCATAGCCGTGGGGTGAATAGAATATCTTATTTCTCTTTATTAAACCAAATGATGCTATACGAGCTAATACTCCTGACTTAGAAGAATGAAGATGCAGAATATCCGGGTTGATCTCTTTAAGCTTTTTTCTGGTCTGTTTGATAATAGTATAATCGTTTTTTAAATCTATTTCTCTGCCCATATCTAACTTGTGGAGAATTATTGACGGATGAATTTCCTGTTCAAAAATTTCCTGATCAAACTCTATTCTATTTGGGCTGTATATTAGATGAACTTCAAAAGAAGAATCTGGTTCTGCAAGAGCTAAAAAATTGCACAAATCTTTTACATAGGTATACACCCCACCTCCAAAAGCCTCTACAAACTGAACTATTCTCATTATTTATAGTTGATAATTTTTGTGATATACTTTAATGATATATCAATGAGTTTTTTTTATGGATTAATCATTTTAACTCATCTAACATGCTCAGAAATAATTACATGTTATTATTTTCCATTACAGAATGATACAATCCTATATGCTTATTAACCATCTTCATAATATCGTACTCCTTCGATCTTTCTAAACATTTGTCGGCAGTATTGTTATATGCTTTGGTATTTTCAAGAGATAATATTATTTCAGCCAATTGTTTTGAGGCTCCCGGTTCAAATAAAATTCCGGCATCATTTACAATCTGTGCCAGGCCATCCACATTGCTGGCTATAGTGGGTAAACCGCAAGCCATAGCTTCTACCGCTGCTAAACCGAAGCCCTCCCAATGTGAACTCAACACGGCAATATCAGACATTTTATATAAAGAATAAACATCTGAGCGGATTCCTAAAAAACGTACTCTTGCTGACAAATCCAATGTATTGACAAGTTTTTCTAAATCTATTCTCCGTTCACCGTCTCCTACTAAAAGTAATTTATAATTTTCCGGTAAATTTAATAAAGATTTTATGAATGTATCTTGATCTTTTTGTTTATTAAATCTCGCGACCATAATTAACAATCTATCTTCCTCAGTATATCCTAAGTCTGATTTTTTGTACGGCAAAGTATTGAATATTTTGTTGGTGTCAACCCCATTATTGATAGTAATCAATTGATCCGACAACCCAAGATAATTTTGATACAAAATATTAATTTCTTCTGTTATACAAATAACTTTTTCATATTTACTGTAAATGAATCTTTCTAAAGGCTTAAAGATTTTCTTAGACATTCTACCATTGGTAGTATTATGTTCAGTAAGAATGAGTTTTGTATTACTTCCGTTAAGCAAATTTGCAAATACTGCATAATATTGTGAAGGGAAAACATGAAGATGTGCAATATCATAATTTTTAAGAAATTTTCTCATCTTAAAAATAAATGTGGGATTATATACATCTTTATCATTTTTAGATTTTCTCAAAACGAATACATTACAACAATTGAGTTTTCTTAATTCATCAGCAAATGGCAAATCATCATCCCATAGAAGTAGAACATCCATTTCTATCCCTGCTTTTCTATAAAGCGGAACAGTATCTAAAAGAAGCTTTTCTGCCCCCCCCATTCCCAGTGAATTGTCTATCTGAAGAATTCTCATCTAATGTTGTTATATAAAATTGTCATAAACTTATGTTCTTAATTTCTTAAAAAAAACTTCCCCGAATATAATCTAAAGTTATAAATAATCTATTCTACTGTACAGAACTTTTTAAAATGTGTTCCTGTACTGAAAGTAATACAGAATTTTCCGGAACATCTTTATAAACAATATTGCCTGCACCAACAACTGAATGATTTCCTATAGTAACACCTTTTAAAATAACAACATTGGAGGCAATCCAGCAGTTTTCCCCAATGATAATTCTTTCTGAACTGTAGCCTTGATTTTTTATAGGAATAGAAGCATTTTTAAACTGATGATTGTGGTCATAGATTTTCACATTCTCACCAAAAATAGTATTGTCCCCGATTGTTATGTTATCCATAGCAGCAATTGTGCAGAAATTATTGAAAAATACATTATTACCTATATTCACCTGTGCGTTTTGCCCGTCTATAATTAATGAAAAATGCTTCCTAAATGTAAATTTTTTCCCATATGACAACTTTCTCCCATAAACCAGTTTAAGGAATAATAGCTTAAAAAAGCAATTTATTTTAAATAAGACTTTAAGAATAATCATTGTTTGTCGTTTTTGGTCTGAAATCGGAAAATGTTGTCATGCCTGTCAATTATTAGTGCACCCAGTCACTTGTATATCTTGAATATCATAGGTGAAATTTACAGCTCTGGTCGCACTGTAAATATCTATTCCGGTGATAATATTTTTATGTTTTTTATTAATGTTCAGATATTTATTGATTAACGGCTTGAAATCTATTTCTACAGTTTGAAACCTATTCTCAGGAGTGATGCTGTTAATTTCTTTTACTCCATTTTTATCGCCATGAAGCAGAAGAATCTGTTGCTGGCTATTTTTAGAAGCAGGACTTCCGAACAAAATACCGTCATCTTTATTATCTGTATAATCTACATTCAACGGATTTGAAAAAACAATACCAATTAAGTACGGCTTAATAACTTTTCCATTTTCATCATATTCTGTGAATCTTAAGTCGCAGGTCGCATAACTTCCTATCCATTTTCCCTGTATGCTATTTTTTTTCAAAGGTGCATTAAAGTCGACTAACCTAAATTTAAATTTTACCGTCAAATTATTTAATTTTTCAACCTGGTAATTTCCGGAAAAAGAATGATACCCACCAGTCCACTTTTTTTCGTCTGCCCAGTATTGGGGCCAATTATCAAATACGAATCCAACCTCTCTGACGGTTCCTGCTGTTTTGCTGTCTGTTTTTTGAGAATTATTGGAAATCCTAAAGATAAAAGGTTCCTCATTTTTTTTATCCTTATTAAGAACCATAAAATCGAAACCAAATTCTTTTTTTTGATCCTCTATTCTATATCCTGTTGTTACAAATTTAAATGAAGCATTTGTCTTGTCCGGTGTACTGAATTTCTGCCTGGTCTCATAGTCGATATAAGTTGCATCCCAACTGTTTTTAGGCATTTTCAGATGATCTCCATCGCTGATATCTGAATTTTTTTTATAAAACCTGGGCTCGTCCTGTTCCAGGTAAACCCATGATTTTTTAGTAATTCCCTGATTCCATAGCATCGGAAAACACTTCGTCTGATTTGAAGCACTACCAGAATTAAAAGAACTGAAACTCAGTAAAATTAATACAAAAAGTACGGCAATAATAAATTTTTCATTTTTCATACCTTTTATTCTTCAGTTTCTATAAATCTGGTGTTTTTTGCAATACATACAAAAATAAGCGGATAGATGGGAGACAAATGGCGGACAAAGCTCCCATAATCAGGCTCAAACAAACTTTGAACCAACATAAATGCAATTACAAAAGAGAAAATATTAGAGTAGTTCTTATTTGCATATTCTTTTATATACAATTTTATAAAATTAAAAAAGAATACGGCTATCAATAGGGTCAGAATAATATAAAATGGCTTCCCTAAAAGTAACAAGGGGATAGGCACAATTAAAAATATAAGTGTTACAAAAAAGTTAGCCGCTTCCAAAACAAAGTTATCTCCTTTGATAAAGATCGCAATTGCAGTTTGTGCGGATTCTGCATCCCTGTCAACATTTGTCAGGTAACGGATTAAGGAGAGCGGTGTTCCAAAAATATAATTATAAACAAAAGATATTAAAAAGTAAAATAAAGGAATTACCCATGGCAACATCTTAGGTTTTCCAACAATGAAAAATTTAATAGTCCAAAAAAGTGCAATGGTAATAAACCAATAACTTCTAAAAAAATAGGCATAAATAAGAACAAATACAGACCAGACAACAAGTGCCCTTTTTTCAAGATAAACAAAGGGGACCACAACGATTATAAAGAGAACAAAATCTTTGCTGTACGTGGCCATGTAAACCATTGCAATGGCACTGTAAGTAACGATTAAAGCATATGATAATAAAGATATATAATTAACCGAATAATTTTTAAATAATTTAAAAATCACTAAAAAATATACCACCAATGCCAATACCGGCGCTAAAAAAAATTTATCAATATGAAAGAATCTGTATACATTGGCTGTATTACTAAAAGATTGATCCAATCTTTGTCTAATAGGATTCTCTATACCATGCTGCAATGTTAAGGAGTCAAAAAAATATTTTTCAGGAAATATCGATTCTTTGAAAAATGCCACACCTATACATAAAATAATGCCTAAAGAAAAGACAAATATTGAATCTGCTTTTTTAAGTATTAAATTATTGACCACTAAATTCATATCAACCCCTTTTATTATTTATATGTATCCTGTTTAAGATATTACTATAAATATCTAAAGTGTTCTTCTCTTTGAAGATAAGAAGTAATGCTCCGTACAAAAAACAAAAAACCACCGAAACAATAACCCACGAATAAAACTCCAGCAGAACAACGGTATTTTTTAAAAAAAAGAAAAGAATAAATAAGAAAATATTGATAAAAATTACCCTGATAAAATTTTTCTCAAAATAATTTTCAACAATCTTATGTTTGGAGATATAATATCCCATATAGAGTGCGGCCATCAGTTCTGATAATACAACGACTGCGGCGGCCCCGTTATGCTGATAATACCGTATTACAAAAAGATAGCCTATGATACTGAACAAGGCGGAAACAACAGTGGCTAAAGTATAGACTTTCTCTTTCCCCTGCGGATACAAAATTAATAACCCGAAGAAATAGGCAAATCCGACAATAATACATAAAGGTGATAAAATTTTCAAAGTGATGCTTGCTTCAAGAAATTTTTCTCCTCCCATTAATAAAATAATATTATCAGAAAATATAAAAAAATATACGGTACAAGGTACTGCCACTAACATCATGAGACTAAAAGTCTTTCCAATAAACATCTTATATTTCTCCTTATCATTTATAAATAAATATGATAATCTTGGCAACATTACAGATCCTACAACGGAAATAAAAATAATAACACTTCTTACAAGGGAATTTGCGGTTAAATAATAGGCTACATATTTGTCACCCGATATACTTCCTATGAAAAAATTGGCTAGCTGCAGGTAAATACTTGTAGAAACCGTAGTGACGAAAATGGTTACCACGGGCTTGTAGTGTCGTTTTATATCTAAATCCTTAAAGGAAACTTTATACTGAAGTATCCTATTAATGATGTAAATAAATCCAATGATATTGGCACCGCTCCATAGCATCACCACTAGAAAAGCATATATTTTATAATCTTTCTGTTCTTTTATTAATATAAAAAAAAGAGCAAAAACAATTAATTTGACAGCTATATTACGGACCGTTATAAATTTCTGATTTTCAATCCCTTGAAAATACCATTCTGCACCGATATTGTTTAAAAAAACCATTCCGCTCATGATAAAAATAAGATTTTTATACGGCTCAAAAAATGGAATGAAAATTATAAAACCAAAGAGAATCAGATAAGAAATAATGGTCGTCACGAAAAGTATTGCCATCAACTCGACCACCAGGCTGTTGAGCTTTTTATCATCTTCCCGACATTTGGAAACTTCCCTGATCCCATACAGAGGAATCCCTAATGAAGAAAATAAAATAAAATAATAAAGAATAATGTAAACATATTCTACTTTACCAACATACCCGGCCCCCAAAATTCTATTGATATAGGGCATTGTAAAAACAGTGATAAATGCAGTCGAAAAAACTCGCAAAAAATTTAGAATCAAATTGCCTTTGATGCTAATTTTATTTATATTTTTCACTTGCATAATTTTACACTAAAACAGTTTTTGCCACCATTTCTTTTCTTCTGCCTGATACCCGTATCCAAACTTATTGCCATATCCGAAATTGGATTCTTCTACCCCATTCAGGATGATTCCGATATTTTTTAATTTACCATCTTCCACAGAATGATTCAGGAATTCGATATATTTCATTTCCGTTACCTCAGATCTTGTTACATAAATAAGAACATCGCTCTTATTTGCAATTAAGAAAGAATCGGTCACCAATAGAAGAGGGGCCGTGTCAAGCACGATATATTTGTATTTATTGAGGTCTTTAATGGTTGATAAAAGCTCATCAAACCTCTGGCTTTGCAAAAGATCAGTAGGATTGGGCGGTATAGATCCTGAATAGATAAAATCGCAATCGTTATTATAACCGCTGGGATGAATTATCTCTTCTAGAGTCGTTTCTTCATTACTTAAATATTCGGTAAGACCTTTGGCCGATTTCATCATCGGGTTGTATCTCTGAAGCTGGGGATTTCTTACATCAGCCCCAATCACCAAAACCTTGTCGCGCGAGGATCCTAAAATCATGGATAGATTGGTTGATATAAATGTTTTACCTTCCCCTTTTACAGATGATGAAACCATTATAATGTGAGGAGAATCTTTTTTGGGTAATAAAAACTTGAGGTTTGTCACCAAAATTCTGAAGGCTTCCGCCATCGGAGACACATCATTAAAAGATATCAGATTATTCTGCTTATTTTTAAGTCTGGGTATTTCTGCAATTACCGGCAGCTGTGTAAGTTTTGTAATGTCGCTTCTTGTAACTAAAGTACTTTGTAAAAGCTGTTTCAGATAAATAATTGCAAACGGAATAAGAATACCTGAGAGCAATGCGATAGCAAGAATCACCAGTTTTTTAGGAGCTACCGGTTTTTTGAAGATGAAAGCACGGTCTATAACTCTTGCCTTTTCTGAAGTAATTTCCATACTGATGGCTGCTTCTTCTCTTTTCTGCAATAGCAACAGGTAAAGATTTTCTTTGATCTGCTGTTGTCTTTCTATACTTCTGAAAAGCTTTTCCTGAGAGGGTATTTTGCTGATCATAGATTCTGATCCTCCAAGCTGGGCTGTCGCTTTTCTTCTGGCAAGTTCTAAATTTGTAATATTTCTCTGCAGAGATTCTGTAAGAGATGACTTTATTTGCTGTATCTGCCTATTGGCCTCTTTTACGATCGGGTTATCAGGAGTGGCTTCATCAAGGTATTTGTTTCTCTGAATAACCAATGTGTTGTACTCTTTAATGGCATTCAGAGCAGCTTCATTTTCAAGTCCGATATTTAAAGGCAATACATCTGTAGTTCCTTTTTGAGCCAATGAATTTTTCAGCATCTTGTGAATCTCAAGCTGAGTTCCTAATTCTAAAATCTGGTTTTTTGTCTGCTCTTTTAATTGAAGATTGATCCCGGCTTCCGTTTGTAAGTCTACTATATTATTGCCGGATTTAAATCCTTCTTTCTGAGTCTCCACATCGCCGAGCTCTTTTGAAATCAATATAATTCTTTTATCGATAAAATCTTTGGTTCTTTTTGATTCTATATTTTTATCGTTAATCGCATATTCATTGTATTGCTTCACCAGATTATTAAGAAAACTTTTGGCTTTTTCTTTATTTTCAAAATCTACCGAAAGATTTATAATGGTTCCTTCTTTATCCAACAAATCTACAAGTAAAGATTCCTGGTATTGATTGACAATACTTGCAAAATCTTTATAGGTGAAATATATGTTATCCAGATTTATTTTTGGAGGAGCCTTGTATGAAGGGTTTTTTACAAATAAGACTATAGCAAAAGGCAGACTGGTAGTTTTTTTGTAATGGGTCTCAATATCTTTATCCCATTCTTCCGAAGAAAGAGTAATTTTATCGCCGTTAATTTTTACGAATATCGGCTTCTTTGGAAGTTCCGCATCATTTTTCTCCTGAATTACATTAATTATGAACGGCGAAGTAGTCCCGTAAAGTTCGATACTGTTAAATGTTTGTTTAGCATAAACAGGAGTCTGAAAGTTGTGTTGCTTCAATACATCTTCTACAATGGTTTTCGATTTAAAAACACCGATTTCATTCTCAATACTATTCGTACCCATCCCGCTGAAATTTCCAAAATTCTGAAGAACATTAACATCTCCGGCGGCGGCAGACATTTTTTTGGCATCTTTTATAAGTACGGATGTTTGGGCTTTATAAATTGGCGAACTTGATTTTATGTAATAAATGCCCAACAATGTCATAACGAATATCATGACAACAAAATATTTCCATTTATTAAGATAAGGACTCATTAGTTCTTTAAGACTAATTTCTTTGTTTTTTTTGTTATCCATTTTTTGGATGATATTGAAATTTGAAATTCTTTTACTTTTTATTTTAAGCCCTGCAAATATATTTATAATTTATAAACTAGAATACTTATTTAATCATTATAACGGCATCTTCAAGAACTTTATTTATTCTAAAAGAGAATATCTAGTAAAGATGTCCTGGAAGATTTCGTTAAATTAACGAAAATATCTTTAAATAATTATCACAATTAGACTTTACAGATAAATACCATTCTTATTCTTCTGAAAAATAAATGCTAAATTCTATTCCGGTAAATTCAACCGTCATTCGTTTCATTGTTTTTCAAGTCCCTATCGGCGCAAAACGGATAAAGTCCTGAGCAATATCTTAAGGTCATTTTTAAAAGAAAGATTGTGGTAATAGTCAATATTCATTTTTACCTTTTCAGGAAAAAGAACTTCGTCATTATATTGCAGGGAATTGGTTTGCTGACTCAGTATTTTTTCCTCATCCCTGAATTTAACTCCGGCCTCGCTGGTCAATCCGGGTTTTAGTTCAAGAACCAGCCTGTCATTCCCTTTCAGGGAATCATAATATCCCGGAATATCCGGACGGGGCCCCACCAAAGACATGTCTCCTATAAGGATGTTGAATAATTGCGGCAATTCATCAAGCTTATATTTTCTCATCCACTTTCCTACCGCTGATTTTGTATGCATTACCGAATGGTAGGTCCTGAATTTATAGATGATAAAAATCTTGCCGTATCTCCCAATCCTTTCCTGCCTGAAAATGCCGGGAAAACCCGTATCTAAAGATGCGACCAGAAAAAGAATCAAAAGAACAGGGAGCAATCCAATGGTTGCCGGTAAAACGATACCATAATCCATCATTGCTTTCCACCAGGGATATTTTTTCACTTCAAAAATTTGCCCGGTAAAGATAGCGAAAGATGTGGATTGCGCACTCACAGATTGAATAATTATATAATATATCTAAAATAAAAAAACAGCTTACTTCATGAAAAGCAAACTGTTGTAATGACCGTTGAATTCTATTAATCCCGGTTAATTTATGAAAAAACATTTTTTGATAACGGATCGTATCCTTGATCGGTCTTCATCAGAAAGATTAGAACCTGAAGGCAGACACAGGCCATTATCAAATAACTTCTCTGCTATATTTGTCCCATAATAAGGCGCATCTACAAAAACCGGCTGTAAATGCATCGGTTTCCACAATGGTCTTGATTCGATATTGTCTTCTAAGAAAGCCAACCTTAAATCTTCCCGCGTTTTACCGGTTATTTCAGGATTGACTATGATAGCAGACAGCCAGTGATTGGAAAAATAATCTCCTGATGGTTCGGAAAAAACCTCGACCCCCTCAATATCATTAAAAAGCTCAATATAAAAACCGTGCATTTTTCTGCGGGCTTCCACCCTGTCGTTCAGAACCTCCATCTGCCCGCGGCCGATTCCGGCCACAATATTGCTCATGCGATAGTTATACCCGATATGCGAATGCTGGTAATGAGGGGCATTATCCCTTGCCTGGGTGGAAAGGAAAACTGCTTTATCCTTATCTTCCTGCGTGTGGCAAACCAAAGCTCCGCCTCCTGAAGTAGTGATGATCTTATTGCCGTTGAAAGATAAAATTCCGAAACGCCCAAAAGTTCCGCAGGCTTTTCCTTTATAAGCAGATCCTAAAGCTTCGGCAGCATCCTCAATCACAGGAATATCATATTCTTCAGCAATTTTTAATATTTCATCCATTTTTGCAGGCATTCCATACAAATGAACGACGATGATGGCTTTAGGCTTTTTGCCCTTTGAAGTTCTGTCTTTTACCGCTACTTCAAGCGCTGCCGGACACATATTCCAGGTACTTTTTTCTGAGTCTATGAAAATTGGGGTGGCTCCGCAATAGGCGATGGGATTGGCGGAAGCGATAAATGAAAATGCAGAAGTAATCACCTCATCATTAAATGAGACGCCTAACATGATCAATGAAAGATGAATCGCTGATGTTGCAGAATTTAAAACGCATACATCAATATCGTCTTTGAGGAATTCCTGAAGGCCTTTTTCAAATTCATTTATATTTTCACCCATTGATGTTACCCAATTCTTTTCAAAGGCATCCTCAATAAATTCTTTTTCTTTGCCCGAAAGATGCGGTGGTGAGAGCCATATTTTGTCTTTCATTTTATTCTAACTGAAAGTAAATTTAAATGATATAGAACAATCTGAAAAATTATTTTTGAATCCGATCTCCTTGTCCTTTTCCACCTACAGTCGAAAAAATATATCTAAAGTAATCGGAAAGGGTTAGGCTTTGAAGCATTTCTGCATCTTTTTCAGCTAGTTTTACAGGCGTTGACATATCAATCTCATTAATTTGTGCCAAACCTGTAATTCCGGGAACCGCATTGTAAACGCCCCTTTTGTCCCGTTCTTCAATTAATTCTGTCTGATTGAATAAATTAGGCCTTGGTCCTACCAGACTCATATCCCCTATTAAAACATTAATTAATTGAGGAAGTTCGTCCAATTTTGATTTACGTAAGAAAGAACCGAATTTAGTTATCTGTACATTCTGAGTGAGATGAGTGGCTACTGATTTTGTATTAACCGGCATCGTACGAAATTTTATCAGCTTAAACGGCTTTTTATACCGCCCTACCCTTTCCTGCACAAAAATTGGGGAACCTGTATCGAACAGACCGATAATGTAAAATATCACCAGGATTGGCCAAAGGAATAAAAGTCCGAAGAATGAAAAAAGAAAGTCGAATATGCGTATCATATTGTACTAAATTATATAAAGTGAAATGTTACTTTTCTTTTTGAAAGCTTTTAATAGTCTTAATTAAACCTTCCTCGGCTGAAAAAGGAAGCTTTTCAATTCCCAGCGCTGCTTTTATTTTTTGATTGGAAACCACATAAGATTCGGTCAATTTTTCCAATCTTTCAGAATTTAAAGGTAATTTTAATTTATCTCCTAAAAAAGCCGTTTTTTCCAGCAAGCTTTTCGGAATATTCCAAAATTTAGCTTTTTTACTTAAAGCTTTATTTATTATTTGTATCAACTCGTTTGTTGAAAGGGCCTTGTCGTCTGCAAAATTATAAATTCCTGACGGCAGATCTTCTTTTAAGAGCATTTGGAGGATAAGATAATTTAAATTATCAATTCCTAAAAAAGATCTCTGATTATGAAATGAGGCAAGCGGCCATGGCAAGCCTTTTTCTACTATTTTGTACAAGAGATTTAAATTGCCTTTATTTCCCGGGCCATGAATCATACAGGGACGAATGATATATACTTTTTTTCCTTCTGGTAAATTCTGGTTTAAAATATATTCTTCCGCTTCTATTTTCGATTTTCCATAATGCGTCATCGGGTCGGCTTTTTCATCTTCAGTTAAAATACCACTCACAGAATCAGCAGCAGCTTTAACCGAACTGAAATAAAAAAATTCTTTTATCTCTGAATTTAAAAATTCATCAAAAAGCGCTATGGTCAAATCCCGGTTTACTTTGTAATATTCATCAGGATTTGAGGTATTTTTTGTATCATGGGCTTTGCCGGCTAGGTGAATGATGGCATCAGCGGATTTTGGGAGATAGGTTTTCCAGTCTTTATTTCTTAAAGAAAGATTGTTTAGTGTATACCCTTTACTCTGTAAAAAATATGAAAGATTTTTACCTACAAAACCGGATGAGCCTGTGATGATTATTTTCATTAAAAATAGTTTATAGTATGAAAGGTCACGCTTTCTTTGAGATTATATTTTCTAAATTCGATATGCATGCAGACATTTTAAAATTTTCTGCATAGTATTTTCTGCTATTGCTGCCTAATTTTTGCAGCTCCTCACTAGATAATTCTGATGCTTTAACGATGGTTTCTGCCAAAGCAGAATAATCTCCTGCATCCACTGTAAATCCACAACCTGCATCAAGGATGTTATCCGCACCTTCTCCGTTCAGCATTGCTATGACCGGCTTTGAAGCACTCATGTATGCCTGCAGCTTTGCGGGAACCGTCAGATTGAAGATGGGGTCGTCTTTTAATGTCACCAGCATAACATCGGCCTTGTCAAAAAAACTGGACATCGCTTCTACAGGAAACCTTCCCATTATGTTGACCGTATCATGCAGATCATTCTGCTCTACGAATTCTTTTACAAATGGCATTTTTCTTCCATCTCCTACAAGAATAAATTTAATATTTTTCTTCTCTTTCAGTTGAAGTGCTGCTCTCATGATATTATCCAGATCCTGAGCTTCTCCTATATTACCGGCAAACATGACTTTAAATCCTTCCGGCATTGGAGGAATCGGAAAATCTTTACTGCCTTCAGAAATAGCATCTTCCGCCCAATTTGGAAAATATACAATTTTATTATTAAAATCCCCTTTTTCGTTGATCGCGCCCCTAAAACCTTTTGATGTTATTAATATTTTTTCTGAGTTTTTGTAAAAGCCTTTAATAACTTTAGTGTAATAGCTGAGAACAAATTTATTTTTAACGCCTCCAGCAATCGATAAACTTTCAGGCCACAAATCCATTACCCAGAAATACACCGGTATTTTCCAGAGTTTATTCATTAATAAAGCAGGATAATATTGCGTTATCGGAGAGGGTTCGTGCACAATAATGGCATCAAAGCGGTTATTTAATCCTAAGAAAAACGCTTTAACAGAGGCAAAAAAGGCAAAGCTGTAATAATTGGCAAACAGACGCAGCCCACCTCCTTTTCCTCTTGGCAAAAGCAAAGATCTTATTACTTTCACGCCATTGATAGTCTGTTCTCTATTTTTAAAAAAGCCGTATCCCTCAAATATCTTGCCTTCAGGATAATTTGGTAATCCAGTCAAGACTGTTACCTGATGTCCGCGATTTTTCAGTTCAAAAGCAAGATCATTGCTCTTGAAGTTTTCTGGATAAAAATATTGGGTAATAATTAAAATATTCACTTCTAAATTTCTTCAGACCAAACCGTTCTTTTAATATAATCCGTATAAGAAATGATAATCCTTACTACTTTTTCCGAAACATTAGGCATTGAATAATCTGAAACCGTTCTGAAATTTCTTTCCATTCCTACGGTTTGCTGTAAAACCTGTGTTAAGCCCTGTAAAATTCTTTCCGGAGACAATCCTACCATCATTACGCTGGCTTCTTCCATGGCTTCCGGCCTTTCATGTGCCTGGCGAATATTCAACGCTCTGAAGTTCAATATGGAAGACTCTTCCGAAATGGTTCCGGAATCAGATAGTACCGCATAGGCTCTTTTCTGCAGGGCATTATAATCGTGAAAACCCAAAGGTTTTAAGAACTGAATTTCAGGGCGCATTTCGATCTGCATCTTATCGATCATGTTCTTCGTACGCGGATGTGTCGAAACAATAATCGGATATTCATATTTTTCAGCTATTGCATTCAATGAATCCATTAAACCCCGGAAATTCTTTTCAGAATTGATGTTTTCTTCTCTGTGCGATGAAACGACAAAGAATTTCCCATCTTTAAGATTAAGCTTTTCAAGGACATTTGAGGCATTGATCTCCGGCAAGTAGTGATTCAGAACTTCAAACATCGGCGAACCGGTCTTGATAATCCGGTCTGCAGGAAGACCTTCCCGCAAAAGGTATTCTCTCGCAATATTAGAATAAGTCAAATTTATATCTGCGGTATGGTCTACAATTTTACGGTTGGTTTCTTCCGGAACCCTTTGGTCGAAACATCTGTTTCCTGCCTCCATGTGGAAGATCGGAATATGTCTTTTCTTTGCCGGAATGGCGCATAAACAAGAGTTGGTATCTCCCAACACCAAAAATGCATCCGGTTGTAATTCTTCCAGTAAAGGATCTATTTTAATTAAAATATTTCCTACGGTTTCAGTTGCCGTTTTCCCTGCTGCTTCCAGGAAATAATCGGGTTTACGAAGTCCTAAATCTTCAAAGAAAATTTGATTAAGTTCGTAATCGTAGTTTTGTCCGGTATGAACAATAATATGCTCTACTGCTCCGGAAGCATCCAAAGCATCCAATACTCTTGATAATCTGATAATTTCCGGTCTGGTTCCTACGACCGTCATTACTTTTAGTTTTTTCATATGGCTGTTGGCTGTTGGTTACAAGCTTCTGACTATTTCCTCCAGCATAATTTTTATAATTAATAATTCAGACTTCTAAAAAATAAGTATCTGCATTTTCAGGATTGAATGCTTCATTGATCCAGAAAATAGTGTACAATTCTTCTTCTCCTATATTTTTGATATTATGTGTATACCAGATCGGCATATCCACATACGCAGGTTCGGAGCCATCCAAATAAAAATCAAGAACTTCATCAGTATCTATTTTTCTAAGCTGAATAAGCGCTTTTCCTTTGATTACTGCAAAACGCTCTATTTTCCTTGTATGGTAATGATTGCCTCTTGTGATCCCGGGAACGGTGGTGGAGAATGAACACTGACCGCCAATTCCTAAACGGATCACTTCAACAAAAGCTCCACGGGGATCCGTATGTTGTGTAAATTTTACCGGATAATGCGTTTTATGATCTATATAGGAACGATAGGTATTAAACAAATTATGCTCAAATGAATTGTTGATCACAGGGATCTCTCCGCCATCAAAATATTTTGTTTTGTAATCATTTAATAATGCTAAAACTTCAGAAACTTTTTTCACAGCAGTGGGTTCAACAAAATATTCGGCTTTGCTGTTGCCGCCTTTTATTTCATAAATGATCATGTCAACCAACTCCTGAACATAAATAAGTTTAACTTCTCCATCATTCGCAATAGTCGGCATTTCTCCATGCGTTAACTGGTAACAAAAAGTCGCAACAAATGAATTATAAAAAGGTTTTCCAAAAGCTCCGAATACATTAGGAATAACCAACCCTGTCATTTTCCCGCCATTTTCCCGAGCCCAATCTGCTAAAGCCTCTCTTCCTTCTTTTTTGGATCTCCCGTACAGATTATCTCTTTCTTCCTGCGTTGAAGAGGAAATCATGACATGGGCTTTTGAGCCTGTCCTCTTCAATGAATCAACCAGTTTCCGGACTAATCCTATGTTAGTTTCATAGATAAACTGCTCATTTTCATGACGGTTCATAGCAGCAAGGTGAACAATGACATCACATTGAGCCACCAATTCATCCAATTGGCTTTCGCTTTCAAAATACTCTTTATGAAAATCAATTCTTTGAAAATCTTCGGGAGATAATCCCAAAGTATTGTATAAATGTCTTCCGACAAAACCATGCTGACCGGTAATTCCGACTTTTTTCATGTATTCTGTTTTATTTTTTACAGATTTTTATTAAAATAATTTAAAGCAAATCTATATTCATCATTAATTTCCCCCAATTCGTAATCTGCCAACACCAGCAATTTGCTGCTTTCCTTTTTAGATTGAATGGCAGTAATGCATCCTGCAGGAATATGCAGGTAAGTTAATGTTTCATCTGTCAAAAGATATTTCTGTATTGTTAAATCTTTTGAGGGTTTTGTAAAATCATCTACCTGAATGACAGAAATTTCAAAGTCTCCTTTTATACAGGCAAACCATCTCTGCTCGATTTTATGCCCCTGCCAACCCCTAATAAATTCTGTAGAATGATTTTCTATTGTATAAATCCGCTTGATCTTTGAAGCATCGAAATCATTATTGAATGTGATAATTCCTCTTTCGTCCTGATGTTTCTTACCTTTTAGAAGCATGAGTTATAACTTTATACTTGAGATCTTTTAATAAGGATATTGCATTACATTTTCACCAAAAACTTCTTTTCGGATCAAAGGTAGAGAGGAAATCAGTTTTTTCAGACCTTCCACGCCTTGCTGCTCCGTATTGTGAGAATGATAATCTTCGATCTCTGCAACTTCTTCTTCTCCTTCGGAGAAATACTGTGCGTAATTCAGATCACGATTGTCTGCCGGTACACGGTAGAATTCTCCCATATCTTCAGCTTTTGCCATTTCCTCACGCGTACAGAGTGTTTCATACAGTTTTTCTCCGTGACGGGTTCCTATTACTTTTACAGGAACTTCTTTCCCTGTTAATTCAATTAAAGCTTTTGCCAAATCTCCTATACTCCCTGCAGGAGCTTTATTAACGAAGAGATCTCCGGGATTCGCATGCTCAAAAGCAAATAAAACCAAATCAACGGCATCTTCCAAAGACATAAAGAAGCGGGACATATTAGGGTCGGTAATAGTAATGGGTTCCCCTTTCTGGATCTGGCTCAGAAATAATGGAATTACCGAACCTCGGGATGCCATTACATTCCCATAACGGGTAAGGCAAACTACCGTCTCCGCTGTATTCCGGGATTCTGCAACTGCCACTTTTTCCATCATTGCTTTGGAAATCCCCATGGCATTGATAGGATATGCCGCTTTATCGGTAGAAAGACAAATTACTTTTTGTACTTTATTAGCTGTTGCTGCACGGATTACATTCTGTGTACCTTCAACGTTGGTCTTTACAGCCTGCATCGGAAAAAACTCGCAGGAAGGCACCTGCTTTAAAGCGGCTGCATGAAAGATGTAATCCACCCCTCTCGTTGCCGGTTCCACACTGGAAAAATCTCTTACATCACCGATATAATATTTTATTTTATCATTTTTATAAAGATTACGCATATCATCCTGTTTTTTCTCGTCACGGGAAAAAATACGGATTTCTTTGAAATGATCAGTTTGCAGAAATCTATTTAGAACTGCAGTTCCGAAAGAACCGGTACCTCCGGTTATCAAAAGTGTTTTATTTTGAATTTTCATTTTGCGTAACTAATTTGTTAATAATTTCTAGGTATTTTTTTGTTCTGTCCATGCTTGAACCAAATCTTTTCAGGTTTTCAGTGCCTTTCTTAATAAGCTCATTTTTTAGGTTTTCATCATTTATCAATGTAAAAATAGCATTCGCATAACTTTCAGGGTTTACGGGTTCACAAAAATAAGCAGAATCTCCGCAAATATCACGAGAAAATCCTAAATCTGATGCGATTATCGGTTTTTTCATCAACATTGCTTCTAAATAGGTCGCTGAAAAAACCTCTAACAGCGTTGGAATAAAAACTATGTCTGATTGCTGGTATAGTGATGGAATTTTTTCCAGATCTACCCTTCCCAGATATTGAATATAGCTATTGCATGATTCCGGGAAACTTAAGTCCCCTTTATTTAAAGTAATTAAAAATTTAAAGTCTTTTAAATGAAATTTTTCGGTTAGAATTTTAATTACCTCAGGAAGAACTGCCATATTCTTGTGTGGATAGTTTGCTGTTAAAAACAAAATATTACATGGGCCTGAGGACAAATTCTCAAAATCAACCCAATGATCCGGTTTAAAAAAAATTTCGTTAAGTGTATTTCCTACCGAAAAACTGTCTTTCCTGAAATGTTCTTTTTCTGTAAACATTTTTCTGGCATTTTCAGTTTCAAAGATCAGTGTGTCAGAATATTTTTTAAAGCTATAGGTTTTTATAACCGACAGAAATTTATAGTATAATTTTTCCTTAAAGGAAATCTGTTTAAAAAATGGCGATTCAGAATAAATAATATACGGAATAGCAAATCCCACTACTTTCGGGAACCTGCTTTTATGATAAGAAGGACCAAATAAGGTGAAAATACAATCCGGCTTCACCGCATCTTCTATTTTTTTAACGCTTTTAATCCTTTTTGCCTTAAATCTTTCTTCCGACCGGTCTAAATTATAAAATGTAAAATTACCCGGAAAAGATTCGTTTCCTATTGTACTTGCACAATTCACAGATTGTATTACATGAAAATCATCTGTACAATTCATTTTTTTCAAATCTCTTAAGAAAGAGGCTGCAACCTGTAGACCACCTCCGGCAAATAGATTCGAATTGTCAATGATTAATTTCATTTTTTCTATTTATAATATCTTTAAAAACCAAATCCCAACTTTTCATTATTTCAGGTTTTGAAAACTTATTTGAATTTATTTTAGAAGTCTCACCCAATTTTTTTCTTAATTCATAATCGGATGTAACTTTAACTATGGCATTGCTAAATCCCTTTAAATCACCTAATTCTATCAAAAAACCATTGTGCATATTTACCATTTCAGAGGGCCCTTGCGGACAATCAAATGATATAACAGGTAAGCCAACAGTCATTGCTTCAATAATAGCCAAACCGAATCCTTCATATCTGGAAGAAAACAAAAATAAAGAGCTATTCTGTAATTCAGTCTTTACATTATCTGTAACTCCTTTTAAGGTAATATTTTGTTCTAGTTTATTGGCAATAATTTTTTGTTTCAACATATCTTCCCATTCGCCCTGCCCATAAATGTCAAGATGCCATTCCGCTAATTTATCTTTATTAATCATCCATGAATCTATCAGCATATCAAATCCCTTTTGCGCATCAAGCCTTCCAATTGCAATGGCTCTTTTTATTTTATAGTCTGGAATTTTATCGGATGAAAAAGAACAAAAATTATATATCTGTACTACATTATTATGGGATGTACTCCAATCTTCCAGATCATGTTGGGTTAAAACGATAACTTTATCTAGCTTTTTTGTTTGGTTAATCAGTTGTTGAGATCTGATCCTTCCAATAATTTCGGACTTCAAGCCAGGACTGCGTGATACAAGAAATTGCCTTCTGTAATCTTTGGAAAAATGACTCTCAAATACTTTTTTACAATTTCCTTTAAGAAAATTTAAAAATTCAAGTTCTTTACCTCCAGTTGAAATACAAATATCAATTTGTTTTGTCTCTATTATTTCTTCTAATTTCTTCTTATAAAGAATACTGCGTTTTTTAATCTCCAATCTCTTTTTCAAAAGTGGCAAATTAAAAGTGCTATTAAAGTCCAAATCAAGATGTATAACGTCTATATTATTATGTAAGCTGAAAAAAATTTTTTTCTCCATTTGATCTGTTGTAACCAAAGTAACTTCATATTTATACTCTTCAACTAACGAATTTATTTTATCAGTAATAATTCTCTCCATCCCCCCTGGATTATATAGTGATGGAATGCAATATAGCACCTTAATCATTTAGTAAATTTAAATAGGATTGTACTTGCTCTCTGTCTTTATTGTCAATATCAAATTCAATTGCATTAGCTTTGTAATACTCATAATTTTCAACCAATTTCATAATAGAATTTTTCAGACTTTCTTTACTGTACGGATTAAAGCTTATACCCGTTTTTGGATCAAGCAAGAGTTCGGACAAACAGCCAACATCCTGACTCAATAACAAGGCACAGTTATAATATAACGCCTCCTCAACAACGAGTCCCCAAGCTTCTGAATATGAAGGCAATATAAAAACATCAGCTTCTTTATAATACTTATGTATGTCTTCATTAGAGCAATATCCCTTAAAAATGATGTTAGATTTCGATTTTCTTTCTAATTCTTTTCTTTCAGTCCCATCGCCAACTATTGTTAAGGATAGGCCTAATTCATTAAAAACAGCTATTAACAACTCTACATTTTTAAGTTTAATAATCCTGCCTACAAAAAGGAAACGAAGCCCTGCATTATCATTTATACTCTCTGTTTTTAACAACCTTTCACCTTTTCTCTTTTTCCTAAGAATTCCGACACCTTTCGATATAACAATACTTCCTTTAAAATTTAAATCTATTAAAACTTTTTGGTGTCTTTTACCTGAAACTATTGCTTTATCATATCTGGATAGGAGTGTTTTTTTTATATATCTCTTCCATCCTGTTACTACCGATTCACCTGCAGATTCGGATTGAAGAATATTTTTTGATTTTGAATTAATAAAAGAAAGTAATAAAAACTCTTTTTCAATGTAACCACCATAAATAATTTTCTTACTATTTACTTTTTTTAGTATGTGTAATATTTTAAAAAAGGTTATAAAAAAAGATCTTTTTTCAAGTTGAAATTTATTTAAAACTACGTAGTCAAAATTTATATGATTATCAAATGTATCATCAATAATAACATGTTCCGAGTATCCTAAAAAAATCACGAAAATCTTTTTTTTTAAATTGATTTCATTATACAGATTAATTTTATAGAATGAAGGACAATTATTTAAAATAATTAGATCGTATTTTTCCATTTTTATGACATCTTATTATTTTGTATACCAATTGTAGTTAATTTCTTGCTATAAAAAATTAATAACAATGCTATTAGCGCCACTTTATTTGAGTAAAAATGTAATATGAGAAAATAAAATAAAGTTGCCACCATGATTAAAGTTGATTGATATGAGGAATATTTATTATCTAAAATTGGCAAAATAAAATAAAAAATTAAAAAGATTAATACAGAAATAACTCCAGCTCTTCGCCAGATTTCTAGTAATATATTATGTGATCCGAAGTCGCCTTCCTCTTGATATTGAATAGGAATATCCTTAGGTTCATAATCATAACTTCCCCACATCGGTGATTTCTTAATTTCGTCAATGCTCATCTCCCAAACTTCAGTCCGGCTATCTAAAGCTCCAAGTGACTTTTTAGATTCTTGATAGGTTTGATAATAATTTACTGCTGTCTTATTTGTAACAATAATAACTGAAAATAATAAATATATAAGAAGGATTTTTATATTATAATTATATATTAAATAAAAAATAGCTACTAAAAAAAAAGTAAAGAAAAACCCAAAACTATATGACATAACACATGGAATTAGAATTAATCCTGAAAACACATATTTTTTCCAGCCTTTAATTTTTTTATCTGTTATTAGAAATATGAAAACTAAAATACATGGAAAGTAAATGGCTGTAGCGTCTAACTTTTCTGTACCCATTCTTGCAAAACCACTACCATAAGTTCCTTTATATCCCGTAAGAACTAGAACAGTATTATCAATATTTGATAAGTATAAAAAATAGGGTATTAATAAAGTAATTCCCAAGCAAGAAAATAATTTAAGCTTAAAATTTTCAATATCGAAATTTTTTGAGATGAATAAAATTGACATTAAAATTAATGATAAAATTGTAGTTAATAGAGAGGTTGCATGAGACAGATAACTACCTTTAAATAATATTATTATAATTGGTATTATTAATAAAAATGGATAAAAAAGAAAATTTTCAAATAGAATTTTTCTTTTTTTATTAAATAAAATATTTAATAATATTGCCAAGTATGATACATAAGTGTAATAGTTTTCATTTACATCTTCAGCATTATAGGGCAGAAGTGCAGTAGTAACAAAAAAGATAATCAAATAATCATATTTAGATATAAATATAATATTTAATATCACAAACATGAGAATTCTAAGCTCGGGAGCTTTAATAATATATATTCCAAATATTAAACTTAGAATTACAATGAAATGCTTGCTGTTCATATCTAATTTTTAAAAGTAATTAATAAATAAAAAATTAGTACAAAAAGTAATGATAAATTAATGATAAATTTTGTTTTCTTATTTTTAGAAATAGTATTCATAAAGCTTAAAAAAATTAAACAATATATAGCACTATAGAAAATTGCCAACTTTAAATACAGAAAAAAATTAAAGTGATGTAGGTTTGACAAAACGAACCACAATGGGACAAGCCCAAATACACTAATTAAAGCAAATATAAACACACCTTTCTTCAGTGAATAAGTGATTTTTTGCTGCAATTGGATATAGAAAAAAGTTCGCTGATAGAACCCTATTAAAAACCCAAAAAATACTTTGAGGTACTTGTCTAATTTAAAAAATGTAGCAACAGAAGATGTACTTTGATTTGTTATATAATTTATAATTAGAAAAAAGTTTTCTACCAAAAAACTCATCCAAATATTATTTCTTGTAAAACTAATTTTATTATTTAAAAAAACGAGGTCATTACGCTTAAACTTTTTGAGACTGAAATCCAACTTAAAAAGTATTATAATACAAAGAATTGAAGCTATCTGTATCATATATAGCTGTAGAATGTAAAAAAAGTCAAGTCTAAAATAAAAAATTAATACAGCTGAGACGATTGAGAGAACTGAGGTTAAGACAGATCTTATATAAGAAATTTTTGAAAGCAATCCATCTGATTCTATAATTGTTGTAATATAACCAGCCCAAAATGTGATACCTATATAAGGTATAAGTATATAATAATATCTATTTACATGATATAAATCTAATAAGAAGTTTAATACTGAAATAAGAATAATTATACTGTAAAAAAATAAAAATCTATATAGGGATATCGACAACCAATAATTCCTTAATCTTGGAGCTTTATATTCTGCAGATTTTACTATTGTATAAACACCTGAATCGTAATAAATTATTCCTAATGACTGAATAATTTGGATTATTCCTATCGAATAAAACAGCTCATTCGACAAATACTTAAATGAAAATATTGTTAGGATTAACTGAGTAATCTGAATTAGGAGAGTCTCAGTAAAATAGGATAAAAAAATATGTATATTTTTTTTGAAGAGAGATATATTAAGTTTTTTTAAATTCATAAGCACACTATTTATTTTCAATTGATTCTAAAATCGAATCAATTGAATGAACATATTCCTCTTCATTCATATTATTACTAACCAATAAACAATTGTCTAACATACCAACATAGCTTTCAAAATCAGATAAATCACTTGAAGTAATTAAATTTGCAATCTGGTAAACATCATTACATAAAAATCCAACATTTGCAATTTTCGAAATATCTGTTAAGGAAGTATTATCTGTAGCTATTATAGGAGTAACTAATGAAATAGCTTCAATTAAAGATAGTCCGAACCCCTCAACAAACGATGGTAGAATTAAATAATGAGAATTAATAATCAACTCTTGAACTTCTTCATCATTTTTATTAAGGTGTATAACAATTCGACCATCATTAACATATTCATTCAAAATAGATAAGTTTAGATTATGTCTCGTACAAATATGCAATATACAATTACCAAATCCTGTACTAATTAGTCTGTCTATAAGATGTAAAATACCTTTTCTGATTGAAATTGTTCCCACATATATGATATTTATTTTAGACGTGGTTTCAAAGTTTTCAACTTTCTTTCTATAAATATCATCTTTATTTTTAATTTGAAACTTTGAATAATAAGGTAAGACATAAATATTACCAGTATATCCTGCAAACAAAAGAGATTTTTTAGTTTCCGATGATGCACATATAATATTATCAACACTTGAGAAATCATATCTCATATCTTCACCATCAGTCAATGTTTCAAGTTCATTATCTACAATATCATCAAAATGAATATTCTCAAATTTTTTCAAACATTCATTTGCATATTGTAATCGTTCTTTTACATAAAGAGTTTCTGGATGTATTTGAAATACAATTGTATCATAATTATTTTTCTTTAAAATATTCACTATACCTTTCGCATAATAACTAAACACTATTACAGCATTTTTTTTTGATGAATATTTTAAAATTGTTTTTAAATATTTTTTTTTGAAAAACTCATCAGAGTCTAATCGAAATATTTTAGTTAAAAAGAAATAAAAAGGAAAATGAACAAAATATTTTTTTGGTAATGGAATTCTAAATCTTGCAATATTGCTACCCGCAATAGAAAGGGCAAAATCAGTAATAAGGGTTTGTAATTTATTTTTATCATATAAAGCTTTTGCTAAAAAATAATAATCCCGTGCCCCTGAATGAACGACTATATATTTACTTGCTTTTTTCATAAATTACCTGATATTGTTCCGATACTATTAAAGGACTTAGATTTTGCTGAAATATCTTTATACTTTCACCTTTCATTTCGTTAAGAATATCTCTATCATTCTCAAAAAATTTAAGAATATGCCTTTTAAGGTCTTCCTCATTTCTATTTATTACATATCCATTATTATCAATATAATTTCTCACATCCCCCCAATCAGTTGTAATAACAGATAATCCAGATGCTAATGCTTCTATAAAGCTCATACTAAAACCCTCTGTATGGCTAAATGATATATAAACATCAAATAACGGTAATAGTTTTAAAACTTCAGAACGTTGTACATTCCCGAAAAAAAATATCTTCTTATTATCAACGTTATTATCAATCAATGAATATAGCTGTTCTCCTGAACCAAATATGTATAGTTCGTAGTTTTCGCCTAATTGATTAAAAACATCGACGATCTTTGATATTCCTTTATTTTCATCAATAGCACCAATAAAAACAAATTTAATTATGTTCCGCATTTCATTAGAGCTCACTGTTGGTAAATTTAGATTACAACAATTGGGTACTATAAAACTATTTGTTAAATCTATACCAAAACATTTTTTAATTTTTTCTAATGATAAATAGTCTACACTACTTACAATCAGTCTTTCTAAAAGTATTCTTTTAAAGAATAAAAAATGTAATTTCCTGACAATACTCTTTTTATTATTCATAAAACTATCATAAGCCGGAAATCCATGAATTGTTATTAAAGAATTATTTTGGTTCTTTTTATTTAAAAAAGCTGCGCTCATCTGAGCATTATGAAAATGATAAAATGTATTTTTTTGATTAAAAAAAGTAAAAAATCTTGATAAAATGTAAAACACAAAATAAAATATTGTATTTATTTTTAAAGGACTATAAATTTTTTTAACATCGAAATTAACAAAACTACTGTCTACTTCATTAATATTTATGGTTTTATCATAAATCACCATTAATGAAAATTTTACATCTTTACTTTTAGATTGTTCGGCAACTAAAGATGTTATAAGACTTAAAACTCCCGTACTTGGATTACATACCACATGAATAACTTTCATATCCTAATTATAAAGTTAAAATAAATAATTTACTTAAATTCATCAGGTAATAAATTATAAACTTTTTTCACATCCTGTGATTTTTCTTTGTGAAGGATTAATAAGGCATCCGGAGTATAAACCAAAATAGAGTTTCTAAGTCCTACAAAAGCGGTAAATATTCCCGTTCCAATTAACATATTCCCATTTTCATCAACAGGATGGCCTGTCGAACGCAAATAATCATATAAAGATTCAAAAGATCCCAAATCATTCCATCTGAAATGGGCAGGAACTACTTTTATCTTTTTTGACCTTTCCATTACAGCGTAGTCAATGCTTATGGAAGGGATTTTAAGGGAAGCATCAATATTTAAACAATGATTTTCAGAGATCTGCCATGCATAATTACATTTTTCAAACAATTCAGGCTGATAATTTTTCAACTCATCTAAAAGTACACCTGCCTTAAAACAGAACATCCCGGAATTCCAAAGAAAAGTACCTCTCTCTAAAAATTCCTGAGCCGTTTCGGTATTGGGCTTTTCTCGGAAAGAAAGCACATCTTTGCCTTCATATTCAATATAACCATAACCTGTTTCTGGTTTTGAAGGTACTACTCCGAAAGTGACCAAGAAATCTTTTTTGGCTAACTCAATCGCCTCTTTTAATGCTTTTTCGTAAGCATCCTGATTCTGAATGAGATGATCAGACGGTGTGATAATCAATATATCGCTTGGCTCGACCGCTAGCGCTGCAAAAGCAATTGCAGCCGCTGTATTCCGGGCAGCTGTTTCAGTAATAAAAGTTTTGGGAATGGAAATTTCATTCAACAGTTGCTTGCTCCATTCGATATGATCCTTGTTACCCACCACCATGATTTGATCCACCACCTTCTGGTTGCGTTCTGCTGTTAATTCAAATAAAGCTTTACCTGAAAATAATTTCAGAAACTGTTTCGGATGTTGCTTACGGGAAAGAGGCCAAAGCCGGCTTCCTACCCCTCCCGATAAAATGACGTTGTATATTTTCATGCTCTGTTGTAATCATCTTCCACTCTTACAATATCGTCCTCACCGAAGTAAGTTCCGTATTGTACTTCTATAAAAATAACCGGATCACTGGTTTTGTTCTCCATACGATGGTGCGCTCCTAAAGGGATCTGTGCAACCTCTCCCGCTTTATAATTTTTAATTTCATCATTTATGGTGATCGTTCCTATTCCTGATACGATAGTCCAGACTTCAGCTCTGTGATGATGATATTGTAAGGAAAGCCTTCCTCCCGGATTAACCAGAATTCTCTTTACTTTATGAGTTTCAGCATCTTCTAAAACCCAATATTCTCCCCAGGGTCTTACATCATGTTCCAACATTCTACTCTTGTTTAATCTGCAAATCCGCTAAGGTTTATACAGAAATTATTTTTATAGTCTTTGATCTACGTTTTCTTTTGAAAATACCCCCTTCACGTCATAAATCACCCCTTTTTCATTAATCATTTTATCTAGATTAAGATTCAGGAATTCCTGATGTGCTACAGTAAGAATTATCGCATCAAAGCTTTTATCATTTTCCGGAAGTTCCGAAAGGCAATGAATATTATATTCATTTTTCACTTCGCCTGCGTCTGCCCACGGATCGAAAGTAGTTACTTCTGCACCATATTCTTCTAAATTCGTAATCACGTCAATGGCTTTCGAGTTTCTGATATCCGGACAGTTCTCTTTGAATGTAATTCCTAAATTCAAAATTCTCGCTCCCTTCACCCTGATATCATTCTTAATCATCAGCTTAACCACCTGTGATGCCACAAAAGCCCCCATTGAATCATTCAATCTCCGGGCTGCCAAAATCAATTCGGAATAATAGCCTATTTCCTGTGCCTTTTGAGCTAAATAAAAAGGATCAACTCCAATACAGTGACCGCCAACCAAACCTGGCTTAAATTTCAGGAAATTCCATTTTGTACCGGCCGCTTCCAATACATCGTGGGTATCGATATCCATCAGAGAAAAAATTTTGGCAAGCTCATTCATAAAAGCGATATTCAGATCCCTCTGTGAATTTTCAATAACTTTAGACGCTTCGGCAACTTTTATGGTAGGTGCCAAATGGGTTCCTGCGGTGATCACCGATCTGTATAAATCGTCCACCATCTTTCCTGTTTCAGGAGTAGAACCGGACGTCACCTTCAATATTTTATCAACCGTATGTTCTTTATCTCCCGGATTAATTCTTTCAGGTGAATAGCCTACGAAAAAATCTTCATTAAATGTTAGCCCTGATATTTTTTCTAAGACCGGAACACATTCCTCTTCGGTAACCCCAGGATAAACCGTCGATTCGTAAATGACAACATCCCCTTTTTTCAGAACTTTTGCTACAGTTTCGCTTGATTTGTACAAAGGAGTCAAATCGGGTCTGTTATGTTTATCTACAGGCGTCGGAACTGTTATAATATAAACATTGGCTCTATTAATATCATCTATCGATGCTGAACAAAATAATCCGTTCCTGCTTTCTGTTAAAAACGGATTGTCCTCTGAAAGAACAGACTGCAATACTTTGTCTTCTACCTCAAAAGTCGTATCAATACCTTTTTGTAAGTCTTCAATTCTTCTTTGATTAATATCAAAGCCCACAACCGAATATTGAGTTGCAAAAAGCCTGGCTAATGGTAACCCCACATATCCTAAGCCAATTACTGCAATTTTGTGTTTACTATTCATTATTTTTATTCATCTTGATGTTTAAGCAGAAATTAAAAGTACTTAAAATTTTCCGAACAGTTTTTTCCAGAACGGCTGATGTGCTTCAGCTGAATAGCCGTAGCCATATTTATAGCCGTATCCATAGCCACTATTCATCTTATCCACATCATTGAGTACCAAGCCCACATTCTTAATTTTTTTATCTTTAATTTGCTTATTGATAAAAGAAACCAGTTCTTTCTCGGTATAGCCGGAACGTGTTACATAAACAGTTACATCGGCAACATCGGCAATAAGGAAGGAATCGGTAACCAGCATCAGTGGTGCAGTATCTAAAAGAATATAATCATAATCGGCTTTTAAACTTTCTATAAGCTCATGATATCTTCCGTTGGATAATAATTCCGTAGGGTTGGGAGTGATGGCGCCTGAATAAATCACATCACAATGTGGATTGAATGAGGTCGGATGAATAATTTCACCGGCTTTCATTTCGCTATCATACATAAACTCAGATAAGCCGATAAGCCCTCTTCTGCTCTCATTATATCGCTGCAATTGCGGATTCCGTATATCAGAACCGATAATAATCACTTTTTTACGTGGAGTCGCGAGGGTTAATGCCAGGTTTACTGAGGTAAAGGTCTTCCCTTCGCCTTTTACAGTAGAGGTCACAAAAATCACATTGCCCTTTTTTCCCTTCGGCAACATAAAATTAATATTGGTGATCAATATTCTGAATGATTCGGCCAAAGGCGACAAATCATTAACCTGCACAATTTCCTGTTCTCCTTTTTCCAGAGAAGGTAATTCACCAATAACGGTAACTCCCTTTGCTAGCTTTTCAAGATCATTTTTTGATTTAATCTTATTATTAAATAATTCTGCCAGATAAATGATTCCAAAAGGAATCAACAAGCCTATAATTAATGCTGCCAAATAGATAATCATCCGTTTAGGGGATACAGGAGTGGGATTTGTCAGCGCATCATCTACAATCCTTGCTTTTGGAGCAGCAATTGCTAATGATATCGCTGCTTCTTCTCTTTTCTGTAATAATAATAAATAAAGCTGTTCCTTTATATTTTGTTGTCTTTCAATACTTCTGAATAATTTTTCCTGAACAGGAATCTTTGAAATTCTTCCTGACAAACGGTTCTGTTCGTCCAAAATATTATTTCTTGAAATTTGAAGTGCCGATCTGCTTTTCTGTAAGCTCTGGACAATTGAACTTCGCATACTGTTGATTTGCGAAGTGATGTCCTGAACAATTGGGTTTGCGGTCGTTGAATTTTCCAGCAAACGGTTCCTTTCAATAACCAGCTGATTATAATTTCCGATATCGGATGAAGTATCAGCATCTGAAAGCCCTACATTTAAAGGTAAAACCTGATAGTTTCCCTGCCTGCTAATTGAGTTTAACAAACTATTCACCAATTCAAGCTGCGATTCATTTTCAATCTGCTTTTCTCTTCCTGAAGCAGCCGTTTTTAAAGAAAGTTCCGCTTCGGTCTGAATATCGGCTATATTGTTCTGTACCTTAAAACTTTGTTTCTGGGATTCTACATCTCCCAGCTCCTTACTGATCAAAGTAATTCTTTCATCAATAAAGTTTGCCGTTTTCTGTGCCTCCGAATTTTTATCCAGATTGGCTTCCCTGTTATAATTTACAGCTAAACGATTTAAAATATCTTCAGATTTTTCCGGAACAGGATTGGTTATGGCAATTTTCAATACGGTCGCTTCTTTCTGTACCAGACTTACATTTAATTTGGAAAGATAAGATCTTGTTCTGTCCATAGCAGACATAAACTGAAGCCTGTAAATATCTTCCTGTTTGGCCTTGTATGCCGGATTTTTCTGTAAAATGACCACACCAAACGGCAATGATACTGCCTTGTTAAAAGGAGTATAAATTGGCTTTTTAAAACTCTCGGATTCAAGCAGCACAGTACCGCCGGTAATTTTTGCAGTAACCTCTTTAGAAGGGTAAACACCCTTATTTTTCTCACTGATCACTCTCACAAAGAAAGGAGTACCGTCTTTATAAAGCTCAGTTTCTTTTAATTTTCCTTTAGAATAAACATTGGTTTCTAATGACAGCTCTCTTACCACAGAAAGCATCAGTTTTTTCGACTTTAAGATCTCTATTTCATTGTCAACCGAATTGGTTCCCATCCCTCCAATTCCACCAAGCTCTGAAATAACGGACATCTCCGGCTGACCAGATGTTGATTTTTTAACTTCTTTAATTAATAAGGTCGATTCAGTACTGTAAACGGGTATACTATATCTTAAAAAAAACCATGCAACAACAATGGCAGTGATGCCACCAATTATAAACCAATACCAACGATAAAGATAAGGTTTTATGATTTCTCTGACGTTAAGATCTTCTCCCTGAAATTCTTCCTGATTTCTGTTGTAATCCACTATTGATTTGGTGTAACTGGTTAAATATTAATTTTTTGTCAATGCTAAAACTCCAATGACTAATGAAGCAATTACTGATGCCACAGAAATATACAATCCTGTATTAGGGTCCACTCTTGCCGATTTTTCCCTGTTGGCATTCGGCTGAACGTAAATGACATCGTTCTGTTTCAGATAATAATAAGGGGAATTGATAAACTGAGCACTTGTTAAATCCACTCTTTCTTTAGTAATTTGCCCATCAACATTTCTGACAACCAACACATTTGTTCTGATCCCGAATGGCGTCGCATCTCCTGCAAGCCCCAATGCTCCCAGTAAAGTGGTTCCTCCGTCAGGAATGACATATTGACCGGGCTTATTCACCTCTCCTAATACTGAAATTTTAAAATTAATCAGTTTTAGATCGACAACCGGATTTTTTACATAAGCAGAAATAAGATCAACCAGCTTTGAACGCAGAGTTTCAACATTCTCGCCCTTAGTACTTACTATTCCAATTTGCGGAAAAGTAATATTCCCATCAGTATCTACAATATAAGTAGATCCTGAAACAGGAACCTGCTGAGGAAGACTGTTTGAACTGGGAACTGTATACTGTGTTGTAGTTGTACTTGATGAATATGACTGATTGAAAGGTTTAACCACATCCATATCCTTTGCCGTAACCGTAATAATCAATTGATCGCCCGGCTGGAAAGTAATTCTGCTGTTTTTAATTGAGTTGTCAAGGACGATATTCTCAATATCTTTCATGTAGGTAATTTCCTGGCGGGGCGCACAGGAGAATACTGCCAAGCCTAACGCACCAACTACAAGATATTTCTTAAAATTCATTTCTTTTGATATTTTTTTCACAAAAATAGGATTATTATTTTCTAAATAAAATTTGTTTTCAGTTATATTAAAACCTATACTTATACTGCAGCATCCGGTTCTCCAAGCAACAGTTCCCCTTGTTCTAAAGAATCAGTTTTTTTATCCAAAGCTTCAAACTGAGAGTTATTGCTTATAAATTCAGGTACAATAGCTTTCAAAAGGGTGACCACTTGTACTTTATCTCTTTTAACTGCTGACTTCACAATTTCTTTGCATAAAAGATCTATCTGTTCAAATGCAACACAAGGATCCTTTGAGATCATTATTTTTTCATGATGGGTGGGAATTGTGGTGGCATTGTCACTAAGCAATTCTTCATACAATTTTTCACCAGGCCTCAAGCCGATAAATTTGATCTGGATATCCACATCCGGTGTGTATCCGGAGAGCTTAATCATTCTTCTTGCCAGATCTAAAATTTTCACGGGTTCCCCCATATCAAATACATAGATTTCTCCGCCTCCTCCCATAGTTCCTGCCTGAAGGACCAGCTCACATGCCTCGGATATCGTCATAAAATACCGGATAATATCAGGATGGGTAATCGTTACCGGACCACCTTTTTCAATCTGTTTTCTGAAATGCGGAATAACGGAGCCGTTTGATCCCAACACATTACCGAAACGCGTGGTAATGAATTTCGTAACGTTACCTTCCGAATTTTGCAGAGACTGCACAAAAAGTTCTGCCGTTCGTTTTGAAGCCCCCATGACATTGGTCGGATTGACCGCCTTATCCGTTGAGACCATGACAAATCGGTTCACTTTATATTTTTTAGAAAGAACAGCAAGATTTTTGGTCCCTAACACATTAACAAAAATAGCTTCATGCGGATTTTCTTCTATTAAAGGAACATGCTTGTAAGCGGCAGCATGGTAAACCATTGAAAACTGATATATTTCAAATATCTTCTCTAATCTGTAGCTGTTTGAAATATCCGCTAGTACAAACTTAAATTCCTGTTCAGGGAATTTCTCCAGTAATTCCAGTTCCAATTCGTATAAAGGAGATTCCGCCTGATCCAGCACTACAATTAAAGAAGGGTTAAACTGAGCAACCTGTCTTACAATTTCGCTTCCGATAGAACCTGCCCCGCCAGTTACCAGTACATTTTTTTCAAAATGTCTTTTTCTTACTTCTTCATTTTCAATCTTTATAGGTCTGCGGTTTAAAAGATCCTCGATCTGTAAATGACGGATTCCTCCTACCAGATCAGAATCGCGCATCTTGCTTAAAGTGGGAGCCTTCAGAACTTTCAGACCATGATCCAGTGCACAGGTCATCCATTCTTCAAGTTCCTGCTTCGACATTATTTCTTTAATGATCAAAACCGCATCAAACTGACTCATAATAGGTTTGTTTCCACAAAATTTATCAATATTATAGATTTTATGACCTAACAGCAATGCTTTGTGGGAATCTGATCTTCTGGTAAGGAAACCTTCTAAACGGTATGGATAATTGGGATTGTGTAATATAGCTCTTGCTAAAGAAACAGAGGCATCCCCGACCCCTACCACCGCCACTCTAATCTTGGATGCGGACCCTTTGAAATCGATCAGAACATTAAAAAACTGTTTGATAAACATTCTGAAAAAAAACATAACCGTTACCGAAATAAAGAAATAAAGAAACAGATATGGATATAAAAACAAAGATTTTCCCAGCGATATTTCAGTAAAAAAATTAACGATGACTAAAGTAGCCAATGTACTTCCGGATGATAAAATAATTTTGAAAAAATCAAAAAATGTTGAATGCCTTATGATTCCTGCATAGGTTTTAAAAACAAACATAAACAGGATATTGATCCCTACCAATAAGAGTTTCTGTTCTAAAATATATTGTGGAAAATGAATTCTTACATGAAGATTTTCAAGAAAAAAATGAGAAAAGAATATGGATAGCAGCACTATTGAAATATCAATAAGAATAACTGACCACCTAGGGATATATCTTAATTCGGTAAGCTTAACAATATTATCTCCGTTGTAAATAGCATTAAAAGCATCAGTCAGCTTTTTCATCCAGCATTTTTGGTGTTTAATTTAGTTTTGCAAATCTAACAATATTATGATTACAAAAAAATTAAATATTAGGGGTCACTTTATATCAAAACATATACTATTAATTATCAAATGATTAACCAAAAAAAATTAATCTAAAAATAACTAAAAGAAAATCTTCAAATAAAGTTTTCCCTGATGTTCTATTGACCATATGGATATATTTCTGTACAATGCCAAAGGGTAATTTCAGCATAGATTACTTTGAAATATTATAAAAATTCCCGAAGCAGATGCTTCGGGAATGTGATATCCTTTGTAATTTAATTTTTTTCGATTGCCTTTTTTTTATTTGAAGCGACAAATACCAGAACAACTGCCACCATAAAAAGGAAAGGAAGGTACTCATCTATCGGAGCGACACCAGGATCTCCCGGTCCTGCAGGAGTACTTTTATCCTGCATTTCAGATGTTTCGTCAGGTTGGTCATAAACATAAGGATTATCAGATTGAGCCGACAAAAATCCGGAAACAATCAGGGCAAATATGATGATTATCTTTTTCATTTTATTTAATTATTTTTTGAGTAAATTGTTTTCCTCCAGAAACGGCTTTCAGGATATATATTCCTTTTGTCTGAAGTTTTACAATTACTGATTTAGAATTGGCTGATATCTGCTGAATTTTTCTTCCGGCAGCATCGAAAACTTCAACAGATTGGATATTATGATGATTTCTCACTACGAAGTCTTCGCCATCTCTGTAAACTTCAAAAGTTCCTTTTTCTGTTTCATTCGTAGATAAAACATTCAATTTATATACGATTTCAAATCGGTTCGTAAAGTCTCCCGCATTTGCCGCGAAAGTATAATTCCCAGATTGCAGATCGGTATATGTTCCGGTTTGCTTATCATGAAGGTAGATTGGCTGACCGTTTGTAAATAATCCCTCTTTGTGAGAAAGAGAAATGGTAAAGTTTCCGTTTTCAAAATGCTTATTGCCTAGTGGTACCACATCATTGATCTGGAAAGGTGCTCTACCCTGGATTACCAGTTTTTCAGTTCCTGCCAGACTGTAGAATGCATCAGAACCCATTCCCATTGCTCTTGAATCGTACCCATCGTAAGCATCAGATGCCCCTTGGTTGTAAGTGATGGCCTGAGTAAGAGCATTTCCATAAGATGTGGTCAGTCTGATCCAATATTTACCTTCTGCAGGATTTACATTTTTATTCGTCGTAACAGCCGCTGCTGAAGTACGCATGGCATTTGTAAATGTCGCAGCTGTTCCATTAATTGATTTTACGATAAAACCTTGACTGATCTTAGCAAAACTGCCTAAAGAATTCAGTGATGCGGAACTGTAAGACTGTGTATTCGGTGCTTCGGTCCAGGTTCCTGATTGCGCATTGAAAGTAGCAAAGCCTACATTCACTGAGGTATTCCCGGTTTGTGTCGTAACATTTCCTGTTGTATTATCCCAGAACCATAAGGTCGGTTCAATGGCTGAATTGTTGGCCGTATAAAAATCGGCCAAGCTTATGTTTGAAGGATAAGGATTACCAATTAAATTATATCCGTCTCCGGCATTACTCAAGGCTACATTGATCGTTCCGTTGTTAGGAACCTGAGCAGCGCCTCCAAAAACGAGACTGGCATTGGTAGCCGGAACTTTTACCGAATACCCTTTTCCTGCATTGTTTGTGAAGTTGGCATTGTCATTCGCAATCGTCGGATATAAATTGGTTGCCGGATCATAGCTCATCACATACAACGGAGCTGTAGATGAAGAACCGTTGGCATACGCCGTAAATAAGTTCTGGTTGGCAACCGGGGAAGACCAGAAAGCATATTTGTTCTGTACGCTCGCTGAATTTTTAAGTACTTTAAATGATCCCGTCTGATTCAGCACTCCCGAGTCTTTGATGACAAGATTACCTCCGTCTTCTACTGTTACATCTGCAGCAGCAATCGTCTTTGTACCATTAATTTCCAGAACTCCGCCGTTTTTGATGATTATGTTGTTAGCTGTAAATGTTGGGAAATTATTTGTTGAATAGTTTGCCGTAATAACTACATCCGTTGTAGAACTTGGGGCACCATTGCTCCAAGTAGAACCGTCCCAAATCGAAGGTAACTTTTTGTATAACTGTGAATAACTATTTGTTAAAGTTGAAGATGATCCATAAGCTCTAAAATCCCCGGTTGAAGAATTATATCTTAAAAATCTTCCTGAAGTTGTAGTATCACCATTATTCTTTATAGTAAAATATTGATTTGTATTATCATAAACAATTGTCCATTTTTGAGAATCTGTTGTTACAGCAGAAGGAGCTGTTAATGTAGTACTTGAACTCCAGCCTATAAAATTTCCGGTCTGAACACGTTGCAAAGTATATACATTATTTCCAAGTGAAACTATTTTTACAATAATATTATCACTTGGATTCGCTATTGCTCCTCCTGATGCAGTAACCGAAATACCAATATAAGCCGGAGAAGAGGGAGTTCCGACTGCAAATTCATTGCTCTCGTTAGTAATAACATAATATCCGTCTACAAGATCAGATACAGAATTTATTTTTTGATAAATGATTGCAGATGTAACCGTTACATCGATCGTTGCATTGTATGCACTCCAGTTAGCATCTTCCAAAGCACTTGCTGTTATTGTTGCATAACCAGCTCCTACAATACTAAGTTCATTATTGTTTGCAATAGAAATTACTGACGGGTTACTGCTTACATAGGATATATTCTTATTTGCATTTGTAGTAGCATTCAAAACAACGTTAGCACTTCCGGTAAATAAACTATATGATGTATTATTAGTAGTGGTTTGAGTTGCTTTAGCTAAATTAATACTAAAATTACCAACACCGGATCCTGCGGCATTCGTCGCCGTTACGCTAAAATTAAATGTTCCGGCTTCCTGAGGTGTTCCGGAGATCACACCCGTTGTGGAATTTAAAGATAATCCTAAAGGTAAGGATCCGGATGTAACGGAATAGTCAGTAGGATTATCAGTCGCAATTACCTGATAATTGAATGAAGTATTATATGTTCCAGATAAATTACTGTTGCTTGTAACTGAAGGTGGATTTGAAGGGATCAATGTGCCTTTAATCGCAATATCGTCTATACACCAAAATTCCTGAGATGCATTGTTTACTGCAATGATCTTTACGTATACATTTGTCCAGCTGTTTGGAATATTTACAACAATTTTAGAAAATGCACTTGATCCTGTAAGTGTTGTATTATCCGCGGGAGAATATGTCTGAACAACCGGCGTTCCCGCAGTGGTGGATATTACACCTGTCCCGCTCATTCCCCATCTAACATTTGTGGAACTAGAATTTACGGTAACATCCGGAGTAGAAGAAAATGTATTTGTTTCAGAAACATAAACTTCCAGTTTATCTACAGTTGAGTCGATTCCGTTTCCGTTAGTTGTTGAAATTGACGAGTTCCATAGTTCTAATGACTTTGAGGTATAATTCGAAATATTTACTCCATTCGTTGTTAATGTTGAAGTGTAAACTACACTTCCAGAAGATCCTCCCTGGCCTGACTGAAATGATTTGGAACCTGATTTAATCCGCTGATTGCCTGGTGTCCCAGTATTAACACTAGAACTCGTCCAAGTCCCCTGACTGCTCAATGTCAAGGTTGGAGTTCCATCTTCAGCTCCATTCGAGGCTATTGTACTCTGCCCCCATCCCCACACCGAGAACAGAGCCATCAAAAATGCCATCAACATCTTTGATAATTTTTGTAATGTTAAATTCATAATTATCTTTTTCGTTCGGCAAATCTAAATAATATTAATGAATGTTAAAATTACAAATATGTTAATTTTCAATCATTTACCTGCAAAATAGCATCATATTCAAATCCTCTGCTTAAAAGATACTTAACAGTTTTTAACTTTTTTTGATAATCATTCAAGCCTTTTAATTTACTTTCATAATTTTCGTAAATCTTACGGATTATCTTTAAATAATCATTTTCATCAATTTCATCAGAACAGGAAGCAATTAGCTTATCATTAATTCCTTTTTGTTTTAAATGAATTCTGATTTTTGTTTTTCCCCAATTTTTCAGATAAAATTTCCCACGGATATAGCTTCGGGTGAACCGTTCTTCGTTCAGGTAGTTTTCTTGCATCAGGTACAGAAGGATTTCTTCCTTCGCTTCCGGGACCAAAACAAACTCCCGCATTTTCTGCTCTACCTCTGCGTGGCACCGGTCCTGGTAAACACAGTAATTGACCAGCTTCTGTTTTATCTCTTCAAATGTATACGATTTCTTCTCGGAGTTCATTTCTGATTTGATCTTGATAAGTACTTGAAATAATTTAATAATACGTTTTCGAATTTTAAAATTCTGAATGTAAATCCGACAGCAAAAAAGCCAATTGCTATCAGCTGCTTAGCGGGTCATTAAAATGGCTTTTACAAAAAAGAGGCACAAAATACTTTGAACCTCTTTCTGTTTTATGTTGAAAGCCAACAAGCAAAGGCTATCGGCCAAAAGCAATTTTTAATAGTTGAATAAGGCTTTACCTTCCATTAAATCATTCACTTTCTTTCTTACGGAAGTGATGACCTCTTCATTTTTGATGTTGTCTACCACTTCGGAGATAAATCCGGCAATCGTATCCATATCGTTTTCTTTCAGTCCTCTTGTGGTGATGGCTGCGGTACCCAATCTGATTCCTGATGTTGTAAACGGTGATTTATCATCAAACGGAACCATATTCTTGTTGCAGGTAATATCGGCCAATACCAATGCTTTCTCGGTTTCTTTACCGTTCACATTTTTATTTCTTAGGTCTACCAACATCAGGTGGTTATCTGTTCCACCGCTCACAATATCGAATCCTCTGTCGATCATCGCTTTGGCCAGAGCCTGGGCATTAGACTGTACCTGCTTGGCATACGTCATAAAGTGATCTTCAAGAGCTTCACCGAAAGCCACTGCTTTTCCGGCAATCACATGCTCCAGCGGGCCGCCCTGGATTCCCGGGAAAACAGCTCCGTCAAGAACCTGGCTCATCATTTTGATCTCGCCTTTCGGGGTTTTGTGACCGTATGTATTTTCAAAATCTTTCCCCATCATGATCATCCCTCCTCTCGGGCCTCTCAATGTCTTGTGAGTGGTCGTGGTTACCAGATGACAGTGCTCGAACGGGTTATTTAAAAGACCTTTGGCTACCAGACCTGCCGGGTGTGCAATATCTGCCCAAAGCGTAGCGCCGATTTCGTCTGCCACTTCTCTGAATTTTGCATAATCAAGATCCCTGGAATACGCTGAAAAACCTGCAATAAGCATTTTCGGTCTTTCTCTTAAAGCCACTTCCCTCATCTGATCGTAATCGATAAGACCGGTTTCCTGCTGAACCCCGTAAGAAACCACATCGTACTGGATCCCGGAAAAATTCACCGATGAACCGTGGGTAAGGTGTCCCCCCATCGAAAGGTCCATCCCCATAATTTTGTCACCGGGTTTCAAAACGGCAAGATAAATGGCTGCATTCGCCTGGGAACCGGAATGAGGCTGAACGTTCGCATATTCTATTCCGAAAAGCTCTTTCGCCCGGTTGATGGCAAGCGTTTCGACCTCATCTACCACTTCGCATCCTCCGTAATATCTTTTGCCGGGATATCCTTCGGCATATTTATTCGTCAGTACACTCCCAACGGCTTTCATCACATTTTCAGAAACAAAGTTTTCTGATGCAATCATTTCAATGCCATGGGTTTGTCTTTGTCTTTCTTTTTCAATCAGGTCGAAAATAATGTCCATTTTACTTTTAGTTTTAGAAATTTTTCATGCCAAAAGTACGAAATTTCCAGCGAGATTGAAGCATCCGGCTCAATGAATTTAGTGGCTACTGATTTTTATATTTTTGTTTTAAATAAAGGCTGGCTTTCACTAAAATAATAAGTACGGGAACTTCTACCAGCGGGCCGATAACTCCTACAAAGGCCTGTGCAGAATGAATTCCGAAAACGGCTATGCTTACTGCAATGGCGAGCTCAAAATTATTTCCCGTCGCCGTAAAAGCAACCGAAATATTTTTATCGTAAGGTACTTTCATCATTTTGTTAATGAAAAAACTGATAAAAAACATAAATACGAAATAAATAATCAACGGGATGGCAATTTTTACCACATCCATAGGCAGCTCCAGAATCTGGTCTCCTTTCAGACTGAACATCAGAACAATGGTAAACAATAAAGCATATAGGGTAACAGGCGAAATTGCCGGGATAAATTTTCTGTTGTACCACTCTTTTCCTTTGGATGAGATGAGAAGGTAGCGCGATAAGAAACCTGCTAAAAACGGAATTCCCAAATAAAGCAGTACACTTTCTGTAACTTCCCGTGTAGGTACGGAGATTCTGAAGTCTCCAAGACCTAACTTCAGAGGAAGTAGATTAATGAAAAGCCATGCAAAAAAACTGTAGGAGAATATTTGAAAAACACTGTTCAATGCCACCAGTAGGGCAGCATATTCCCTATTTCCCTTTGCAAGATCATTCCAGACAATTACCATAGCGATACATCTTGCCAATCCGATCAGGATCAGGCCGGTCATATAATCAGGTTCGTTTTTAAGGAATATAACCGCCAATACAAACATCAGGACCGGGCCGACAATCCAGTTTAAAACTAACGAAACCGAGATTACTTTTTTATCCGTAAAAACCTTCGGAAGCAGGCTGTAATCCACTTTTGCCAATGGAGGATACATCATGAGGATCAATCCTATTGCCAGAGGGATATTTGTGGTTCCGGAAGAAAATGATTTGGTAACTTCCGAAATTCCCGGAAAAAAACACCCTAATGAAACGCCGGCAGCCATTGCCAGAAAAATCCAGAGTGTCAGATAGCTGTCGGGAAATTTTAATTTAGGATTCATTTATAGTAATGATTTGAGAAAATACATAGAACATTTCGGAGGCAATTTCAAGACTCCTTTTTTCATAAATTTCCGTTTGCCGGAATGTGTGATCCGAAAATTTAGGATCTTCGAAAGTTACCGGAAATCTTTTTTCAGCTCCTGGAATGAATGGGCAGCCTTCGTCGGCGGAAGAGCAGGTCATTACAGCAGCAAAATTATGTACCGGATTAAACAGATCATCAAACTTCTTGGAAAAACCAACGACCGGTAAAGTATTTTCATCAAATTTTACCGCATATACAGGATTTTGCGATTCGCTTAATTTCCAGATCTCAAAACCTGCGTTCAAAAGGGTTTCCGCAATTTTGGGAAATAATGCGGTAACTTCCGTTCCTCCCGAATAGCACTGTATATCCGGAATGTGATAATAATTTGCGGCAACCTGTGCCCAGATCTGGCACAAATGGCTCCTCCGCGAATTGTGGGTACAGATGAAATTCAGACGTACTGCCTTTTTTCCGTCAACTTTATCCTGAATATAGTTAATTAAAGGTTTTAAAGCAATTTTTCGATCTTCAGCAATCTCCTGCTGCATGATCTTTCCGATGTAAAAAGATAATTTAGAATTCATAGTGTAAATTTACATCAGCAGCACCCAGAATTCGGGGAACATGAAATTACTTTTTTCCCCAGATCCTGTAAACTTATCTTTTCCTTTTCCGTGGGTATTCCACAGGCATCCTGAGCAAGACAGGCTGTTGCTTTGTTTTTCAGGATAAAATGTTTCCCGTTGAAATCGAGATCGTATTTTCCGATGGTCGTTTCCTGGTATTCCACTTCGATCTCAAGATCTTCAATTCCCAGCTTTTCTTCGGAGAGCTTGATAATATTAAGAAGTTTTCCCGGTTTCAGACGGTGTTCGGTATCGTCGGCATTCCAGAGCTGGAAATTTACTTTTTCTTCGTTTCTTACGGTTCCGCCGCAATCGATGAAATGTTTGCTTACCTTTCCGATTTCGGTCACGTGAAAATGTTCCGGAACAAAAGTTCCGTTTTCCAATTGAAATTCTACATTACTGAGTCCGGGAAGGATTTTCTTAATTTGTTCAAGGGTCATCTTATTTTTGTTTTAATTGCAATATCGCAATATTACGATAATTTAATTTAAATTTTTTTAACAGCAATTTTGTTTTTTAACGGCCGTAATTACGGTTGAGAAAAATGTATTCAGTACTTCAAAAGCTTTTTCATCGATACAATAGCAAATTGAATTGCCTTCAATATTTCCTTTGATCAAGCCTGCATTCTTTAGTTCTTTAAGGTGCTGGGACACGGTAGGCTGTGCCAGCGGAAGTTCATTCACAATATCACCGCATATACATTCGTTCACTTTCAGCAGATATTCGATGATGGCAATACGCGCCGGATGCCCCAATGCTTTTGCAATGGTTGCAATTTTGTTCTGCTGTCCGGTAAAGAAATCGGTTTTTGTTGCTCCCATATCTGAAACTATATCGCAATATTACGATAAATAATTTAGATTATAATTTTTTTATCAAAAAAACCTCCCGGAAAGCAGGAGGCAACAAAATAAATATATAGATGAAGTTTAAAAACTTTCTTCAGCGAGCTCCTTATTTACAATGGCTCCGGTTAAGTTTCCCTGAGCTACCGCATTCGCTACGGCACGCATCATGGTGGTATTGTCGCCACAGGCAAAGACGCCTTCCACATTGGTTTTATGGAAATGATCTATTTTGATGAATCCGTGTTCGGTGAGTTCCAATCCAAGTTCTTCCGTAGTGATATTCTGTTCAATAGGAATTTTTGCATACAATGCATCCAAAGGAACCCTTTCGCCGCCTTTCAGAATAACATGCCGGATCTGACCGTTTTCATGCTCAATATTCTCTATCTCCGTTTCTGTAATCACGATATTGTTCCTGCCGAATCTTTCCGTCTGCTCTTCGTTCAGCGTTGATTTGCCGTTGGTAAAAAGGGTAAGTTCTTTCGTTAAATTATAAACGATTTTCGAAAATTCAAAACCCATATCACCGTTAGACATAATTCCGGTTGTCTTTCCGTGGACTTCATATCCGTGGCAGTACGGACAGTGGATCACCGAAATTCCCCAGCACTCGGCAAATCCGGGAATATCCGGCATCAGGTCTTTCACACCGGAAGCCAGGATGAGTTTTTTGGCGTTGAATGATTCACCGCTTTCTGTCTGTACTTCAAAATTTTCAGACTGTTTTACCATTTTTGTTACGAAGCCTTCCTGAAACTCTACGGTTTTGTATTGTAACACCTGTTCTTTGGCTAGGCTGGAAATTTCTTTCGGTGTTTTTCCGTCGTGGGTAAGAAAATTATGCGAATGCGGCGTATTCCGGTTGCAGGGTTTTCCACTGTCTATGACTAAAACTTTCCGGAGGGATCTTCCTAAAGACATTCCTGCCGATAGCCCAGCATAGCTTCCTCCTATAATGATAACATCAAAATTGTTTTCCATAACTGTTTATTGGTAAAGATTAGTGCAAGTACTGCACCGTTCGTCTATGGCAAAGATAAAACAAAAATCATTAATGCAACAATGTTTCAATAATAAAATTATGTTTGATAGGCTGGAAGAGGGAAGCCGGATGCTGGAAGTTTCCCCATTTTAATATCATAGCCAATGATTTTAAGTATCGGATGATATTTATTTGTGAGTCTCTTAAGAGGAATTCTGCTTACTTCACTTTCCCTTTAATTGGTTGATAATTAAACATATGTTATGAAATTTACATTTCCACTGAAAATAAACCCGGAAATCTCATTCACTTAGATCGTTGAAGAAACGACCTTTTCCCTAGCCCTGATTGCAACGGCATCCTTTTTTGTCGCGGCCGGAACAGCGCGGAGGCCGTGACAAAAAAGATAGAGTGGAAAGCAGGAAAAAGCTCCTGAAAAACATTCTTATAAGACGAGCACTGATTCCATAAAAAAATCCCGGGAAAATCCCGGGATCACGTTTAAAGAAATGTATAGTGATTGTTTACTATTTTTTTGATTTGTCTTTTAATTCTTCTTTGTCTTTGTCAGACGGGTTCCATACTTTTACGTCCGCATTTTTATCAAGTCCTGCCAGGATCTGAACATTGATCCCGTCGCTGGCGCCCAATTTCACATATGCCTTTTTGAAACTGCCGTCTTTCTGTTTTACCTCAACAAAAGGAACGTCTTTTCCATTCTTTTTTTCATACTGGATCAGGGATTCGTCCAGCAGCAGGGCATTTTTCTGGGAATTCAGGACAATTTCGCCGTTGGCCGAGAAACCGGCTCTGATATATTCGTTGTTCGGGTTAAAAACATCGCCTTCTACCGGAAATTTGATGGTCCCGTTGTTGTCTTTCCCTTTCGGGGCGATCATCGTCAGCCTTCCCGGGAACATTTTATTCTGTAGGGCGCCGATCACGATATTCATATCCATTCCCTGCTTCAGCTTTCCGGCCTGCGCTTCATCGATCTCTCCCTGGAAGATCAGTGAATTAAGATCTGCAATGGAACAGATGGTGGTTCCTGCGTTGAAAGAGTTGGCTTCAATCACCTGGCTTCCTACTTTTACCGGCACATCAAGAACGGTTCCCGAAGCTTTGGAGCGGATCTGGGTGGTGGCCAGTCCCTGCAATTCAGGCGTGGAACCTGTTTTGGCGATCTGTAAGGCCTTTTGCGCTGTTACCAGCTGCTGCTGGGCATTTCTCAACGACTGCTGCATGGAGTACAGCTGCTGCTGGGCATTCAGGTATTCCTGCTTGGAAGCTACTCCCTGCTTATAAAGCCGTTCCTGCATATCAAACTGTTTTCGCATATTGTCGACGTTCAGTTTCGCATTGCTGATCTGAAGCTGCTGATTACTTACGTTCTGCTGGGCATTGTTCACCTCGGAAAGATTCGGAACGATTCTTACGGTCGCAATCAGCTGTCCTACTTCCACCTTATCACCTTCATCCACCAGGATTTTATCAATGATCCCCGCGATATTCGGCTTGATTTCAATTTCCTCTTTCGGAACGATCTTCCCCGTTGCCATTACCTTATCTTCCATATTCTGAACGGTAGGTTTACGGGTAAGGAAGGCCTCACTTTTTTTGGAGTTGGATTTTACCAGATATCCGATTCCTGCGAAGAGCGCCCCGGCAAATAAAAGCCCCAAGACTATATAAATGGCTTTTTTCCAGGTGAATTTCTTTTTCATATGTATAGTTTATTTCTTAAATATTAATTAAATATCAAATTATTCTGTTCTCAATGCTTCAATCGGCCTGATCTTAACGGCTCTCTGCGCAGGGATCAATCCGATAATGAGTCCTAAAACCACCATGACCGCCATTGCGGCAAAGACATTTCCGTAATTTACGGTAGGATTGTAGAACGGGAACGAGTCCTGTCCTTGGGTTAATATATCAAGGATCATCAGCACGAAAATCCCGAATATAAATCCGAGCAATCCTGAAGAAAGCGTGATGACGACACTTTCCAGGAGGATCTGGTTCCGTACCTCGGAAGGCTTCGCTCCCAATGCCCTGCGGATACCGATTTCTTTAGTTCTTTCCTTGACCGTAATCAAAAGGATGTTTGAAATCGCGATGACTCCTGCAAGGATGGTTAAAGTGCCTACAATAATGGTCAAAAGCTGCATACCCGTTAAAAAGCCGGTCAGTTTTTTGAATTCTTTTCCTAAATTGAAACTTCCGAAAGCATTGGTATCTTCCGGGGAAACCTTATTCTTGGATTTCAGTTCCAGCTTTACCTTTTCCTCTACAGAGTTTACATCCACATTCGGCTTACTTACAATGGCAAACATATCGATCTGGTCTGCCGCATTATACATTTTCGTATACGTGGAAAGCGGAATGAATACCGTCTGGTCATTCTCGAACCCTCCGTTTTTCTTGATCCTGAAAACACCGATCACATTGAAGAAAATCCCTTTGATGTTGATGGATTTGCCGAGCGGGTTTTCATTCTTTTTAGAATCGAAAAAGTTTTTGTAAATCTCTTCCCCGATAACTGCTACATTTTTGTTTCCTGAAACGTCGGCATCGTTGATGTATCTTCCGAAAATCAGTTTTTTCTCTGAAATTTTATTGCCTACCGGATAGTCGCCGGTTAAAGCATAGGTTCCGGTTTTTCCGTTTCTGGACATGGACTCTCCGGGTGTTCCGGTAAAGCTTCCCCGGGAATTCTGAGGGGAAATATAATCGATGTCCGGGATTTTCCTTTTCAGCATGTCGATATCTGGAAGGTGGAGATGTACCTGTCTTCCTTTCGGAAAACCTTCATACGGAATGGAGGTATTCTGTGCCCAGAGGAAAATAGAGTTGGTGGCAAAACCCGAAAACAGTTTATCGAAACCGTTCTCCATCCCTTTTGCCGCTCCCAGCAGACTTACATACAAAAACATACCCCATCCCACACCAATCATGGTAAGGAACGTCCGGAGCTTATTATTCCGCAACGAATAATAAATTTCCTGCCAAGTATCTTTTTTAAATATTATGTTCATTTTAAACTGTCAATCTTTTTAATATGATTAATTCCTGCGGGTTAATCCGCTCCGCTTGTCAATTTCTGCGAGTCAATGGTCAATTTTCATAAATCTAAAATTCACTTGCGAAGCAAAATTCACCATTCACTTTTAACTATTCTGTTCTCAACGCTTCGATCGGCTTAATTTTTGAGGCCCGGTACGCCGGAACAAAACCTGCGATCAGCCCGGAAAAGACCAATGCGATAAAGGCCGCTAAAATATGCCCCCATCCCACATTCGGATCTTTGATGAAATATTCCTCCAGGTTATTGCCGATGAGATACAAAGCCAGTACGCCCAGTCCGACCCCTACCAGTCCTGAAATGACGGTGATCACGACGCTTTCCTGAACGATCAGAGCGACAATGCTCCGCGGTTTTGCACCGATGGCTTTTCTTACCCCGATTTCTTTGGTTCTTTCCTTTACGATGTAGACCATGATGTTGCTGATCCCGATGATTCCCGCCAACAGGGTTCCCATTCCGATAAATCCTACGATCCCGGTAAGCACAGCCATGAAGGCAAACGTATCGTTCATGTTCTTGGCATTGTTCCAGACGCGCACTCCGTTTTCATCATCAGGAGCCACATTTTTTCTGGCTTTTAACCGATCCTTCAGCTCATCCCCGTATTTGATGGCCTGTTCCGGCGTCAGTTTTTCGTTGTAAGCGATATAATTGATGCTTACGGTATCGGAACCTTTTTTCATCTGCTGCAGGGTAGTGATCGGCACGGTAATATGCCTTTCGTCCCAGTCGCCGCCGTCATCCGAGAATACACCGACCACTTTGAACATGGTTCCGTTGATGTTCAGTTCTTTTCCTACCGGACTTCCGTTTTTAATCAGGTCACGCTGTACCATCCTACCAATCACAGCCACATTCTGTTTCCGTTCAAGATCGGTCGGGGTGAGATAACGGCCTTCGAGTACTTTACGGTTTTCGATCACCTGTTCTTCAGGTTTCGCCCCGTTGATCTGATAATTTCCGCTTTCCTTGCCGTATTTTACCAGTAAATTCGAGGTATATCTCGGCGTTGAGCTTCCTACGTTTTCTTTATCAATGTTTACCAGGAAATCGTAATCATCGTTGTTCATGGTTACCTGCCGGTCAGACTGAAGTCCGTTGTAAGCGATGGTGGTTTTTCCCGTCACAATAGAGATCAGGTTCTGGGCATCCCGCGCAAATCCCTGGGTAAAGGCGTTCTGCAGTCCGGAACCGATTCCGAAAAGGACAATGAAAATAAATAATCCCAACGCCACGGTAAAACCGGAAAGCACCGTCCGCAAAACATTGCTGCGGATCGAACTGAATATTTCCTGCCAACGGTCTAGATCAAACATATTTTTAAGCTTGAAGCGGGAAGCTGGATGAGGGAAGTCTCCATCTTTCCGCTGATTTAATTCTATTTATTATAACCCCCTTTCTCCCAGCACCCAGCATCCCGCCTTACAGCACATGCTGTTTAATAAACTCATCACTTTCAATAATGCCGTCGCGGAGGACGACGTTTCTTTTGGTCTGTGCGGCGACGTCGGGCTCGTGGGTAACGACGATGATGGTTTTCCCTTCATTGTTGATGTCCTGAAGAAGCTTCATGATGTCGTGGGTGGTTTTGGAGTCCAGCGCTCCGGTCGGTTCATCGGCCAGTACCACTTTTGGGTCGGTGATCAGTGCCCTGGCAATGGCCACCCTTTGCTTCTGCCCTCCGGAAAGCTCGTTGGGTAAGTGGTTTGCCCACTGCGCGAGCCCTACTTTTTCCAGGTATTCCATCGCTTTCTGGTTACGTTCTTTTCTCGGGACATTCTGGTAATACAACGGAAGGGCCACATTATCCAGAGCTGTTTTATAGCCGATCAGGTTGAAGGACTGGAAAATAAATCCCAGAAACCGGCTTCTGTATTCCGCCGCTTTCACTTCAGACAAATGTTCGATTGGCACGTTATCCAGCTCGTAGATCCCGGAATCTTTTTCATCGAGGATACCGATGATATTCAGCAGCGTGGATTTCCCGGAGCCGGAACTTCCCATGATGGAAACAAACTCGCCTTCGGAAATGCTAAGATTGATTCCCTTAAGTACATGCAGCCTGCTTTTTCCCGTATCGTACGATTTGTGTAAATCCTGAATTAGTAACATGAAGTGATGTTATGTTTTATACCCAATAAGTAGGCACTTTTTTTAATTTGTTACGGCGAGAGGAAATTTCTTTAGATAAATTAATGTTTAACACATTATCCTTTTATTCATAGTATTTTATATTTTTTTGTTTAATATGAAACCCGCAATATGCGTTATTTTTCCACGATAATGGTTTGTAAGTCAATATTTAAAGGCTTTCCGTGCAAATGTGGAAAACTTTTACTGTTAAAACTCAGCGAATTAGTGTTTTCCCCTTTCAATTACAGTTCTTGTTTTCTAACTTTGTACCTAGACGGTCCGGGAGCAGCACCGGTTTCGATTGTGAATAACTTTCAATTTTAAGAAATTAACATTCAGAAACTTGCTTACCACGAAGGACTTTTCCACACTGATCCGATTAATTAAATATAAAGACATTTTAACATGGGAGTTTTTGATAAGAGAGTAAGTTACAAGCCATTTGAATACCCTGAGGTGCTTCAGTTCGTAGAGGCGATCAACAAATCGTTCTGGGTACATTCCGAAGTGGATTTTACTGCAGATGTTCAGGATTTTCATTCGCAGCTGGAGCCGCATGAAAAACATGCTGTGAAAAATGCGCTTTTGGCGATCGCACAGATTGAGGTGTCTGTAAAGACCTTCTGGGGAAATTTATACACCCACCTTCCGAAGCCGGAATTCAACGGCTTGGGTTCTACGTTCGCAGAATGCGAGTTCCGTCATTCGGAAGCGTATTCCCGACTGCTTGAAGTGCTGGGATATAACGACGAGTTCCTTAACGTGGTGGAAATTCCTGCCGTAAAAAGCAGAATCGAGTTTTTGGGGAATGCCCTGAGACATGCCAATTCCGCAACGCCTAAAGAATATGTTTCGGCTTTATTGCTGTTCAGTATCCTGGTAGAAAACGTATCTCTTTTTTCTCAGTTTGCCATCATCCTTTCTTTCACGAGATTTAAAGGATTTATGAAAAACGTTTCCAACATTATTGCCTGGACTTCCGTAGATGAGCAGATCCATGCCAACGCCGGAATTTATTTAATCAACAAAATCAGAGAAGAGCAGCCGGATCTTTTAACCGACAGCGACATCGAAGACATTTATACGTTAGTGGATGAATCCATTGAAAGAGAAGGCGACATCCTGAGCTGGATCTTCGAACTGGGTGAAATCGACCACGTTTCTAAAGAAGACCTTTTGAATTTCATGAAATACCGTGTGGATGACAGCTTGAAGAAAATCAACATGCAGCCGAGATACAACATCACCGCCGATCAGTACAGGCCGATGGTTTGGTTCGAGGAAGAAGTTTTCGCCAATTCCATGGATGATTTCTTTGCAAAAAGACCGGTAGATTATACGAAGCACGATAAGAGTATTACGGCGAATGATTTGTTTTAAATAAAACAAATTTAGCACTGTCAAAACTTCTTATTCCGCAATGTCATGCTGAGCCTGTCGAAGCATTTGCCACACAATTTACTTTAATAATATAAAATCAAAATTCCTGAGCCTTAAAACCGTTCGGGAATTCGAAAATATACAACAACTATGGACGAACAGAACAACAACATATGGTGGCTCAATGAAGAGTCTGAGCAAATGCTGAACAGAGGCTATTTGCTGAAAGGGGAAACGGTAGACGGTGCTATCGACAGAATCACGACTGCGGCGGCAAAGCGCTTATACAAGCCGGAACTTCAGCCTGCGTTCAAGGAAATGATCACCAAAGGATGGATCAGTTTCTCATCGCCGGTCTGGGCCAATATGGGAACCCAGCGAGGGCTTCCTATTTCCTGCTTCAACGTCCATATTCCGGACAGCATCGAAGGCATCACCCACAAAATGGGGGAAGTGATCATGCAGACGAAGATCGGGGGCGGAACTTCAGGGTATTTCGGGGAACTCCGTAACCGTGGAACAGCGGTAACGGACAACGGGAAATCCTCAGGAGCCGTTTCTTTCATGAAACTTTTTGATACGGCCATGGATGTTGTTTCCCAGGGCGGTGTAAGAAGAGGGGCTTTTGCCGCTTACCTTGACATCGATCACGGGGATATTGAAGAATTTTTATCCATTAAAGATATCGGAAGCCCGATCCAGAACCTGTTTACGGGAATCTGCGTACCGGATTACTGGATGCAGGACATGATTGACGGCGATATGGACAAGCGTAAAATCTGGGCAAGAGTACTGGAAAGCCGCCAGCAGAAAGGCCTTCCTTATATCTTCTTTACGGATAACGTCAATAGAAACAAGCCTCAGGTATACAAAGATCTAGGACTGACAGTAAACGCCAGTAACCTGTGTTCTGAAATCATGCTTCCTTCTACAAGAGAAGAATCTTTCATCTGCTGTCTGTCTTCCATGAACCTGGAACTGTATGACGAATGGAAAGATACCGATGCGGTAAAACTGGCCATTTACTTCCTGGATGCCGTATTATCCGAATTTATTGATAAAACGGAAGGAAACTATTACCTTCAGGGGGCAAGAAACTTCGCAATGCGTCACAGAGCGTTAGGGTTAGGGGTTTTAGGATACCATTCTTACCTGCAGAAAAATATGATCCCTTTTGAAAGTTTTGAGGCGACCCAGTTCAATGCAAGGGCTTTCAGACGTATTAAAGAACAGGCGGAACAGGCTTCCAGAGAACTGGCCAATATCTACGGCGAGCCAGAACTGTTAAAAGGATACGGACTGAGAAATACCACGACGATGGCAATTGCTCCAACGACATCAAGTTCTGCGATCTTAGGCCAGACTTCTCCGGGAATCGAGCCGTTTGCATCCAATTATTACAAAGCGGGGCTTGCGAAAGGAAACTTCATGCGTAAAAATAAGTATCTGGCTAAATTGCTTGAAGCAAAAGGGCTTGACAACGAAGAAACCTGGAGAACCATCATGTTGAATCACGGTTCGGTACAACATTTGAAGGAACTAACAGATGAAGAAAAAGCGGTATTTAAAACCTTCAAGGAAATCTCCCCGATGGAGATCATTTCCCAGGCAGCCCAAAGACAGCAATATATCGACCAGGCACAGTCTCTGAATCTGCAGATTCCTTCTACAATGCCGGTGAAAGATGTAAATTATCTTTATATTGAGGCTTGGAAAAAAGGTGTAAAAACCCTTTATTATCAAAGAAGTTCTTCTGTTTCTAAAGAAATGATGGTAAATTTTGTTACCTGCACGGCTTGTGAAGCATAAGACTCCCAAATAATAAACAATACATATTCACTTCGGCACGCTTTTTAGCGTGCCTTTTTGTAACCGGATATAAATGAAGCAGCAAATAATTTTTCTACAGGTTTTATTTATATTTCTTTAGTGACCTAATTAAAAAACAGTAAATTATGAAATTCGGAAAAGTAGAAGATCCTTCAAAAATAGATTTTACCCTGCCTGAAGATGATCCGCGGACAAAAGAAATTGTGAGCCAAAATAAAAAAGGACTGGAGAATATTTCCGTCGGAGCTGCCAAATGGAACAAAACCGATATGAAGGGATTCTACCCGAAAGGGACAAAGGATGAACTGACCTACTACGCCACCCAGTTTAACTCCATTGAGCTGAACGGAACTTTTTACGGAATGCCGGCTCCGCAACAGATCCTGACCTGGAAAGATAAGACACCTGCAGATTTTAAATTTTTTCCGAAAATCACCAGTACAATTTCACACTACAGAAGGCTGATTGACGTAACAGACCAGGTCACCCAGTTTGCCACGTCCGTCCTGAATTTTGAAGAAAAGCTGGGTATGGCCTTTCTTCAGCTTCATGACAACTACCAGCCGAAAGATTACGGCAGGCTTGAAAAGTTTGTAAAAGAATGGCCGAAAGAAGTCCCGTTGGCCATCGAACTGCGAAATGCCGAATGGTACAACAATGATGAAATTTACAATACCGTCTGTGAGCTATTTGAAAAGTACGGTATTACCAATATTATTGTAGATACGCCCGGCAGAAGGGATATGCTTCACATGCGGCTTACCACGCCGAGTACCTTCATCCGGTACGTGGCAGCCGGTACGGAAATAGATTATACCCGTCTCGAAGAATGGGTACAACGGCTTACTTTATGGAAGAAAGAAGGACTGCAAAATATCTACTTTTTTGTTCATCAGGGCCTTGAAAAAGATTCCCCGCTTCTTTCCTCATATCTGATCAAAAAAATGAATGAAACCTGGAAAACAGACCTCCGAATCCCTAAAATGGCTACAGAAAATACCGGAACTTTATTTTAAGTATTAGCATTATTTAAAATTATTCGCATATTAGTGAAATAAAATATAAAGAAAAGAATAGTTTTAACAAAAATAATTCACTTTTTTATCTTAAAAAAAAATTCCGTACAATCCTGCGTTTACATTGTTATATTTAGTAAATTACAAAATACGACAAACCAAAAATGAATGTTAAATTATTTATTAAAACAATGGAAAAGGAAATTTGCAAGATAAGCATTACCAATAACTGGCTGGGCGATGAGTATACTTTTTATGAAGACAATAAAATAAAAAGAACATACGACAGCAACAGCCTGAGTTCCGACAAAACGGAATGGCTCGAACCCAAACAGATCAGTAAGCAGAATAAGGATAAGCTGATAAAGAATTGTCCTGAAGAATTCAAGGAAACGGTTATGCTGATTCTGGATTATCCTTAAATATCAGTATTCACCCGATAAAATATAATCCCGGTCTGTAAAAACAGCACCGGGATTTTTTATTTACGTTTTCTCATAAGCAATACCAGATTCAGGAACAGCAGCAGGAAGTCCAGTGTTACCCAAATGCCGACCTTTGTATTTTCATGGTTGTAGGCCTCCACCTGTTTTTTGGCAATTTCTGAAAGCTTTACACTCTGGTTGATATAATTGTTGACTTCGATAATCTGGTCAATATTCTTATTCGGAACGGAATGCTGGGAGAAATACACAAGATTCTTTTTCCCAAGGTACCCAACGATCCAGTATTCGTCGGATTTATCCATTCTCAGGTATTCGATCCTGTAATATTCGGAGCGGATATTGCCGATGTGTTTGGTTTCAATAGCTTTTCCGGCTTCAGGATCATTAAGATTAATGACATAAAAATCGATGGGCTGCGGAAGCTTGTTGATAACCTGTAACGCTACCGAATCCTGCACAATTCCTACCGAACTTCTTTTGATAAACCAATACGTGAAAAAAGAAATGGAAAAGACCAGCGTAAGAATCCTGAAAATCTTGGCCCATTCAGCACCCCTCCCCTTCTTGATCTTAAAAAGAATGAGAGAGAGAACCGATGCCCAGAAAATAAGCAAGACCATAAATACCATGCTGCAAAGATACTTATTTAAAAAGTTTTATCGGGAAAGCTAATCAACATTCCATTCTTTATAAAACTGATCCAGGAATTTCAGCATAAAATCGTGCCTTTCAGCAGCAATTTCCTTTCCTTTTTCCGTATTCATCAGATCTTTCAGCAGCAATAATTTTTCATAGAAATGATTAATGGTGGTTCCGTTCGATTTTTTGTATTCTTCTTTGGGCATATTCAGCTTAGGCTCCACCTTCGGGTCATACATCGGGTTGTTCTTAAAGCCACCGAAATTAAAGGTTCTCGCCACACCAATTGCTCCGATGGCATCGATCCTATCGGCATCCTGTACGATCTTAAGCTCTATGGGAAGATCTTTCGGAACATCGCCCCTGTTTTTAAATGAAATATTTTTAATGATGAACAGCACCTGTTCAATAGTTTTTTCATCGACATTCTGACGCTCAAGAAATTCTCTCGATACTTTTAGCGCAATGGTTTCATCCCCATTATGAAACTTAGGATCGGCAATATCGTGCAGCAGGGCAGCCAGCTCCACGATTTCCCGGCTGCAGGTTTCAGCTTCGGCAATTTTGTCAGACAGTTTCCATACCCTTTCGATGTGAAACCAGTCGTGTCCGGCTTCTGCGCCTTCCAATTTTTCTTTTACAAACTCTATCGTGTTTTCAATCAGCTTATTCATCTATAATCAATTCTTTTAAAATAATGTCCCAAAGGTTTTTATTGTAGCTTCTGAAAAAATTAACATGGCCTATTTCTCCCTGTTCAGATTCTGAAGTTCCAACCAATCTGTAGGTCGGTCTTAGGTTCGGATACGTATCGTTCAGCAGACTTTTTATCCCTTTTTCTGTTAACCATACATCGTCTTCCGCCCGGATCACCAAAACTTTCTGCGTCAGCTCTTTAGCATAATCAGCCGTTTTTTCCAGCAGCCGGTTGGTTGATTTTCTGTTTAAAATTAAGGTTCTCCAGTCAGATGCGCAATTTTTAGGGAGACTTTCTCCGAGTCCAAACCAATTTGCGGGAAAATATCCCAGCAATCCGGTGGTTACAGGCTGAACAATGCCGAATCCCAGAAGGGCTTCAATCTTTGTCCTGAACCTTAAATTCCCGATGAAAGCATTCTGTGTCCCCACGAAAACGAATTTGTCAAATATTTCAGAATCTTCATTCATACCCAGAATCAACGCTCCTACAGAATGGCCCAGACAATATTTTTGGTGATCCTTAAAATGTGTTTCTATATAATCTGTAAGTGTTTTATAATCTGCCGAGCCCCAAATTCTCATGGAAGCTTGGAAACCTTTCATACGGGAAGGCTTGGAAAGACCTATCCCGCGATAATCATACGTAATTACGGTAAATCCCTGTTCTGAAAAATAGCTGGCAAATGAAAAATACAGCTGCTGCTTCACACCTGTCGCCGAATTAATCAGCAGCAATTTGCTATTGCCGGTTTCAGGTATAAAAAGATGGGCAGTGATGGAAAACTGATCAGACGTTAAAAGGCGAAGCTCTTTCATAGGTAAAAAAAAATTCCATTATAAAAATGGAATTTTTAACTTTTATTTTTAGGCTTTGCCATGTCTTTCGATATGCAACAAATAGTTTAAAGGAAATCTGAAACTCTCGGAAGCCCGGTTTGTGAACCTTTTTTAGAAGAAACCCTGGCAGACACTTCGTTTCCGAATTTCACACAGTCTTCGATAGGGTTTTTATGGCATAAAGCGATTGCGAATCCTGCCGTAAAAGCGTCCCCCATACCCATTTTATAAACGGTTTTATCCTTGTCATTCCTGCAATATTTCATTTCGGTACCGTCAAAATAAACCGTGGAATTGATGTCGTCTCTCACGAAAACTTTATTAAAATATTTTTTCAGGATTTCTTCCCGCCGCTCTTCACCGAAAACGATGTGGAGCTCAGTACTTTTCACAACGATAAAATCTACATTGTCAAGAATTTCAGTGCTTAAATGCTGTGCCGGGGAAGCATATAATCCTACTTGTTTATTATACTTTCTGGCTTTTCGTATGGTATATTCAACAACTCTCATGGAAACTTCCAGCTGAAGAAGGACAAGGTCTGCCGTATGAAAATATTTGTCGGCAGCTTCCACATGTTCAATGCTTAAATAATTGTTGGCCGCAGGAACCACCACAATAGCAGAGTTTCCTTCTGACGTAGTCACATAAGCCGTTCCTGTAGCTTCCTGGTCGGTTTCAAAGACAAACCCGACATTTACGCCTTCATTCACCATGTTTCTCATGATCTGCTGGCCAAGAGGATCCATCCCTACACAACCTACGAAGTATACACTTGCTCCCAGCCTAGCGGCAGCAACGGCCTGGTTGGAACCTTTTCCTCCGAAAAAGCTTTCGGAATTATAGGCCATTACCGTTTCATTCTGGCAGGGAACTTTTTCAGTTTCTAAAATAAGATCTATCGAAGAGCTTCCTACGACGATGATTTTCGGCTGTTCTGAGGCAAAATTCATTGTGTTTTATATTAACTTATATTATTGAGTGGTTATAACAAATTTATCATCCCGCAGCTGTGGGTCAAAATAATTAACTTTTATTAACTAATTTCGATAAATTCATTAACGATTTTTACCGGTGAATTATTCTGATCATAGGCAATATAGCTTGCGTAAAATCCTTCACCATATCCTGTTTCAAACGCAAAAATGGTTCCAGGATGCTGTTCTGAAGGTTTTAAGAAAGCAAACTGATCGATGGCTCCGTTTTCATCAAAAAAATATTCATGGAAAAATTCTTCATAAATCCCCATAAAGTCTACGCCTTTACTTCGGTAAAGTCTCTGCTCCAGATCATTCAGGCTGTTCTGGGTATCTGCATCCATAAAGCATCCCATCCCGCTTTCCACAGGATATCCGAAAACTTCTCCTTCTGCAAGGTCTTTTACATTCTGTCCTTCCGTTACGGCCAGTTTCCAGTCTGCCACCTCTTCATTGCTGAAAATGATTTCGGCGTACGCCACACAGTTGCTTTCCCGCTCTTTATGCAGTAAAACAGAAAAATCTCCTTTTGGGAATTTCGTGGTAAACGGGAGCATATCGTTTGTAATTACCGGATCACAGGCTACAAGCTTCCCGCTGGACAGATAAATTTTACCCACTTCGAAGCTTTCCAGCAAAGGGTTTTCTACGAAGTTTTTAGAGAAGAGTTTTTTTATATTTTCTATATGTGTCATTTTAATTTAATTAATCTTCGTCATCTGAAATGACGGTTATTTTGGATACAGGTTTTAATTTCCGGCAACATATGAACTAAAAGCTGTTACCAACTGCTGTTTTCTGTGGAAATTTTAAACAGACCTTCTTTATAGGGCTGGGCAATCTGCTTCAGCCTGCTTTCCAAAACTTCCCAACTTTCTTCGGAATAGGAAAGTAAAACAGCATTTAATTCCGCTTTGTTATTATTCACATATTCCACAGGAACCGGAAAAAAATCGCTCCAATGTGGGGTACAGCTTGAAGTCCCCTCGTAAAGGGCTATGGTTCCGATCCTATCGTTCAGCCGGCCTTTTCCTTTGTAGGGAATGATTTTTACCACCGGATAATTTCCGGCAAAACCTTTTGAGAGATTGGCTGCTACGGCAACCAGCTTAGGATTTTCCGAAACCACGATACCGCCATTGGAATCCCCAAAAGCAAAATGCTCCTGTTTTCTTCTCCAATATAAATAATTTATCACGAAAAAGATTATAGAAGGAAGTGCTCCCCACAGCAGAGAAACCTGAAAAACAAAAACCAATGAAACCAACAGAGGGATTAACAGCAAAACTGATTTGCGCATGTGCCTCATCAGTACGAAAGGCATGATCCTCACTCTTCCCGGATTGGAAGCGACGGTATCACTATCCAGTGTGAAAATACCTCTGTCGTCGTCTTTCATGTTATGCTAAGCTTTATAATTAAAGGCTTTTCAGCTTTTCTTCAAGGATCGCAATCTTATCCATTGCATCTTTCTGTTTTTTACGCTCCACTTCTACGATTTCGGGCTTTGCATTGGCCACAAACTTTTCGTTGGAAAGCTTTTTGTCCACGGAGATCAGGAAACCTTTTAAATATTTCAGTTCTTCTTCGGTCTTTTTCTTTTCTTCTTCCAAGTCTAAATTTTCACTTAGTGGAATTGAAATTTCCGTGGCCCCTATCAGGAAGGTAAAGCTCGGTTTATCCGTTTTTGTTGCAAAATGAATTTCCGAAACATTTGCCAGTTTACGGATAACTGCTTCATTGGTAAACTCTGTTGCACTTGTATAAATTTCAGCCGCTTCTCTTGGGGAAATCCCTTTGGTCTGGCGGTAGTTTCTTACACCGGAAATCAGTTCCGATGCTGTTTCAAAGTTTTTAATAATGGTTTCATCGAATGCTTCCGCTTTTTTCTGCTGCGCGATAATTAGAGCCTCATCAATATTTCTCTCTGAAATCGTCTGCCATAATTCCTCCGTTAAGAAAGGCATAAACGGATGAAGCAGCTTCATTAATTCTTCAAAAAGTTCTACTGTTTTATTGTAAACTTCTCTGGAAATCCCTTCCCCGAAATTTGGCTTGATGGCTTCAAGATACCAGGAGCAGAAATCATCCCAGATCAGCTTATAGATTAAATGCAAGGCATCGGAAATCCTGAATTTATCAAACTGATCATTAATGTCAGCAATTGTTTTATTCAATTTATTTTCAAACCATTCGATAGCCTGGATTTCTGCCGCGTTTGCCGGTTTATCTTCATGATTCCACATATTGATCAAACGGAATGCACTCCAGATCTTAGACATAAAGTTTCTTCCCTGCAGCATAAGATCTTCATCAAAAAGGAGATCGTTTCCGGCTGCAGAACTTAATAAAATTCCTACACGAACGCCATCTGCTCCGTATTTATCCATCAGTTCCAGCGGATCCGGAGAGTTTCCCAGCGATTTTGACATCTTTCTTCGCTGCTTATCCCTTACAATACCCGTAAAATAAACATTTTTGAACGGAACTTCCTTTCTGTATTCCAAGCCGGCCATGATCATCCGGGCTACCCAGAAGAAAATAATATCCGGACCGGTTACCAGATCAGAGGTAGGATAATAGTAATTGATGTCCTTATTTTCAGGATCAAGCAGTCCGTCAAAAACCGACATCGGCCACAGCCATGAAGAGAACCAGGTATCCAACGCATCTTCATCCTGTTCAAGGTTTCCGGCAGTCAGCTGATCGTTATTGGTTTTTTGTTTTGCCAATTCCAATGCTTCTTCTATGGTTTCAGCTACTACGAAATCATTTTCGCCATCACCATAATAAAACGCAGGAATTTGCTGTCCCCACCAAAGCTGGCGGGAAATGTTCCAGTCGCGGATGTTTTCCATCCAGTATTTATAGGTATTCTTAAACTTTTCAGGATAGAATTTCACCTCATCATCCATTACAACATCCAGGGCCGGCTTTGCAATTTCAGACATTTTAAGGAACCACTGAACCGAAACTTTAGGTTCGATTACCGCACCGGTTCTTTCGGACGTTCCCACTTTATTTACATAGTCTTCCGCTTTAAGCAACAGATCTTTTTCTTGCAGCTCCTTCGCGATCTGCTTTCTTACCTCGAACCTGTTTTTTCCGGCGTAGTGTAATCCGTGATCATTCAGGTTTCCATCGTCATCCAGCGCATCAATCATCGGCAGACTATGCTTCTGCCCGATTTCGTAGTCATTTACGTCGTGTGCCGGAGTAATTTTCAAAGCTCCTGTCCCGAATTCGATATCCACATATTCGTCTTCGATAATCGGAATTACCCTGTTGACGATCGGCACGATTACTTTTTTACCTTTCAGGTGGGCATATCTTTCATCATTCGGGTTGATACAGATCGCTGTATCGCCAAAAATGGTTTCAGGACGCGTAGTAGCTACCGAGAGGAATTCCTCCGAACCTTCAACGGCATATTTCAGGAAATATAATTTTCCGTTCTGTTCCTTGAAGATTACTTCTTCATCGGAAATATTGGTCTTGGCTTCAGGATCCCAGTTTACCATTCGGTACCCGCGGTAGATCAGTCCTTTGTTATAGAGATCCACAAAAGATTTGATCACCTGTTGGGAGAGCTTCGGTTCCATAGTGAAACGGGTTCTGTCCCAATCACACGAACAGCCCAGCTTTTTCAGCTGCTCCAGGATGGTTCCGCCGTATTTATCGGTCCAGTCCCAGGCATGCTTCAGGAATTCTTCTCGGGTGATATCAGACTTGCTGACCCCTTCTGATTTCAGTTTGGCAACGACTTTCGCTTCCGTAGCAATGGAAGCGTGATCTGTTCCCGGCACCCAGCAGGCATTGAAGCCCTGCATTCTCGCACGACGGACCAGAACATCCTGAATGGTATTGTTAAGCATGTGCCCCATGTGCAAAATCCCCGTTACGTTCGGCGGAGGGATTACAACAGTGTACGGCGGCTTATCATTCGGTTCTGAATGGAAGTATTTGTTTTCCAACCAGTAATTGTACCACTTTTGTTCTGTTTCCTGTGGATTGTACTTTTCTGAAATCTGCATAAATTCTGTTTCTTTACTTTACAATTTGCAAAAATAGTCTAAAGAAAAAAAATTTTAAGTATGAATTAAAATAATTTTTAACTTTGTTACCGAAATTTATCTAACAACATATTTAACATTCAAGAATATGAAAAAATTAATCGCAGGAATTGCATTATTCGGAACATTCGCTCTTGCATCTGCACAAACGATTACATTTGACAAGACTACGTACGATTACGGTACGGTAAAGCCAAATTCAGATGGTATCAGATTTTTCACCGTAACCAATACCGGTGATAAGCCTCTGATCCTTTCAAATGTAAAGGCATCTTGCGGATGTACGACTCCGGAATTCAGCCAGGATCCGATTATGCCGAAAAAATCTGCTAAAATCAAGGTAGGATATAATACAGGAATCAACGGTGGTTTCAACAAGATGATCGAAGTATTCTCCAACGACCCTGTGAACAGCAGAAGTGTAATCTACATCAAAGGAAACGTAGATCCGAATGCTCCTGAACCAAAGCCATTAACGCCTGAAGAGCTAAAGGCTAAGGAAAAAGCTGAGAAAGCTGAAGCTAAGGCTGCCGCTAAAGCTGCAAAAAAAGCTGCCAAAGCTGCTGCAAAATAGTTATATTTCTACTCAAAATAAAGAAACCGTCTCCTAAAGAGGCGGTTTTTTTATTGTTACAAATTAATTATTAAAAATAACATAATCGTAATGGTTTTAGCCTAAAATATTAATTAATAATTAAATACCACTTACTTTTATTCTACAAAAAGTGATTTATTTATAACAAGTATAAATTATACCAATTATGTATATACAATAGTCTA